>CAKTBC010000201.1 GCA_934533005.1 uncultured Oscillospiraceae bacterium | reverse complement strand
CTCATCTGTACCGTGACCTTGTCGCCGGGCAGGATGCGGATGAAATTCATGCGGAGCTTGCCGGAGATATGGGCAAGGATGGTGTGGCCGTTGCCGATGTCCACCCGGAAAGAGGTGTTCGGCAGAGATTCCACAACCGTGCCCTCCAGCTCGATAACGTCGTCTTTCGCCATATAAGTCCCTCCTTAAATGTCGTCGGCGATGGTCAGGATTTCCGGCTCGCCGTCTGTGATGAGAATGGTGTTCTCATAATGGGCGGACAGAGTGCCGTCCACGGTGACAACCGTCCAGTCGTTGGACAGCACGCGCACCGCCGGTCCGCCGGCGTTGATCATCGGCTCGATCGCCAACGTCATACCGGGCAGGAGCCGGGGATTGGCTCTGTGATCGCCCCGCGGGGGAACATAGTTCGGGACTTCCGGATCCTCGTGCATTTTAGTGCCGATGCCGTGGCCGACATAGTCGCGCACAACGCCGCAGCCGTGGCTTTCCGCGTACTGCTGCACCGCAGCGGAAATGTCGTACAGGCGGTACCCCGCACGGGCATACTTGATCCCTTCAAAGAAGCTCTGCCGCGTGATGCGGATGAGCTCCAGCGCCTCCGGCGATGCCTCCCCGACCGGGAAGGTGCCGGCACAGTCTCCCACATAGCCCTTGTAGGTGGCTCCCACGTCGATGGAAACGATGTCTCCGTTGCGCACGATGCGCTTTCCGGGAATGCCGTGGATGACCTCGTCGTTCACGGAAATGCACGCGCTCTTCGGGAAGCCGCCGTAGCCGAGAAATGTCGGCGTGGCTCCACAGGACAGGATGAACTTATGGATCTCTTTGTTGATCTCTTCGGTGGTTACGCCGTCTCGCAGCATCTGCCGCCCGACGCTTCGGGCCGCCGCTGTGATCTTTCCGGCTTCGCGCATCCGCTCGATCTCTCGCTGTGATTTGATCGTAATCATCATTCACCGATCCCCAGAGAGCGGAAAATCTCGCGGCTCACATCTTCGATGCTGCCGACATTTTCCACGGTGCGGAGCAGCCCCAGCTTTTCGTAAAAGCCCTTGAGCGGTTCGGTCTGTTCGTGGTAAACATGCAGGCGGTCGCGCACGGTTTCGGGCGCGTCGTCCGGGCGGACGATGAGCGCCGTGCCGCAGGCGTCACAGACACCCTCCTGCTTCGGCGGGTTCACGCGGACGTGGTACGTTGCGCCGCAGCGGGGGCAGACACGCCGTCCCGCCATGCGCTCGACGATGTCCTCGTCGGAAACCTCGAGAGAGAGCACGCCGTCCAGCTCAATGCCGTGGGCGATAAGCGCTTCCGCCTGAGGGATCGTCCGGGGCATGCCGTCGAGAATGAATCCGTTGGCGCAGTCGCTCTGCGCAAGACGTTCCTGTACGATCTCGATGATCACGTCGTCCGGCACGAGCTGACCTTTGTCGATGTACGACTTGGCCGCGAGTCCCACGCTCGTGCCATCGTGGATGGCAGAGCGCAGGATATTGCCGGT
>CAKTBC010000200.1 GCA_934533005.1 uncultured Oscillospiraceae bacterium | reverse complement strand
GTCATGTGAGCGAGAGGAGCCAGGTCGCCGGAGGAGCCGAGGGAGCCCTTCTGCGGGACGACGGGGGTCACGCCCTTATTGAGCATCTCGAGCAGCATCTCGACGAGCAGGGGACGGACGCCGCTCACGCCGCCGCAGAGCGCGTTGGCGCGCAGCAGCATCATGCCGCGGACGATCTCGTCGGCATACGGCTCGCCGGCGGCGGTACAGTGGCTGAGGATCAGGTTGGTGGAAAGCTGGTTGCTCATCTCCTTGGGGACGGCGACCTTCTGGAACTCGCCGAAGCCAGTGGTGATGCCGTAAGCGACGCGGCCCTCGGCGGCGATCTTTTCGGCAAGGGCGCGGGACTTCTGCATGGCCTCCAGCGCGGAGGGAGCCAGCTCGACGGTCGCGTTGTAGCGCGCGATGGCGACAAAGGACTCGAGCGTCAGGCTGTGGCCGTCAACGACGACATGCTTGATCGCGGTGGGATTCATGATCATGGTGGTGTCCTCTTTTCTCAGTTTTCTCAATAAGATGGCAGCAGCTCCGATGCCTGCACCGGGCTGCCGGCTGCAAGAAACACTTCGGAGCGCGCCCCTTTACCTTTCCGCATTTGCCCGAATGCGGAAAGCGCTCCGCCTGCGGTCGTCCCGCAGGATCGTTCTGAAGACAGTATATCATAAATTTGTGCAAAATCAATAGTTTTTTCTGCGTTAAAAATTTCTTTATTGTGCGTTATTACCATATCATGCTGCTGTAGTATTGCGGTGCAGTGCTAACAAAGGTGAGCCGGCGGGATATGGGGGCCAAGAAAAAAGCGGAAAGAGCCGCGCAAAAAAGGACGCTCCGAAGTTCGGAGCGTCCTCTGCTTTGAAGAGACAGGATTCACTTGTGCCGTTTCTGCTTCGCGGGTTTTTCCGGCCGGCTGGTGTCGTAATCCATCACACGGATGGCGGGGTTCTTCGCCTTGGCGAACTTGCAGATGGCGTCCACCTCGGAGCGCTTGAAGAAGAGCGCCTTTTCCATGCTGCTGTAGCCGATGTGCAGGCGGACGTACTCGGCATGCCCACGATCCTCAGTCACGATCGCATTGATCTTTTCCCAGGGGAAGAAATCGTAGTGCGTGGTGATCTGCATGTTGTAGAAGATCTCAAGGCCTCGGCTGGTGAGCACGGCGTCCTTTTTGGTCAGCAGCGTCAGCGTGTACAGCAGCGCAAAGATCAGCGAGACGGTCGCCACCAGCGGATTGCGGCTCTGCGCCGACAGTCCGTAGATGAGCAGGAAGACGACCAGCACCCAGCCGCCGACAGTGACCCATTTTTTGCGCGGCCTGAACGCCTGCGCGGTATAGATCGGGGGCGGGACGGATTCCCAGGGAAGCGTTTGTTTCACAGTGGTGATTCCTTTCTAAGTAAAGCGGGGGGAAATGCTTACGCGTTGATCTGGGGGGCCTTGCCGGCGGCGCGGCGAGCCTCAAGGTTCGCAACGGCCTTGGCGTGGGCCTCTTCGGGAGCACCGGCGGGCTTGCCGGCCTTGGT
>CAKTBC010000199.1 GCA_934533005.1 uncultured Oscillospiraceae bacterium | reverse complement strand
TCCGGCTGCGGCGACATCGCCATGGACGAGGAGAACAAGAAGTTCACCCTCGGCGGCAAGACGTTCCACGAAGGCGACTCCATCTCCATCGACGGTTCCACCGGCAAGATCTACGACGGCATCATCCCGACGGTCGACGCCACCATCGCCGGCGAGTTTGGCCGCATCATGGGCTGGGCCGACAAGTACCGCCGCCTGCGCGTCCGCACCAACGCCGACACCCCGCGCGATGCGAAGAAGGCCCGCGAGCTGGGCGCCGAGGGCATCGGCCTCTGCCGCACCGAGCATATGTTCTTCGAAGCTGACCGTATCGCCGCGTTCCGCGAGATGATCTGCTCCGACACCGTCGAAGAGCGCAAAGTCGCTCTCGCGAAGATCCTGCCGTATCAGCAGGGCGACTTTGAGCAGCTGTACGAAGCTCTCGAAGGCATGCCGGTAACCATCCGCTTCCTCGATCCCCCGCTGCACGAGTTCGTGCCCAACACCGAATCCGAGATCGAGCTGCTCGCCAAGACCCAGGGCAAGACCGTTGAGCAGATCAAGAACATCATCGCCTCTCTGCATGAGTTCAACCCGATGATGGGTCACCGTGGCTGCCGTCTGGCCGTCACCTTCCCGGAGATCGCCGAGATGCAGACCCGTGCCGTCATTCGCGCTGCCATCAACGTTCAGAAGCGCCACAGCGACTGGACCGTCAAGCCCGAGATCATGATCCCACTGGTCGGCGAGGTCAAGGAGCTCAAGTACGTCAAGGACGTCGTCGTTGCCACCGCCGATGAAGAGCTGAAGGCCGCCGGTGTGGAAATGCCGTACAAGGTCGGCACCATGATCGAGATCCCGCGCGCCGCTCTGACCGCGGACGAGATCGCCAAGGAAGCCGAGTTCTTCTCCTTCGGCACCAACGACCTCACCCAGATGACCTTCGGCTTCAGCCGTGACGACGCCGGCAAGTTCCTCGGCGCGTACTACGACAAGAAGATCTACGAGAGCGATCCGTTCGCCCGCCTCGACCAGGTCGGCGTCGGTAAGCTGGTCAAGATGGCTGCCACCCTCGGCCGCCAGACCCGCCCCGACCTGCACCTCGGCATCTGCGGCGAGCATGGCGGCGATCCCTCCTCCGTGGAGTTCTGCCACAAGGTCGGCCTGGACTACGTGTCCTGCAGCCCGTTCCGCGTGCCCATCGCCCGCCTCGCCGCCGCTCAGGCCGCCATCAAGGAACAGCGCCAATAAGAAGTTGACGCAAACAGCGTAGGCAAAACAACTGATATAAATAATACGGTCACACAGTCCGTTTGGATTGTGTGACCGTTATTTTTTTGCCCATTTTCAGCTGAATACACCGCAAATCAAGCCGCTGGTTTCGATATGAAATCAGCGGCTTTTTTCGTTCCCAAAAAATTTTTCGAAATTTTTTCGTTTAGGGGGTCTATAAATGAGCCTTCTCGCTGGCTACCTATTGAGGGACAAAACAAGTTTCCTCGTGATCCTTGAAAACAGAATACACACTCAACAGGTACATTCCTGATCGGGGGCGAAAGCCCCAGCCGGATGAAGGTGCGCCACGAACTTCCTGCCCACAAGGG
>CAKTBC010000198.1 GCA_934533005.1 uncultured Oscillospiraceae bacterium | reverse complement strand
CCGAGTGACAGGATTCGAACCTGCGGCATCCTGCTCCCAAAGCAGGCGCGCTACCAACTGCGCTACACCCGGTTATTAAGTTAAATTATCCGGCTGGTCGTATTCTCCCAAAGCAGGCGCGATACCAACTTCGCTATACCCGGTCAGATTTTGTGCCATGATATTATACCAAACACGGCCGCTTCATGCAAGGTTTTTCGGATTGATGTTTTCCTTTTGCTATGATATGATGGCGCGTGAAAGAAACAGGAGTGTGAACGCCTTATGAGAATGCGGAAAAAACCGAACCTGATCCCCCGGATGGAGCGCTGCGCCGCGGTGCAGATCCAGACCCCGGAAGACTACAAAGGCCGCTGGGCGGAGGAGTTTTCGCAATACCGCGAGATCCGTCTGGAGCTCGGCTGCGGCAAGGGCCGCTTTACCTGCGAGCAGGCGCTCCGTGAGCCGGACGTGCTGCTGCTCGCGCTGGAAAAGGTGCCGGATGCGATGGTCGTGGCGATGGAGCGCGTTGTGGAACAGGGCATTCCGAATGTCCGCTTTCTCGACCGGGACGCCGAGCTTCTGCCGGAGATGTTCGCGCCGGGCGAAATCTCCCGGCTGTACATCAACTTCCCCGACCCGTGGCCGAAGAAAAAGCAGTTCAAGCGCCGGCTGACCGCGCCGGAGTTCCTTGATAAATACCGCGCGCTGCTGCCCGAGGGCGGGGCGGTCTGGTTCAAGACCGACAATGAGCCGCTCTTTGACTGGTCGCTCGAATCGTTCCGCGGCTGCGGCTGGACGCTCGCCGACATGCCGGAGGGCACGCCGATGACCGACTACGAAGCGCGCTTTACCGAGATGGGGCTGCCCATCCACCGCGTTGTGGCGACGCGCCCGTAAGTATTATATGGTAAGAATCGGAAACGTGGAGCTCGCCGGGCGGCTGTTTCTCGCGCCGATGGCCGGCGTGACGGACGCCTCGTTCCGGCTCCTCTGCCGGAGGCACGGCGCGGCGCTCGCCACAAGCGAGATGATCTCCTCCAAGGCGCTCATGTATCAGGACAGCAAGACGAAAACGCTGCTCGTCCGTCCCGAGGGGGATACGCCTCTCGCGGTGCAGATCTTCGGGAGCGACCCCGCTTGCATGGCGGACGCCGCGCGCAAGGTGATGGAACTTTGCCGTCCCGAGATCATCGACATCAATATGGGCTGCCCCGTCGGGAAGGTCGTGAAGTCCGGCGACGGGAGCGCGCTCATGAAAACGCCCGATCTTGCGGCTAAGATCATCGAGGCGGTCGTCCATGCGGTGGATGTGCCCGTGACGGTCAAGTTCCGCAAGGGCTTTGACAAGGGAAATATCAACGCCGTGCCGTTCGCCGAAATGTGCGAGAGCGCGGGCGCCGCGGCGATCGCGGTGCATGGCCGCACGAGAGCGCAGATGTACGCCGGGCAGGCCGACTGGGACATCATCCGCGACGTGAAGCGCGCGGTGCGCATCCCGGTGTTTGCCAACGGCGACATCTGGACGGCGGAGGATGCCGAACACATCCTGCGCTACACCGGCGCGGACGCGGCGCTCATCGGGCGGGGCAGCTTCGGCAACCCCTGGCTCTTCGAGCAGGGCAACGCGCTCCTTGCCGGGGAGAGCGTCCCGCCGCTCCCGCC
>CAKTBC010000197.1 GCA_934533005.1 uncultured Oscillospiraceae bacterium | reverse complement strand
ACGTAGCCGTCGCCGATCTCGCAGATGGAGTGCTCGAGATAGATGGGAACCTTCTTGAACACGAGCATCTCGCGCAGGAAGGAGGCGTTGGCAAGGCAGGTGCCGGGCGTGGCGATCAGGTCATTGGCGTACTCGACAATGATCGGGTGCTTGCCCTGGAGCACGAGCTCGTAAGCCGCTTCGCACGCGGACTGGCCGCCGCCGAAGAACACGACCTTGTCGCCGTGATCCTTGTCGCCGGTGAGCAGCTCTTCGAACGTGATCGTCTTGTTGAAGCCGGGCACGGGGAGCTTCTTCGGCACGGCGCCGGTGCAGATGATGACCTCGTCGTACTGACGCATCAGCGGGTTGATCGGGTCGATCTCGGTGTTGAGGTGGACTTCGATCTCCGCCTTCTTCAGTTCGCGGTCGTACCAGTCAAGGAGCTTCTTGTCGGCTTCCTTGAAGGACATGGCGGAGGCATAGTTGTACATGCCGCCGAGCTTGCCGCTCTTTTCATAGATGACCGGGGTATGGCCGCGCTTCTTGAGAACAAGGGCGCATTCCATGCCGCCGATACCGCCGCCGACGATGGCGACCTTCTTCGGGTTCTTCGTCGGGATGATTTTATACTTGTTGTGCTGCAGCGTGGGCGGAGTCAGCGCGCAGCGAGCCAGATGCAGCGCATCATCCATCGGCTGCATGTTGGGCGTGCCCTTGGAGCAGTTGAAGTTGAAGCAGGCGTTGTGGCAGTTGATGCAGGGCTTGATGTCCTCTTCGCGATCTTCGAGGAGCTTGTTGATCCACTCGGGGTCGACGAGGTTCTGGCGGCCGACGCCCATCGCGTCGATACGGCCCTCGGCGATCTCCTTCGCCGCAAACTCCGGCTCCATCTTACCGGCGCAGACGACCGGCTTGGTGGTGAAGTTCTTGATATGCTCGACCTCGGCGATGTTGCAGTTGGGCGGCATATAGACCGGCGGGTGCGCCCAATACCAGGCGTCGTATGTACCGTTGTCGCAGTTGAACATGTCGTAGCCGGCATCCTCGAGATACTTGATGGCCTTTTCGGACTCGGCCATATCGCGGCCGAACTCGACGAACTCTTCGCCGGGGACGGCACCCTGGCCGAAGCCCTTCGTCTTGGAAACGACGGAGTAGCGCAGCGACACAGGGAAGTCCTTGCCGCAGGTCTTCTTGATCTCCTGCACAACTTCCACGGGGAAGCGGTAGCGGTTTTCGAACGATCCGCCGTACTCGTCGGTACGGTAGTTCATGTTGGCGATGGTGAACTGGTCGAGGAGGTAGCCCTCATGAACGGCGTGGATCTCCACACCGTCAACGCCGGCGTCCTTGAGCAGCTTCGCGGTCTTGCCGAAGGCATCGACCATCTCGTGGATCTCTTCCTTCGTCAGCGCGCGGGACTTGAGCTCGGGGTACCAGCGGTTGGGGGTCTCGGAGGCGGAAGCGCAGCAGTACTCCACGTCCACAACGCCCTTGGCAACGGCGCCGAACGCCTTCTTCTGGAGCATGTCGACCATCATCTGGTTGATGGCCATGCTGCGGCCAAAGCCGGCGGCGAGCTGGATGAAGAGCTTCGCGCCCGTCTTGTGGAATTCGGGCATCCACTCGGCGAGCTCGCGGAACATGCGCTTGTTCTGATACAGCCA
>CAKTBC010000196.1 GCA_934533005.1 uncultured Oscillospiraceae bacterium | reverse complement strand
GATGTGAAGGTCAAGATCATGACGAAGATCCCGGTATCCGGCTGGTCGTACGATGAGAGCGGCCGGTGCCTGGTGGATAACGACGATCCCACAGCCTTCGGCGCCGGCGCCATCCGGTTCGAGGTAAGAGAGAACGTTGAGAAATTTGATTACTACAAGGATAAGTTCGAAAACTATCAGGATATCGAGGACCGCGTGATCGGCGGCATCACCTTCCATGGGCGCACCTACAGAAACATCGGCTATGATTGGATCGAGTACGTGGCGCAGCTTGACGACAACCGCGCCCTCTCCATCGGTCTGCACGACTTGGATTTCGCCCCGGGAACGATGGCTGACATCATTCTCAACAACATGACGATTCAATAATTCCGTACACCGCAGGCTGCGGGACAAAGCACTATGCCGCCGCCCCCTCATATCTCATATCAAGGGGGATGGCTGACGCCAAGCAAAAGCAGGCTCCCGCCCCATTTGGGGCGGGAGCCACAGCCTGTCGAAAAAGCCTCGCAGAGTTTGCGCCCGCAGGCGCAAATAAAGTTTTAACCATTTTCTCCGGCGACATGTGCGTCGGAGAAAATACTTTACGGCTCGCAAACGTGCGCTCGAAGAGCGTGCGCTGCGGCGAGCCGCAGCCTTTTCAAACGAGAGCCCAACGAAGTGGGTCTCGTTTGAGAGCTTGTCAAAAATACTTTTTTGACAAGCACGCTCCCACCCCATTTGGGGCGGGAGCTATACGGCTATTCATGAAAAACGGGGCTGAAAAATGAACCGGACATTCGCCGCAATAAGTCTCCGCCCGAGCCTTCTCGCTCTTGCCGCCTGCGGCCGGGGCGGCGGGTGTGCCGTAGTTCATATGGCTGGCAGAGCGAGGGCAAAAAAGCATTATAGCGCGGAGAAACGGAAGAAGACTTTCCCGCCGGAGCGGAATTAACGGAAGGGAGCGACTATGAGAATTACCTGCAAGCAAACGATCGCCCTTATGCTGACGCTGGCTCTGCTGTTAGCTCTCTGCGGGTGTGTGATGCAGAAGCGGTCGACCGTGCCGGACGAGCTGAAAAACGGCGTTGACAACGCCGTATCGTCCGCAAGGACCGGCAAGGAAACGCCGGATAAGCTGCCGGAGGAGCCTGCGCCGCGCGGTGAGGATCGGAGCGCGCAGCCGGCTCGGCAAGTCTTTTCGCCGGAGGCAGAGACCGCGCTTGGATTTCTGCGCGACAGGATCGACTTTCCGGCAACGATGCTTGGCGCTGCGTACCTCGGCTACGTCGGCGGGCTGTTTGAAGAGGGCTTTGTGGTGGGCTTTCCCGTGTGGCTCCGGGAAACGAACGAGGCGATGCTGGGCCGATACCCCTTTATTGCGGAGATCGACGAGAACCACATCGTAGGCGGCGCGGGACATCTCTACTGCATCGTTCCGGTTGATGAAAACGCAACAGTTTCGATCAACCGTATGCTATGGAACGATGAAAAACAGATCAACGAAATCTCCGAGGTTCTGTACCGCTCGGAGACTGGCGAGCCGGTGCTGCTCTTTGCCAATCTTGACGGCATGGCACATGTGTCCGACACACAGGTTCTTATCACCGACAACAGCGGAAATACCTGTGAATGGTATCCGGCGGTGGATGCAGCGAGCTATGACGGCGCGATAAG
>CAKTBC010000195.1 GCA_934533005.1 uncultured Oscillospiraceae bacterium | reverse complement strand
GAAAGGGTATTCTCCATGTTCTGTGGAAATAATAACGGCTGCCTCTGGATTATCATCATTCTCATCCTGCTCTGCGGCTGCGGGTGCGGCGGCTGTGGCTGCAACAACGGCTGCGGCTGCGGAAACAACAACGGCTGCGGCTGCGGCTGCTAAAACTTACGGAGGCTGCGGCTCGCCGCAGCGCTCCCACTTTGCTCGCACATCTGCGAGGCTCTCCTGCGGGAGAGCCTTTTTTATTTCCGCTCGCGCGCCGCGAGAAGGAGGATCTTCGGCAGACGGATCATGCGTTTTATACGCTTTGGTTCGCGCAGCAGCCGGTAGAGCCATTCAAGCCCCAGCTTCTGCCAGGCTTCCGGCGCGCGGGGGATATCCCCGGCGAATACGTCGAGCAAACCGCCGACGCCGATCATGACGGCGTTCGTCCTCTGCCGGTTTTGCGCTATCCAGAGCTCCTGCCGCGGCGCGCCGAGACCGAGGAGCAGCAAATCGGGCTGTTCTCTCTCAAGCGCGGCAAAAAGCGCCGTTTCATCGGAAATATACCCATTTTCGGTACCGGCGATACGGAGACCGGGACAGGCGCTTCGCAAAGCCTCCCCCGCCCTTTCGGCGACACCGGGGCGTGCGCCGTAGAGAAACACGCTGCCGCCGCGCTCCGCAAGCCGGGAGAGCAGCCGCGGCGTGAGATCCGAGCCGGCAACGCGCTCGGGAAGGGGCGTGCCCAGAATACGCGCAGCATAGAGATCGCCCACGCCGTCTGCGAGCACGAGGTCTGCGCCGTTCACTGCGGCGGCGTACGCCGCATCCTCCCGGCTGTGCAGCACGATCTCCGGGTTGGCCGTCACGATATATCCGCCCTTCCGGGCGCGCAGCAGCGCGTCGGCACGCTCTTCGGCTTCGGTAAGCGTCAGCGCGTCGAATGCGACGCCGAGAACGTCTGTTTTCATACCTTGGAAAATACCTTGCCGATCTTTTCGCGGATGAGAAGGTCAGCCGATTCGTCATAGCTCGTTGCGCCCATGTTCACGAGCGCGAGCTTGCTCCCCTGGTAATAGCGCAGCAGTCCCGCCGCGGGGTACACCGCGAGCGACGTGCCGCCTACTATCAGGACGTCCGCCGCACGGATAAAGTTCACCGCGTCGGTGATGTCCTGTTCCGCGAGAGGCTCCTCATAGAGCACGACCTCCGGGCGGAGCACGCCGCCGCACGAGCAGCGCGGCACACCCTCGCCGGTGTTGACAATCTCCTCGGGGCAGGGCTTTCCGCATTTGGCGCAGCGGCAGCGGTGGATAGAGCCGTGGAGCTCAATGACGCGTTTGCTGCCCGCGGCCTGATGGAGGCCATCGATGTTCTGCGTGATGACAGCACGGAGCTTTCCTTCCTGCTCGAGCTCCGCGAGACGCCGGTGCGCTGCGTTTGGCTGCACCGATTTATCCGGGATGAGCTTGGCGCGGTAAAAGCGGAAAAACTCTTCGGGGTTCCGCTCAAAGAACGTATGGCTCAGAATCGTCTCCGGGGGATATTTGTACTCCTGCCGGTACAGCCCGTCCGTGCTGCGAAAATCCGGGATGCCGGATTCCGTGGACACGCCCGCGCCGCCGAAAAAAACGATGTTGTCGCTCCCGGCGATCCATTGGCGGAGCACCGCGATATTGTCCTGCATGGAAACACTCCCCCTTTTACTAAGGGTATTATACCAACTTTTTCCGAT
>CAKTBC010000194.1 GCA_934533005.1 uncultured Oscillospiraceae bacterium | reverse complement strand
GTTTACGCGTTACGCGAGGAACAGAGGGCTTTGCCCGCATAGGAAGAACCCCCAGTTTTACTGGGGGGTTACTTTTTTATGACCTTCCGCAGCCGCAGAAGGCTCAGCGCAAAGTTGAACACCTCGCAGATGTAGAGTGTCACGAGATAGCCCGTGAGAGCCCAGCGGGGCAGCAGCGCCCATACGAGCACAAGCCCCAGCGCGGCCTCCGCGATGTTGAACGCCATAGAGGCCATCATCTGCCCCAGCCCCTTGAGACAGCCGTCGGTCACGATGTCGGTATAGAGAAACGGTACCATCGGCGCGAGCATGCGGAGATACCGCGCGGCCTCGGCGCTGCCGTAGAGCAGCATGCCGAGCGGGCGGGCGAAAACGAAAAACACCGCCGCCGCGCAAAGCGAGAGGAGAAACGTTTTCCCCAGCATCTCCCGCACGCTCCGGCGCACCCGCTCGTGCTCTTTCGCAACCTGCATTTCCGTGAGCGCCGGAACGAGCAGCTCCGCAACCGAGAGCGGAAGGCAGGTCGGCAAAAGCAAAACCGGCATCGCCATGCCGTTGATAACGCCATACCCCGCGAGAGCGCTTTCGGCGCTGAGCCCCGAGAGGCGCAGCCCGCGCGGGACGAGAAGCTGGCGGAACGTGTTGAGAGCGCTTCGCGCGTAGGCGGATGAGGCGAGCGGCAGCGCAATGCGGAGCATCCGCGGCGTGAGTGCCGCGCCGCACTCGCCTCCCGGACAGAACCGCCGCCGGTCGGCAAGATAGAGCGCGGCAAGCGCGAGCGAGAGCGCACTCTCTGCCGCGGTGCCGGCTGCGGAGAGCGCCGCGCACACCCCGGCAAGATCGCCCCGGGCGCAGCCCGCGAGAAAGAGCATCGAAAGCCCCATGCGCAGGAGCTGCGCGAAAAACTGCGATACTGCCGATTTCCACACCCGGCCGACGGCGGTGAAGTACCCGGAGAGGGCGCTCGAGAGCGCGAGCGCCGGCAGCGAGGGCGCGGCGGCATAAAGCGCGCGAACCGAGCGGGCGTCCCCGATCCAGAGAAAGCCGATGGGCTCGGCGAGAAAGAAGAGACAAAGCGCAGCACCCAGCCCGAAAAAGAGCGCATAGGCGCAGCACCGGCGCATTACGGCGCGCACGCTCCCGCCGCGGCTCTGCCCCAGCTCCTCGGCGAGCAGCCGCGTGACGGAAAACCGGATACCGGACACGGCGAGCGTTATAAAAAGGAAGGCGACGCTCCCGACAAGCTGGAAAAGCCCGATGCCTGCCGCGCCGATGTGCGCGGCCAGCCACACCTGCCAGAGCATGGAGAGCGTCTGCATGACGAGCGATGATACCGTCAGCAGCGCGGCATTTTTCCGGATCGATTTCCACAGCCCCATAAAGACGATCCACCCCCGTGCCTCAGTCTATGCGCACCTCGGCGGAGGATAGAAGGAAAGAAAACGCCGGGCAGGAAAGCGTAATTTATGCACTCCTTCCAATATAGCGTGCCGGAAAAACGACAGACCGTCCGAAAAAATGACGTCAAGTTGACAAAAACGGCCGCTTTCGACGGCAGAATACACAAAGAGAAAAGATATGGTTGCAGAATAATTCGACGCTTGTTATAATAATTATGGTATGGGTTGAAAAGTATACCCCGGCACTTCCCCGCACAAAAAAAGGAGGAGAAAGATCGCATGAACGAAAAGTACAGTTCCCTGTTTACCCCGTGGAAGATCGGCAA
>CAKTBC010000193.1 GCA_934533005.1 uncultured Oscillospiraceae bacterium | reverse complement strand
ATGGAGAGCATCGCCTACTGCGAGGATAACGGCATCACCGACTGGGCGAGCATCAAGAGCCGCGTCAAGTCCGGCCTTTCCGGCTATCTCTTCAAAAAGACCCGCCGCAGCCCGATGATTCTGCCGATCATCATGGAAGTATAAAGGCTCCCTTGTGCAAAGGAAGCTGTCAGCGAAGCTGACTGAGGGGTTGTTCCCTCGGAAAATATAGAAAAAGGAGACTCTCGCCATGGCTCTGCCGTACTGCATCCCGTATTTCGACGCTCACTGCGATACTCTGACGAAGTTCAATTCCCTGCGCCAGAGCAGCCGGAACCACATTGACCTTCTGCGTCTGCATCATTATGCCCCTGCCGCGCAGGTCATGGCGATCTGGGCGCCGCCGGGATTTGACGGCCCCATGGCCTTTCGCCGCATCATGCTCACCGTTGAGCGTGAGCTGAAGGAGAACAGCGATCTCGCCGCGCTCTGCACGAGTGTAGAGGAAGCCGATGCCGCCGCGAAAAACGACATGGTGGCGGTGTTCCTCTCGGTCGAGGGCGCAAACCTCCTCCGGTGCAGCGTTGCGGGTCTGCTCGATGCCTACCGCCGCGGCGTGCGCATGGTGACGCTCTGCTGGAACAAGGATAACCGCCTGTGCGGCTCGGCGATGGATACCGGCGCGGGGCTCACCGCGGACGGCGCTCGCTTCGTGAACGCCTGCTGGGAAAAGGGCGTCGCGGTCGATCTCTCCCACACCTCCGAAAAGACGTTTTGGGACGTGATGCGCATTGCGAAGCGTCCGGTGCTGTGCAGCCACTCGAACGCGAAGTCCGTGTGTGACCATCCGCGCAATCTGACCGATGCGCAGATCAGCGCCATCGTCCACAACGAGGGCTGCATCGGGCTGAATCTCTGCCCGGCCTTCCTCGGAAAGGGACGTGATATGGACGCCGTGCTCGCGCACATCGATCATTTCCTCTGCATGGACGCACGCGAAAATCTCTGCCTCGGCACCGATTTTGACGGCATCGAGGATTTGCCGGAGGGCATCGTAGGGGTGGAGAGCATGGAGGAGCTGTACGAGCAGATGCTCGCCCACCGCTTCAGCGAAGCGCTTGTGCAGGACATCTTCTTTAACAATCTCCACCGTTTTCTGGGGGAAGCGCTGTGAACATACAGATCTTCGGCAAGAGCAAGTGCTTTGATACGAAAAAGGCGGAGCGGTATTTCAAGGAACGTCGCATCAAATACCAGTACATCGATCTCAACCGCTACGGCATCAGCCGCGGCGAGCTGCAAAGCGTGAAAAACGCCGTGGGGCTCGATAACCTCGTGGATGAAAAGCACCCGGACGCGGCGCTGCTGCGCTATCTCGCCCGCGCGGACGATAAGCTCGAGCGCATTTTGGAAGATCCCACGCTTTTGAAAACGCCCATCGTGCGAAACGGAAAACAGGCCACCGCCGGGTACTGCCCGGACGTGTGGAAGGCCTGGCAATAACGAAAAGGACGCTGTTCCCAAAGCTGCGGAGCGGCGTCTTTTTTGCGTCTTAAACGAAACTTAAGAAATTCCCGTCTTTATTATTAAGAGCGGGGATGCTATGCTGTAGCCGTAAACGAGAGAGGGGAAGAGCCATGTACAAAATACTCATCTGCGACGACGAGCGCGATATCCGAAACGCGCTGCGCATCTATCTTACGGGCGAGGGCTACGCCGTCTGTGAGGCCGACAGCGGCTTAGCGGCGCTCGAGCT
>CAKTBC010000192.1 GCA_934533005.1 uncultured Oscillospiraceae bacterium | reverse complement strand
CCGTTTTCGGCGAGCAGATACCGCAGGAAGTATTCCGGCGTGCTGCCCTTGCCGGTCGCGTAGATCGTTTTGCCCGCGAGATCGGCGAGAGACTGGACGGATTCGCCGTTGAACTCGGTGATGTACAGCACGCCCAGCACGCCCACGGCGCAGAGCTTCACGCCGCCGGAGGTCTTGTTATAAAGTACGCTCGCGAGATTGAGCGGCACTGCGGCGATGTCCACATTGCCCTGCAGAAGCTGCGGCGTCAGCTCGTCGGCTGCGCCGTAGAGCGCGTATTCGTAGTCGTTCGCCGCCGAGCCCGCGTCGGCGTCCGAGAAGATCTTCGCCATGCCCATGGCTGTGGGGCCCGTGAGCGCGGCCAGACGTACCGTGACGGCCTCGGCCGGTTCCTCCGTCGCCTCGACGGGCGCTTCGGCCGGCTCTGCCGGGGCTTCGGTGACTTCGACCGGGGCTTCCGTCGCCGCGGGCATTTCCGCCGCGGGTGCGCCGCAGGCGGCAAGAGTGAAGAGGAGCGCAAGCACCGGGGCAAGCGCGGTGAGTTTTTTGATTTTCATAGATCGGGTTCCTCCGCTTTTGACATTTCGATGGCAGTATAGTATAGTATACCCGAATTGTAAGTTGCCGCGGCAACAAAGCGGGGTGATATACGTGACGGATACGGAAAAAGCGGCGCTGCTGCGCTGTCCGCTGTTCGCGCGCATTGCACCGGACGACGTTTTCGCGCTGACGGCGTGTCTGGGCGCATCCGAGCGGCGGTATGAGCGCGGCGCGGCGCTCTGGCTCACGGGCGACGCGGTGCGCGCGTGCGCCGTTATCCTCTCCGGCAGCGTGCTGGCGGAAAGCCTTGCCCCCTCCGGCGAGCGCAGTCTCACGGCGGTGCACGGCCCCGGCGCTCTCGTCGGCGATGTGCTCATGGCGACGCGCGATACGAAAAGCCCCGTGGACGTGATCGCGGCGCAGGACACGGCGGCGCTCTTTCTGCCGTACCGGGCGGTCATGGCCTCGTGCGCGAGCGCGTGCGAGCGCCACGCACTGCTGCGGGAAAACCTGCTCGCGGAGATCGCGGAAAAATACTGGCGGCTGCGCCGGAGAGCGGAATATCTCGCAAAGCATTCTCTCCGCGCGCGCATCGCGGCGTTTCTTCTCGATGCTGCCGCGGACGCCGGGGGGAACACGTTCTCGCTCGGCATGCGCCGGGAGGATCTTGCCGCCTATCTTGGAGCGAACCGGAGCGCCCTCTGCCGCGAGCTTTCGCGGCTGCGCGCCGAGGGCTGGGTCGACTGCTGCCGCGACAGTGTGCGGCTTATCAATACCGCCGCGCTCGCAAAGAGCGCCGCAGCGGAGAATCGGAGCGGAGAAAAATGAACGAAACGGAAAAGAACAAAGAGAACTTTCAGCAGCGCTGCGCCGTCTTACAGGATGAAAATGCTTCGGAGGGGTTTGCTGCGTCCATGGAAAATACGGCAACGAAAAAACGGGGAAACAAGAAAATGCGCATAGCGCTCGTGATCGCGCTTTCGGTCGTGCTGCTCGCGGTCATCGCGCTCGGCGGCGTCTCGATGTATTACCGCTCGGCGTTTCTGCCGGGCACGGTCATCAACGGGTACGACTGCGGCGGCGTGTCCGAGGCGGAGGCGGCGGAGTTTCTGCTCGGCGTGGCAAAGTCGCACGCGGCGCAGCTGCGCGACGCGCAGGGCGACGCCATCGTCGCGCTGCCGCTCGAGAGCTTTGTGGATAC
>CAKTBC010000191.1 GCA_934533005.1 uncultured Oscillospiraceae bacterium | reverse complement strand
TGAGCCGTCCGGATACGAGACGGCATAATGCCATGAAAGACATTTTACTCACGTTTCTCGTAGCGATGGTCCCGGTCGTGGAGCTGCGCGGCGCGATCCCGTTCGGGGTCGTGCGCGGGCTCAGCATCTGGACGGCGATTATCGCCTCGGTGCTCGGCAACCTTGTGCCGGTGCCGTTCATCATTCTCTTCATCCGCAAGATCTTTGCTTGGATGCGCGCGCATATGCCGAAGCTGGACGGGCTTGTCACGCGCATGGAGCAGAAGGCGGAGAAAAACCGCGCCACCGTGGAAAAATATGCGTTCTGGGGCCTTGCGATCCTTGTGGCCATCCCGCTGCCCGGCACGGGCGCGTGGACGGGTGCGCTCGTCGCGGCCATGATGGAGATGCGGCTCAAGCGCGCGTTCCCCGCCATCGCCATCGGCGTTCTGATCGCGGGCGTGATCGTATCGGTCGTCACCTACGGCGCACAGGCTATTTTCCAAGTTTAAGAGGTACATAATGAATCAAAAGGAACTCAACGAGCTCCGCCGCCGGTTCCGGCCGGAGCGGAGCGGCATCGCCCATGTATACGGCTGTTTCGTGAATGGCAGCCGCGAGGTCGTCGCCGAGACGGACGTGCCTCTCGGCATGTCCGGCAAGGAAGAGCAGGAGATGTATTTAACGCTCCTGCGCAAAACGCTCTCCGGCTCGCTCGGGCGCAATCTCATCGATGTGGCGTTTGAAACAAAGCAGGTCGCCGGAAGTGACGAGCACCGGCTGCTGCAGGCGCTGCGCGAGAGCGCCTGCGCCGATGAGAGTGCGCGGCACGAGCTCTATTCGCGCGTTATTTCCTCGCTCGACATGCAGGGCGAAAACTACCTCATCCTCCTTGCGGGCGACGCTTACGACGTGCCGCACCGCGGCGCGGACGGCGAGACGGACGAGCCGAGCGACGAGGTATTCCGCTTCTTTGTCTGCACCATCTGCCCTGTGAAGGACGCAACGGCGGCGCTGCGGTATTTTTCGGAGGAACGCGCCTTTCACGGTACCTCCACCGGCCAGACCGTCGCCGCCCCGGCGCTCGGTTTTCTGTTCCCGGCGTTCGACGACCGCCGGGCGAATATCTACGATGCGCTCTATTACAGCCGCGATACCGCGGAGATCCATCCGGAACTCATCGATGGGCTCTTCCGCGTCGCACCGCCGATGTCCGCCGCCGAGCAGAAGGAGACGTTCTCCGAAACGCTCGCCGCGGCGCTTGATACCGACTGCCGGTTCGATGTTGTGCAGGCCGTGCACGAGAATCTTCGCAGCCGCATCGAGGAGCACAAGGAATCGAAAGACCCGGACGCGCTGGAGATCACGGCGCGCGATGTGGTGAGCGTGCTGCGCACGAGCGGCGTACCGCTCGAAAAGACGGAGAAATTTGAGCGTGAATGCGAAAAGCGCTACGGCGCGCACGCTGCGCTCGACCCGAACAACATCGTTGAGAGCAAAAAGCTGGAGATCGTGACGCCGGAGGTGAAGATCACGCTGCCGGGCGAGTTCAGCTATCTTGTGGAGACGCGTGAGATCGACGGGCGGAAATACATCCTCATCCCCGCCGACGGCGGCGTGGAGGTAAACGGCATCGGCGTCAATCTCTCGGACGGAAAAAAAGAATAACGAAAAGTCCCGGCTTCTCACGATTGGGAGAAGCCGGGCTTTTTGTATACCCGAAAACCACGCGTTAGACGCGTGGTTCAAAAGAGCCTTTGGCGATGAGGGAGACAAAAAAACT
>CAKTBC010000190.1 GCA_934533005.1 uncultured Oscillospiraceae bacterium | reverse complement strand
AATCTGCACATCATTGAAAAGGAGTGGAACGTCCGCGTCACCGACCGGGACGCCGAGCTCAAAATCTCCGGCGAGCCGGAGGACGTTGTATCCGCGGAAAAGGCGGTGCAGAACCTTTTGATGCTCGCTGCGCGCGGCGAGACCGTGGACGAACAGCGCGTGCGCTACGTGATCGGCATGATCCGCTCCGGACAGGAGGATCAGATCCGCGAGCTGGATAGCGGCGTTGTGTGCATCACGGCAAAGGGTCGTCCCGTCAAGCCGAAAACGCTTGGCCAGAAAGCGTATGTGCAGGCCATCCGGGAAAATACCGTGACACTTGGCATCGGCCCTGCCGGTACGGGCAAAACATACCTTGCCGTGGCAGCGGCGGTGGCGGCGTTTCGCGAGAAGAGCGTCAACCGCATCATCCTCACGCGCCCTGCGGTCGAGGCGGGCGAGCGGCTTGGCTTCCTGCCCGGCGATCTGCAAAGCAAGGTCGATCCGTACCTGCGCCCGCTGTACGACGCGCTTTTCGATATGCTCGGGCCGGAGACGTACAACACCTATCTCGAAAAGGGCAATATTGAGGTAGCGCCGCTCGCGTACATGCGCGGACGCACGCTCGATGACAGCTTCATCATTCTCGATGAGGCACAGAACACCTCCCGCGAGCAGATGAAAATGTTCCTCACGCGGTTAGGCTTCAACAGCAAAATGGTCATCACCGGCGACGTGACGCAGATCGACCTCCCGGCGGACAAGGCGTCCGGTCTCAAGGAGGCCATGCGCGTGCTCGACGGCGTGGACGATATCGCCATCTGCCGCTTCACCGGCGCGGACGTTGTGCGCCATGCGCTCGTGCAGCAGATCATTGCCGCCTATGAAAAGCACGAAAAGGCCGCCGCGGCTGCTGCCGAGCGGGAGAAAAAGGGCGCCGCGCCGCAGCGCCGGGACAATAACGGATACAATAAGAGGAAGTAACGATGCAGCATAAGTTTTACATTTACCGCGAAAAGCGCAATCTCGGCCACCCGGAAACGGCCTCGCTTGTGAAAAAGGCGGCCGCCGCGGCGCTGCACGCCGAGGGCGTGGACGAGCCCTGCGAGATCGGCGTCACGCTCACGAACGACGAGGGCATCCACGCTATCAACCGCGAACAGCGCGGCGTAGACCGCGCGACGGACGTTCTCTCGTTCCCCATTGACGAAATGGACTATGACACGAATCGCCGTTATCTCGGCGACATGGTGCTCTCGCTCGAGCGCGCCGAAGCGCAGGGCGAGGAATACGGCGGAGGATTTGAGCACGAGGTGCAGTATCTCACGGTGCACTCCGTGCTGCACCTGCTCGGCTATGACCACCTTGACGAGGGCGAGGAAAAAGCCAAAATGCGCGCGAGAGAAAAAGCCATTATGAAGGAGCTCGGCTATGATTTTTAAAACTGCCATGATCACCATCTGCGGACGGCCCAACGTCGGCAAATCCACCCTGACGAACGCTCTCGCCGGGGAGAAGATCGCCATCGTATCCAACAAGCCGCAGACGACGCGAAACCGCATCACCGCCGTGTGCCAGCGCGGCGAAACGCAGTTCGTATTTCTCGATACCCCCGGCTTCCACAAGCCGCGCACGCGCCTCGGCGACTATATGGTCAGCGTTGTACGCCAGAGCGTTGCGGACGTGGACGCCGTTGTGCTCGTCGTGGAGCCGGTCGCCTCCATCGGGCCGCAGGAGCGCGAGCTGATCGCAAGCATCAAAGCGGCAAACTGCCCGGCGGTGCT
>CAKTBC010000189.1 GCA_934533005.1 uncultured Oscillospiraceae bacterium | reverse complement strand
CGGGCATCCTCACAGCCGTAGATGCGGTAGGTCACGGCGTTCTGCGCGCGGTCGAGCGTTGTGGCGCTGAGCGCGCCGGCGGCTTTTTTGTATGCCGCGCCTGCGCGCTGCACCGGCTTTTTCATCCAGGCCGCACAGACATACGATACCGGCGTGAAAAGGAGACTGAGCAGTGCGAGCCGCCAGTCATACACAAGGAGCATCACCATATAGCCGACGAGCGCTACGCCGGTATCAAAAACCTCGGTCGTGAATTTCCGCATGCCCTCCACGCAGTCATCCACATCGGAGATGGCCTTGGTCATCAGCTCGCCCGCGCCCTCTTTTTCGAGCGACGCGCGGCTCTGCCGCACGAGATTGGCGTAAAGGACGCTCTTCATGCGGCGGTTGATGTTGTTGGCAAAGCGGCGGACATAAAAGCGCTTGATGAATCGCGCCGCCTGCACGAGCAGCGTGACGAGAATATAACCGAGCACGAGCACGGCCATGCTCGCGGCCGTCTCGTTCCCGCCGAGAATGTCGGCGAGACACTGTGCGAGCCGCCCTTCAAACCATGGCCCGGCCAGCAGACCGACATTATAAATAAGCCCTGAAAGCGTCACAAAGAGCAGCGGCAGCCACTCCAGACGAAAATACGACGCGATCGCATCCGGGCGAAAGCGTTTATTTCTCATCGGCGGACGCCTCCTTTGCGGCGCTTCGGAAATGCGGGAACCCTGCGCGGCTCTCGGTCTTGGACGCCGTGTAAAGCTTGTGGAGCGACGAGGCAAAGGCGGCGGCCTCTTCCGGCGTCAGCACGCGGATCAGGTATTCGTAAAACGATGACTCGATCTCCGCCTTGGAGGCTTTCAAACTCTCCGCCTTCTCCGTGGGATACAAAAGCTGGCTGCGCCGGTCATTGGGTGCGTCCCGACGGATGAGATACCCCTTCGTTTCGAGATTTTTCGTCCGCCGCGCGATGGCGGCCTTGTCCGCGTGCAGGAGCTCCGCGAGCGCGGCCTGTGTGCAGCCGGGGTGGTGGCGCAGCGCGTGGATGAGATCAATCTCCGCCGTGCCGACGCCCTCCTCCCGCAGAGAGAGCAGCACGAGCTTTTCCGCCTCGCGCGCGATCTTGGTAATTTGTCGTTCCGTAATGTCCATGGATGCCTCCGTGATAGGAAGTTGCAGATACATCGTTGTATGTACAACTATTATAGTGCGGCGATTCCGTCTGTCAAGAAAAATCGCCCTCCGTCGAGGTATTGTCCTGACGGAGGGCGAGGAAAATTCAGTTTTGCCGGAAGTAGATGTTCAGATCGACGTCGCCGTCGATGCCGTTCACCGAGCCGGTACTCGAATACTGCCACATATCGAAGTTGAAAACGATGCGCGGCTTTGCCTCGTATTCGGCATACCAGAACTCATAGTCGGAGAGCTGGCGCAGTATGTATTTCCGGTAGCCGAGATACTGCGTGAAATAGATCATCGCGTCGTACCCGGCGTCCTCCACGGCATCGCAGAACGTTTTGGCGCTCTCGCAGAGCACCGCGCGCGATACGGTATACGTGCGCGCGTCGTTCCCGCCGACGATCTCCCAGTCGAACACGACCGGGAACGTGACCTTGTACGGGCGGATCGCGTCGAGCACAAAGGCGGCTTCCTCGGCGGCTTCCTCGGCGTTGATCGCCTGCGAATAGAAGTAAACGCCGACTTTCAGACCGGCAGCGGTCGCTCCGGCGATGTTCTTTTCAAAGTATTCGTCCGTGTAGATCTGGCCGGCGGTCGAGCCGCGGTAGCCGACGCGGATCAT
>CAKTBC010000188.1 GCA_934533005.1 uncultured Oscillospiraceae bacterium | reverse complement strand
TGCGCTGCACCTCCCGCGCGCGGTTGACGCGCTGGCGGATGGTTTCGGAGCTCTCGCCGTCCGGACGGCGGCGCAGCTCGTCATAGGCGAGCGCGGGGACCTCCACGATGATGTCGATCCGGTCCATGAGCGGGCCGGAGAGCTTGGCGTGGTAGGCGCGGACGGACTTTTCACTGCACCGGCAGCGGCCGCCCGGCTGTCCGTACCAACCGCATTTGCAGGGGTTCATGGCGCACACGAGCATGAAGCGGCTGGGGTATACCGCCGTTCCGGCGGCGCGGGAGACCGTCACAACGCCGTCCTCAAGCGGCTGGCGCATGACCTCGAGCACGTCCCGGTGGTATTCGGGCAGCTCATCGAGAAACAGCACGCCGTTGTGCGCGAGCGAGACCTCGCCCGGCTGGAGCTGCGCTCCGCCCGCCATCGCAGCGGCGGAGAGCGTGTGGTGCGGCGCGCGGAAGGGGCGCTGGCGCAAAATGGGACGCTTCTCGTCCGTGAGACCGCAGACGCTCCAGATGCCGGTGGACTCCATCGTCTCCTCGCGGCTCATGTCCGGCAATATGCCGGGGAGGCGCTTGGCGAGCATCGATTTGCCGGAGCCCGGCGGGCCGACCATAAGGACGTTGTGCCCGCCCGCGGCGGCGACTTCGAGCGCACGCTTGACGTTTTCCTGCCCCTTGACCTCGGCATAGTCGGGGAAGATGAGCTCCTCCTCGCTCGGCACGGGCGGCTCGGCGGGCGTGATCTTCCTCTCGCCGGAGAGGTGCGCGAGAAGCTCCGGGACGGTGTGTACCGGGTAGACGGTGAGATGGTCGGCATAGGCCGCCTCGCGCGCGTTGCCCGCGGGGACATACAGCTCCCGGATGCCCGCCTTTTCGGCGGCGAGCGCCATGGGCAGCGCACCGCGCACCGCACGCACCTCGCCGGAGAGCGAGAGCTCGCCGATCACGGCAGCGTCCGGCGCGAGGGGCTTGGCCTGCCCGGTGGCGATGAGGATACCGAGCAGGATCGGGAGATCGTATACGGTGCCGGCCTTTTTCCGGTCGGCAGGCGCGAGATTCACGGTGACGCGGCTGACGGGAAAATCAAGCCCGCAGCTTTTCACCGAGGCACGCACGCGCTCGCGCGCCTCCTTTACGGCGGTGTCGGGCAGGCCGACAATGTCAAACTGCGGCAGCCCGCCGGAGAGAAAGATCTCCGCCGAGACCTCGTAGCCGCCGATGCCCTGCAGACCGAGCGAGCGTATTTTTGCCACCATATTCCCGCCGCCTTTCCAAAATTAGAATTTCAGAGAGTCTCAGCCGCGGATGGCCTGTGCCTTGCGGCGCGGCGCGAGCGCGGCGTTGATCTTCGCCGCGGCGTCCGCGGGCGTGAGCTTTTCCTGCGTCCCGGCGGCCATATCCTTGAGCGATACGACGCCCGCGGCGGCCTCGTCGCCGCCGATGATGAGCGCGAACGGGATACCGGACTTATCCGCAAAGCCGATCTTCTGCTTGAATTTGCGGTTTTCAAAATAAATCTGCGTTTTGACGCCCTCGGCGCGCAGCGCCGTGGCGGTCTCGACGGCAAACGCCATGCAGTCGGGGTCCATCGGGATGACGACAGCCTCGGCGGGGGCGGTGAGGATGTCCTTGGAGAGCATGTCCTGCTCCTGCAGCACATAGAAAAGGCGCGTTACGCCGATGGAGATGCCGACGCCGGGGAGCGTGCGGTCGGTGTAGTACCCGGCGAGGTTATCGTACCGTCCGCCGGAGCAGACCGAGCCGATCTCCGGGTGGTCGGTCATCACGGTTTCGTACACGGTGCCGGT
>CAKTBC010000187.1 GCA_934533005.1 uncultured Oscillospiraceae bacterium | reverse complement strand
ACCTGGCGCGGCGATGTGCCGTTTTCGGTGTCGCCGCCGAACGAGGTGGACAACTACATCCACTGCAAGATCGGAACGCTCGATTTCACCGGCATCGTGCCGGAAAACGAGCTGTACGTCCCGCTGCCGCAGGCCGTGGAGGCATATTTTGCCGCGGGCGGCGCGGAAAAGCTCGGCGCGCTCAGCTCGCCGTATATCGCCCCGATGATCAAGCGCCTGCCGGAAACGGTGCGCTTCCGCGAGGTGATGCTCACCGGCTATCGCCAGGCGTTTGACGAGAAAAAGACGGAGCAGTTCTCTGCGCTCACGCTGCGCCTGCCCGGCGGGCTGCACTATGTGACCTTCCGCGGCACGGACGACACGATCGTCGGCTGGAAGGAGGATTGTCTGCTCACCGTTATGGACGAGATCCCCGCACAGCACGACGCGCTGGAGTATCTCACATGGGCGGCCTCGGTCTATCCGGGAAAAATCGCCGTCGGCGGACACTCGAAGGGCGGCAATCTCGCCATGTACGCCGCTGCCATGGCACCCGAGAGCGTGCAGGAGCGCATCGGGAATATCTATAATAACGACGGCCCCGGCTTTCAGGAGAAAATTTTGCAGACCGAGGGCTACCAGCGCGTCAAGCCGCGCATCAAAACGATCCTCTCCCAGAACGCCATGGTCGGCACGCTCCTCTGGCAGGACTGCGACTATACGGTCGTAAAGAGCACCGCCGCGCTGCTCGGCGCGCACGACGGCTTCACGTGGGAAACGACGCCCACGGGCTTCGTCCGCTGCGAAACCCTGTCGCCGTCGGCGCGGGCGTTTGACCGCGCCATGGAGGAAGTCCTCGGCGGCATGAGCATGGCCGAGCGGCAGGAATTTATTGAGGAGTTTTTCGGCACGCTCACCGCCACTGGCGCCGTAACGCTCAGCGACCTCTCCGCGCGGATGCTGCGCGAGACGCTGCGTGTCGCCCGCGCCGTGCATCAGGAGCCGAGCCTGCATAAAATGGTCAACGACACGCTGGAAGCGATGGCAAAGGGCTATGCCGCCGAGCGGAACTGGAGCCTCAGCCGCCTGAAGCTCCCGGCCAATCCTCTCCGGCGCAAACCGAAGAAAAAAGAAGAATAAAAAGCGGAGTCCGAATAAGAAAATATAGATTTTCCCCCGCAGACGTTGTCTGCGGGGGAAAACTGTTTACAGCCATTCGGCGAAGAATTTTTCGTTGGAACAAGGCGCTTTTTCGCAGCAATGCTTTGTGCATTGCAAGGAAAAGGAACGCAGTTCCGGCGGAAAAGGCTCGGCGAAGGGGCTGTGTTTTCTTATGAGGACGCAGCTAAAGAGGACGGTTCTCTCTGACAAGCCTGTCAGGGAGAACCGTCCTCATATTTTTGATCAGTGTTCTGTGAAATAAGGCAGCACCTCGGGTAATACACGGTCAAGAGCATATTTCTCAACGCTTTCCCTTGCCGCGGCGCCCATATGCGCGCGCAGCGCGGCGTCCTCGCCGAGCGTCTGTACGGCATCGGCAAATGCTGCCGCGTCGCCGAACGGCACAAGGCGTCCCGCGCCGGAGCCGGCGAGCAGATCCTCATGTCCCTTTACCTGCGTGAGTACGCAGGGGAGAGCCATGTGCATGGCTTCCATCACGGCAAACGGCAGCCCCTCCGACCGGCTCGCGGATACGCAGATATCCGCTGCGGCGAGCGCGCCGCGGACATTCGTGAGCCGCCCGGGGAACCGGCAGCGGGGGAGCACCCCGAGCGCCGCGGCGGTCTCTTTGCACTCTTCCAGCAGCGCCCCGTCGCCGGGGAGCAGCAGATAATAATTTTCCGGCAGCCGGGCGAGCG
>CAKTBC010000186.1 GCA_934533005.1 uncultured Oscillospiraceae bacterium | reverse complement strand
GCCCGCATCGAGGAAGCCAAGAAGCGCGACCACCGCAAGCTCGGCAAGGAGCTCGGCCTCTTCACGCTCATGGACGAGGGCCCCGGTTTCCCGTTCTTCCTGCCGAAGGGCATGGTGCTGCGCAATACGCTCATCGACTACTGGCGCCAGGTACACAAGCGCTACGGCTATGTGGAGATCTCCACGCCGATGATCCTCAACCGCGCGCTGTGGGAGCGCTCCGGCCATTGGGAGCACTATAAGCAGAACATGTACACCACCGTCATCGACGGCGAGGATTACGCCATCAAGCCGATGAACTGCCCGGGCGGCATGCTCGTATATAAGTCCGAGCCGCACTCCTACCGCGATCTGCCGCTGCGCGTGGGCGAGCTGGGTCTTGTCCACCGTCACGAGCTCTCCGGCGCGCTGCACGGCCTTTTCCGCGTCCGTTGCTTCACGCAGGACGATGCGCACATCTTCATGACCTGGGAGCAGATGAAGGACGAGATCAAAAATGTTGTCCGCCTGTTCGATGAGGTCTACTCCGTCTTCGGTCTGCGCTACGAGATCGAGGTCTCCACGATGCCCGAGGATCACATGGGCGATGTGAAGGACTGGGATTTCGCCACCGAAACGCTCAAGGCCGCCGTGACCGAAATGGGCAAGAGCTACGTCATCAACGAGGGCGACGGCGCGTTCTACGGCCCGAAGCTTGACTTCCATCTGGCCGACAGCCTGGGCCGTACCTGGCAGTGCGGCACGATCCAGCTCGATATGCAGCTCCCCGAGCGCTTTGAACTCGAATACACCGGCGCGGACGGTGAGAAGCACCGTCCGGTCATGATCCACCGCGTTGTTCTCGGCTCCATCGAGCGCTTTATCGGCATCATCACCGAGCACTACGCCGGTGCGTTCCCGGTGTGGCTCGCGCCTGTGCAGGTCCGCGTCCTCACGATCACCGACCGCGCGAACGAGGCCGCCGAAAAGGTCGCCGCCGCGCTTGATGCGGCCGGGCTGCGCGTGGAAAAGGATCTGCGCAATGAGAAGATCGGCAAGAAGATCGCCGAAGGCCGCAGCCAGAAGATTCCGTACCTGCTCATCCTCGGCGACAAGGAAGCCGAGAGCGGCACCGTGGCCGTCCGCAGCCGCGGCGGCGACGAGGGCGTCATGGAGCTTGATGCGTTCATCGCGCGTGTGAACGAGGAAGTCAGCACGAAGAAAAACTAAATTTTGACATCATAAAACAAATTGTGCCCCTCCAAACTATGAAAAACGGTTTGGAGGGGTTTTTATGACAAAATATGGAATAAAACGCGCCTGCATCGCCATTGCGGTGCTGTTCGCGGTGAATATCACGGTCATCTCGCTTGCCCAGAACGCGAACGCGGCTTCGTATAAGCGCGGTTCCACCGGCAGCGTCGTTTCCGAGATCCAGCAAAAGCTCAAGAACTGGGGCTACTACAGCGCCGATGTGGACGGCATTTACGGCAGCCGCACGGAAGCGGCGGTGCTGCTGTTCCAGCAGAAAAACGGCCTTGCGGCAGATGGCAAAGCCGGAACTGAAACGCTCGCGGCGCTCGGCATCTCGTCCGCGGGGCTCATCGAGCAGAACACGTCCGGCGACGTGGCGCTGCTTGCACGGCTCATCTCCGCCGAGGCGCGCGGCGAGAGCTACGAAGGGCAGGTCGCCGTGGGGGCGGTCGTGATGAACCGCATCGCGCATCCATCGTTCCCGAATACGCTCTCCGGCGTCATTTATCAGCGCGGGGCGTTCTCCTGCCTGGATGACGGCCAGTTTGACGAGCCGGTCGCGCAGAGCGCCTACGCCGCCGCGCGCGACGCCATGAATGGCTACGACCCGACCGGCGGCGCGATCTA
>CAKTBC010000185.1 GCA_934533005.1 uncultured Oscillospiraceae bacterium | reverse complement strand
AAGGAGACACCACGCATGGATAAATTCACCCCCCTTCTTGCGAAGGAGTTTTCCCGCCGGGAGGAGCATATAGAGAATATCCTCCGCCTGCTCGACGAGGGCAATACCGTTCCGTTCATTGCGCGTTACCGCAAGGAGATGCACGGCACGACCGACGACCAGACCATCCGCGCCATTGCGGACAGGCTTTCCTATCTGCGCGGACTGGACGAGCGAAAGGCCGCCGTTTTGAGCGCCATTGAAGCGCAGGGCAAGCTCACGGACGAGCTCTCCGCCGCTATAGAGAAGGCGCAGACGCTCGCCGAGGTCGAGGATATTTACCGTCCCTATAAGCAGAAGCGCCGCACGCGCGCGACGATTGCGCGTGAGAAGGGGCTCGCCCCGCTCGCGGAACTGCTCCTCTCGCAGACCGTCACGTCCGGCACGCTCGAGGCGTTGGCTGCACCGTATGTGAACGAAGAAAAAGGAGTTATGTCAACTGACGACGCCCTCGCCGGCGCGGGCGATATCATTGCCGAGACGATCTCGGACGATGCCGCCATCCGCGCCGCGCTCCGGCGGCTTTACCGCACGCGCGGCGCGCTGTGGGCAAAAGCTGCGACGGACGAGGACAGCGTTTACCGTATGTACTACGACTACCGTGAGCCGGTATCCAAGGTGCAGGGACACCGCGTTCTCGCGGTGAACCGCGGCGAGCGGGAAGGCTTGCTCAAAGCGGGTGTGGAGATCGAGGACACGCTTGCCCTGCAGGAGATCCGCCGGGCGGTGTTCCGCGGCATTAGCATCTCGAATGCCTTCGTGAACGCCTGCTGCGAGGACGCCTGGCGGCGGCTCATTGAGCCGTCTGTGGAGCGGGAGATCCGCGGCGAGCTGACGGATGCCGCCGACGAGGCGGCCATCCGCGCCTTCGGCCAGAACCTTCAGCCGCTGCTGATGCAGCCGCCGCTCCGCGGCCGTGTCACGATGGGCTTTGACCCGGCCTACCGCACCGGCTGCAAGATCGCCGTGGTGGATGAGACCGGGAAGGTGCTCGAGACCGGCGTTGTGTACCCCACGCCGCCGCACAACCGGCAGGATGAGGCGCGCAAAACGCTTACCGCCATGATCCGCCGCCACGGCGTCACCGCCATTGCCATCGGCAACGGCACTGCGTCCAAAGAGTCGGAGATCTTCATCGCCGATATGATCAAAACGCTGCCCGGCGTTGCCTACATGGTCGTGAGCGAGGCGGGCGCGAGTGTGTATTCCGCCTCCAAGCTCGGCGCGGAGGAGTTCCCGGACTACGATGTCTCGCTCCGCTCTGCGGTTTCAATCGCGCGGCGCTTGCAGGACCCGCTCGCCGAGCTCGTGAAGATCGAGCCGAAGAGCATCGGCGTCGGCCAGTACCAGCACGATATGCCGCCCGCAAGGCTGGATGAAACGCTTCGCGGCGTGGTGGAGGACTGCGTAAACTCCGTCGGCGCCGATTTGAATACGGCGTCGGCGTCGCTCCTTTCCTATGTCGCCGGTCTGAACGAGACGGCGGCGAAGAACATTGTGACTTACCGCGAGGCAAACGGGGCGTATTCCTCGCGCGCCGCGCTGAAAAAGGTGCCGCGCATCGGGTCGAAAGCGTTCGAACAATGCGCGGGCTTCCTGCGCGTAACGCAGGGGAAAAATGTTTTGGACGCCACCGGCGTTCACCCGGAATCCTATGCCGCGGCGGAAAAGCTGCTCGCGCTGTGCGGTTATACGGAGGACGATGTGCGCGCGCACCGCGTGGAAGAGCTGCGCGAGCGCGTGAAGACACTCGGCGAGGAGAAGGCGGCAGCGTACTGCGGCGTCGGCGTGCCGACGCTCTCGGACATTGTGTCCGATCTCATGAAGCCCGGCCGCGACCCGCGCGA
>CAKTBC010000184.1 GCA_934533005.1 uncultured Oscillospiraceae bacterium | reverse complement strand
GCCGCGGAAGGCCGGACGGATGTACAGCTCCTCAATCCAGCAGATCGGGCTGCCGGACTCCGGGGAAAAGCTGCGCGAGAGAATGGCGTAGCCTGCGGCTTCGCCGTCTACTTCGAGAATGCGGATGAGAATGTATACGTTGGAGCGCATGGCCTCCCGGAACGTGCTTTCCATATACTGCTCCGGGATCGGGTGCAGCACGGCGGGGGAATGGTAAAACTCCTGTGCCAGCTCCATATAGAGGGCAAAATCTTTTTCTTCGGCGTTGCGGAACATGGGAACGGATCCTTTCTCAATGCGATACTAAAAACATATTATACCGCATTTCCCGGTGGAAAAGCAAGGGAACACAGCAATGGATACTGTCAGAATGATTCACGCCGCCGTCCCCATGGCCAGGGACGGCGGCTGTTTTACGTCATGATCTTCTGCATCTCCCGGCGGAGGCGGAGAAGGATGCGCTTTTCGAGGCGGGATATGTAGCTTTGCGAAATGCCCATCCGGTCGGCGACCTCCTTTTGCGTATACTCCCTCCGGCCGCGCAGCCCGAAGCGCAGGGAGATGATGTCCCGGTCGCGCTCGTTGAGCCGGGATACGGCCTCGTGCAGCGCGCGGCGGTCGGCGTCGTCCTCCATGGGGCGGGAGACCTCGTCCTCGTCCGTGCCGAGTACATCGGAGAGCAGCAGCTCGTTACCGTCCCAGTCGGTGTTGAGCGGCTCATCAAAGCTCACCTCTGTGCGCTGTGCGGAGAGCTTGCGCAGGTACATTAAAATTTCGTTTTCGATGCATCGGGAGGCGTAGGTCGCGAGCTTGATGTTCTTTTCCCGGTCAAACGTGCTCACGGCCTTAATGAGGCCGATCGTGCCGATGGAAATGAGATCTTCGAGCCCAACACCGGTATTTTCAAACCGCCGCGAGATGTAAACAACGAGCCGGAGATTGTGCTCAATGAGCGTGCGTTCGGCGCTCTTGTCCCCGGCGCAGAGCGCGGTGAGCGCGGCGTCCTCCGCCTCGCGCGAAAGCGGCGGCGGCAATACCTCGCTCCCGCCGATATAGTATACCGGCTCGTTCGGCAGCAGGGCGAGCAGAAGCTGTTGGAGAAAATCGGAAAGCATGGGCAAGACCTCCTTATAATATTCAAACGAGCGCGGAATACTCCCCGTCGCCGAGCGGTGTCGGCGAGAGGGCAACGAGATAGGATTCCGCCGTGCCCTCGACCGTGACGGCGTCGGGGCGAAAGCACACGAGCAGCCCCCGCTTCGTGCCGACGGCGGAAAAGCCGACGAGCCGCAGCCGCCGCAAGAGCGCCGGGTGGGAGGAAAGGGTGCGAAAGCACGCCGCGGGATCGTCCGGCAGCGGAAAGGCGAGCGGCGGGGAGAAGAGCGAAGCGAGTGAGCGCGGCTCCGCGAGCAGGATGCGCGAGCCGGAGAGCGGGTCGAAAAGCGCGTTGCCGGTATCGCGCAGCGCGCGCAGCGAGACGGTTCTGCCGCAAAGCACGATCTCCGCATCGACGATGCACCGCTCCCGGCGGCGGAGAAACCGCCCGAAAAAGAGCCGCACCGCGGCATAGCACAGCCCGAAGGAAAGCACAAGCGTTTTGAGCGATGCGCCGGAGAGTACGCCGCGCGGCTCCACGCCGGAGAGCAGCGAAATGCCGTATACCGCCCCGGCGAATGCCGACGAGAGCGCGAGAAAGCAGCCCCAGCCGCGCCATAGCTCCGGCGGCGCGCTGAACGCGATCCACGCCATGAGCAGCGAGACGAGCGCCTTTGCCGCGAGCGAAACGAGGAACGAGAGCGGTGGGATCGCGGCAAACACGGCGTATACCCCGCCGACCGCTGCGGCCGCGGCAAAACGGCCTCGCCGCAGCGTCTTTCCGCGCAGCCTTGCACACGAGAGCAGCAGCAGATAGTCTGTGAGCGCGTTGAGAAAAAAGAGCTCATCCACATAGATCACATTCATGTCACAAGCATACCCCGCCGCGGACGAAAATGTTGTCCGAACGGGGACGGGGTATCTTGCAAAGCGGTGGCGGGATGTGTATAATATTTTGGCAAATTACCGTAACGAACCTGGGAAAGGAAGAAATAGAGTATGTCACAGTACCGTACCCACACCTGCGGGGAGCT
>CAKTBC010000183.1 GCA_934533005.1 uncultured Oscillospiraceae bacterium | reverse complement strand
AAGGTCAACGCCGTCTCGCACGAGTGGGCGGACCTCCATGATAAGATCCTCATCAGCGCGCAGTCCAACACGCTGCCCGATGTGGCGCGTCTGGATATCGCGTGGGTGCCCGAATTCCAGAAGATGGGCATCCTTACGGCGCTGGACGAGGAAATGGCCGATTTTGATTCCGTCACCGCCGATCTGCTCGAGAGCGCGATGAGCACCGGCTTCGTTGCCGGACACTACTACGCGATGGCGCTCAACACCAACACGAAGATCCTCTTCTATAACGAAAAGGTTCTCGAAGAGGCCGGTGTCGCCGTGCCGACGACGATGGACGAATTTGTAAAGGCCGTCGCGGCGGTCTCCGGGAAGAACAGCGCCGGACAGACGGTGTGGGGTCTCAACGAGCCCGCGCTTGCCGGTTGGAACGTTCTGCCGTACATCTGGTCGAACGGCGGCGAGATCACGAACGAGGATAATACCAAGGCCAGCGGCTACATCAACAGCGACAAGACCATCGCTGCCGTGCAGATGCTTGCGAATATGGCGAAGAGCGGCGAGCTCTCCGGCTACAACAGCGGCGACATCCCGATGACTGACGGCTTCGGCACCGGCCGGTACATCTTCCTTCTCGAAGGCCCGTGGAAAACCGCGGAGCTCGCGGGCGCGTATCCCGACATGGCCTACGGCAACTGCCAGCTGCCCGCCGGGGAAGCCGGATCCATCTCCGTGCTTGGCGGTGAGGATATCGCGATGTTCAACGGCGAGCACAAGGACGCCGCGTGGAAATTCATGCAGTTCATGACGAGCCCGTTTGCCGAGGAAGAGATGGCCAAGTGCGGCCAGATCCCCGTGAATAAGACGGCACTCGAGAGCGATACCGTGAAGAACGCGTCCTTCGCTCCGTTCCTTGAGGCCATTACCACGGCGAAAGCCCGCCCGGCGGTTGCCGCGTGGTCAGAGATCGACAACGAACTCACGGTTGCCATGACGAAGATCCTCACCGAGGGCGCGGATGTCAAAGAAACGCTTGATGCGCTCGCGGTCACGATCGACGGCCTGCTTGCCTAAGAGTAGCATAATCCGTCTTTTCTTGCAATACCATTCTGCCCCGCCGCCAAAGGCGGCGGGGCATTGAGCGTGTCAAAAAGTTTTTTTGACACGCTCTCAAACGAGACCCACTGCGTTGGGCTCTCGTTTGAAGGGGCTGCGGCTCGCCGCAGCGCACTCTCTCCGAGAGCACGTTTGCGAGCCGAGAAGTATTTTCTCCGACGTACACGCCGCCAGAGAAAATGCTTAAAACCTTGTTTGCGCCTGCGGGCGCAAACTCTGCGAGGCTTCTTTTTAAAGTCTCTGCATACCCGCCGCGCAAGGCGGCGGGGCAACCGTATTTCACAGGGGAGGGATGACCATGATGCTGCGTTCCGGCAGAAACAAGGCGCAGTTCGCGGCGCTGCTCGTGCCGGGGATCGTCGTTTTTGCGCTCTTTACGGTCTATCCGATCGTGAAGCTCTTTGTCATGAGCTTTCTGCGCTGGGATCTCGGCTCGATGTTCCAAAAGAGCTTCGCGGGACTGGAGAACTACAAAGCGGTGCTGAGCGACAAGACGTTTATCGTCGCCTTTGAAAACACGCTCATCTATACGCTCGTCACCGTGCCGGGGCAGATGGCGCTCGGCCTTCTTGCGGCGGTGCTCATCCACTCCATCCCGCGCTTTCAGGTGACATTCCGGGTCATTTACTATATCCCGGTCATCACCTCGTGGGTCATCGTGTCGCTCGTGTTCCGGTACATATTCAATACCGAGGGCATGCTCAACTATTTCCTCTGCAACGTGCTGCACCTCACGAAGGACTATGTCCCGTGGCTAAACACCCGCTGGGGCGGGCTCACGGTCGCGATGCTGCTCGGCATATGGAAGGGCGTGGGCTGGAACCTTGTGGTGTTCCTCGCCGCGCTCCAGTCGGTGCCGGCAGAGCTTTACGAGGCGGCGGACGTGGACGGCTGCACCGGCTGGAAAAAGTTCTGGTACATCACGCTCCCCAGCATCCGCCCGACGATCCTTTTTGCTCTCGTCATGCTCACGATCGGCGGCTTCAACGTGTTCACGTCCATCAAAATGATCACCGACGGCAAGCCCATGCACCAGACGGA
>CAKTBC010000182.1 GCA_934533005.1 uncultured Oscillospiraceae bacterium | reverse complement strand
TTCGCAAAAATGAAAACGCCCTGAGCCAAACGGCTCAGGGCGGAAAATACTCCGTGTTACCACCTGAATTCGGACAAGATGTCCGCACTCTGCCCGGTACTGCATACCGGCTCTCAATATAACGGCGAGACTCCGTCCGGGCATTTTCTCCCGACCGCTCAAGGATGGCTTCCGAACGGAACGCATCAAGGCTTGCACCAACCGCCTCTTCTCTGCATGCGAACGCCGTCCGTACTCTTTCCCGTCAAAGCGTTTTCTTATGGATGAAATGGAGTCTACCACCGATTTCACTGAATGTCAAGCGGCAAGCAAAAAAACCTTAGAATATGTCTATGCTTTCAGCTTCCTTTCAGATTCGCATTGTAGTATAATACGAACGACAAAAGAGGTGTATGCCATGAAGATATTGATCGTAGAGGATGAAAAGCTGCTGGCCGACTCGCTCAAAACGCTTCTGGAAAGCAAGGGCTTTGATGTGGAAACCGTGTATGACGGCATTTCCGGTGCGGAATACGCCGAGCTCGGCGTATACGATCTTCTGATACTGGATGTGATGATGCCCGGCATGGACGGGTACGCCGTGGCGCGCTCCGTCCGCGCGAGGCGGTGCGGCGTGCCGATCTTGATGCTCACGGCGCGCTCAAGTCTGGAAGACCGCGTGGAAGGTTTGAACGCCGGGGCGGATTACTATCTCACCAAGCCCTTTGATACGCGCGAGCTGCTCGCGTGCATCAACGCTCTGCTGCGGCGGCAGGGCGCGCAGGTGGATGCGCTCTCGTTCGGCAACACATCACTTGATCTCGCCTCCAGCACGCTCTGCTGCGGCGAGAAGTCTGTGCGGCTCTCGGCGCGAGAGTTTGACGTGATGCGTCTGCTGCTCCAGTCCGGCGGCAGCAATCTCTCCAAGGAAGCGCTGCTCTCGCGCGTGTGGGGCTTTGATTCCAACGCCGTGGAAAACAGCGTGGAGGTCTATGTCGGCTTTCTGCGCAAGAAGCTGGCGAGCATCGGGTCGGACGTTCGCATCGAATCCGTCCGGCGGCTCGGCTATCATCTGGAGGTGGCTTCCTCATGCTGAAGAAACTTCGGCTGCGGTTTGTCGGCATCAATATGGCGATCGTGCTCGTGATTCTCTGCACGATCTTCGGCGTGCTGCTGCACACGACGCACGCGAATCTCGAGCGGGAAACCGTAGATATGATCACCGCCGTGGCCGCCGATCCCCTACAGCTCAACTGGCCGGATACGTCCTCGCGTCTCCCCTACTTTACGGTGCGCATCTCGCCCTACGGAAGCGTTCGCGTGAGCGGGACGAGCTATCTTGATATCTCGGACGAGCAGGTGCTCTCCAGCATCGTTACGGAAGCGCTGCGCTCCGGCGACGAGCAGGGACTGCTGCGCGACTATTCTCTCCGCTATCTGCGCACGGCGTGGCGCGGGAGTGAATATATCGTCTTTGCGGACATATCGAGCGCGAACGCCACGATGCAGAATCTCTGGCGAAGCTGTATCTTCATCGGGCTTTGCGCCGCGGCGGTGTTTCTCGCTGTCAGCTTTCTTCTGGCGCGCTGGGCAGTAAAGCCGGTGGAAAAGGCATGGACACAGCAGAAACAGTTTGTGTCCGACGCCTCCCATGAGCTGAAAACGCCGCTCACCGTGATCCTCACGAATGCGGAAATGCTCCGCGATCCCTCGTACTCCGAGCCGGAGCGGCAGCGCTTTGCCGAGAGCATTCTCACCATGTCGCACCAGATGCGTGGGCTGGTGGAGAGCCTTTTAGAGCTTGCAAGAGTGGATAACGGCGCAGTAAAGAAGGTTTTTGCCCCGCTCGATCTGAGCGCGCTCACGCAGGACGCCGTGCTGCCGTTTGAAGCGCTGTTCTTTGAAAAGGGGTTGACGCTGGAAACCGTCATTGAGCCCGGCATTACCGTACGGGGCAGCGCGCAGCATCTCCGCCAGAGCGTGGAGATATTGCTCGACAACGCTGTCAAATATTCCGCTCCCGGTGCCGTCCGGGTGGAATTGAAAAAGGCCGGTCATGAGAAATGCGCTCTGAGCGTCGAAACCCCCGGCGAGCCGCTCTCGCCGGAGGAATGCAGGAACGTTTTCAAGCGCTTTTACCGCGCCGACCGCGCCCGCGCCATGGATCATAGCTACGGTCTCGGCCTTTCGATCGCCGAGAG
>CAKTBC010000181.1 GCA_934533005.1 uncultured Oscillospiraceae bacterium | reverse complement strand
GTGCTGGTTGCCGAAACGATCATCGTCGGACGTGTTCCGCAAACCTATTTCTATACGGGAGAGACATGATGGACTATTTACAGGAGATCGCCGAGCTGCGCGAGGAACTGCGCCGCCACAGCATAGCCTATTACGACAAGGATGCGCCCACTATTTCCGACTTTGAATATGACGCGATGATGCGCCGGCTGGAATATCTGGAAGCGGAGCACCCGGAGACGGTTACGCCGGACTCGCCGACGCAGCATGTCGGCGGTCACCGTTCGGAGAAATTCTCACCGGTGCATCACGAGGTGCCGCTTGAATCGCTCAGCGATGTTTTCTCCTATGAAGAGCTGACGGACTTCATCCGCAAGACCAACGAGACTCTTGGCGGCGAGCCGGTCTATACGGTCGAGCCGAAGATCGACGGGCTTTCGATGGCGCTGGAGTACCGGAACGGCGTGTTCTATCAGGGCGCAACGCGCGGCGACGGCGTCACCGGCGAGGACGTGACGGAGAATCTCCGCGTCCTGCGCAATATTCCGCTCAAGCTGGAAAACGCACCCGAGCGGCTGATCGTCCGCGGCGAGGTGTATATGGCGCGCGAGGTGTTTTTGGAGCATAACCGCCGCCGCGAGATCGAGGGGGAAACGCTCCTTGCCAATCCGCGCAACGCCGCCGCCGGGTCCATGCGCCAGCTTGATCCGAAGGTGACGAAGGAGCGCCAGCTCGATATCATCGTTTTCAATGTTCAGCTCACCTCCGGCGAGCAGCCGAAAACGCACGCGGAATCGCTGGATATGCTGGAACGGCTCGGGTTTTATACCGTGCCGCACAAGGTGTTTCACACCGTGGAGGAATGCTGTGAGGAAGTCCGGCGCATCGGCGATACGCGTGAGAGCTATCCCTTTGATATCGACGGCGCTGTCATCAAGATCAACGACCTTGCGCAGCGCGAGATCCTCGGCAGCACCGCTAAGGCGCCGCGCTGGGCCGTGGCGTATAAATACCCGCCGGAGGAAAAACCGTCCGTGGTGCGCGACATTGTCGTACAGGTTGGACGGACCGGCGTGCTGACGCCGAAGGCGATCGTGGAGCCGGTGCGTCTTGCCGGTACGACAGTCACGGCGGCAACGCTTCACAATCAGGATTTTATCGATAAGCTCGATGTACGCATCGGCGATACGGTTATCGTGCGCAAGGCGGGGGAGATCATCCCGGAAGTTCTCCGCGTCGATCTCACGAAGCGGCCGGAGGGAACGGTTCCGTTCCGCCTGCCGGACACCTGTCCGGAATGCGGTTCGCCGGTGGACCGCGACCCGGACGGCGCGGCGGTGCGCTGTACGGGCGTGGAATGCCCGGCGCAGCGGCTGCGCAATCTGGTCCATTTCGCTTCCCGCGAGGCAATGGACATTGAAGGGCTCGGCTTCTCGCTTGCCGAGGCGCTGGTAAATAGCGGCATGGTAAAGACTCCGGCAGATCTCTACCGGCTTGACGCGCAGACGGTTGCTACGCTCGACCGCATGGGAAAAAAATCCGCGGAAAACCTCATGGACGAGATCGATAAGAGCAAGCAGCAGGACCTTTCGCGTCTCCTGTGCGCGTTTGGTATCCGGCAGGTGGGGCAGAAGGCAGCCAAGGTGCTTGCACGCACGTTCGGCTCCATGGACGCCATCGAGAATGCCACGCCGCTGGAACTGACCGCGGTGGACGATATCGGCCCCATCACCGCCGAGAGCGTTGTTGCTTGGGCGCAGAACCCGCAGACACAGCATCAGCTCCGTCTGCTCCGCGAGGCGGGCGTGAACATGCTCAGCCGCGAGGAGCGCCGCGATAACCGCTTCCTCGGCAAAACGTTCGTTCTCACCGGAGCGCTTACCAAATATACGCGCGATGAAGCGAGCGCCATCATTGAGTCCTTCGGCGGCAAGGCGTCGTCCTCGGTCTCCAAAAAGACGGCGTATGTCCTCGCGGGTGAGGCTGCCGGGAGCAAGCTCGACAAGGCGCGCACACTTGGCATCCCCGTCATCACGGAGGATGAGTTTGAAGAAATGATCCGCTGAAACATAACAGCAGCCCCTTTTCATGGAGAGAAAAGTATGAGCACGAGAAAAGAAATGATAACCGAGTTCTACGACCGGAGCGACGAGAACGGCCGGCTGGAGAAAAGCAGGCACGGTCAGCTCGAGTACGCGATCACGATG
>CAKTBC010000180.1 GCA_934533005.1 uncultured Oscillospiraceae bacterium | reverse complement strand
AAGGCACGAAGCGAAGTGCGATCCCCTAAAATCAAAGGGATCCCATCCATCGGATGGGATCCCTTTGATTTTAACTAAGATAGTTCAGCGGATTGACATACGAGCCGTTGCGCGTGATGCCGAAGTGGCAGTGGACGCCGCTGGCGACGCCGCTGCGGCCCGCTCTTGCGATCTGCTGGCCCTTGTATACGGTCTGCCCCGCGGAGACGAGCAGTGACGAGTTGTGCTCGTAATACGTCACATAACCGTTGTTGTGGTCGATGATGACCACATAGCCCATCGCGCCCTTATAGCCCGAATAGGTGACGCGGCCGCCGTCGGCGGCGTAGATCGCCGTCCCGTAGGAGCAGGCAATGTCAATACCCTTGTGGTTGGTGGTTGCGCCGCGGATGCCGGTGTTTCGGTAGCCGAAATACGACGTGATGCGGCCCGAGCACGGCCAGCGGAAGCTGCCGGTGGGGTACCACGACGGACGTACCTTCGTGCCGCGTGCGCGCGTCTCGGTCACGGGATCGGAGAGCGTAACGGAGGAAATGACCGTGCGCTCCTGCTCCTCGCCGTTGACATAGACAACATCGGCCACGATATCCGCCTTGCCGTAAACGCCCTTGGACAATACGCGCTCGTCGCCCTGATACATTGTGGAGTCGTCCACATAGTTGATCTCGTAGTTGACGTCGTCGATATAATTCTGCCGCTCGGTGACCTTAACGGTCAGATACGGCACAGCGTTTGAGAGCGTGAGCGTATCGCCGATGTGGATGCGGTTGATGTCGTAGCCGGGGTTGAGCGCCTCCAGCTCGGCGGCGGTCATGCCGTTGCTGTTGGCGATCTGGCCCCACGTGTCGCCCTTGACGACCGTGTAGGTCACCTCGCCCGCCTTGGTGGAGTTGAGCAGCTCGGCGATCCGCCCGAGGTTCATGATGCTGTCGGTCGGCACATAGCCCTCGGCGATGCGGACATTTTCCACAAAGTCAACTGTCAGCGTATCGGCAGAAACATATATCTGCTTGAGCTGCTCCAGCAGATCGTCCAGCGCGCCGGCATACTCCGTCGAGCCGATCAGTTCGTCGTCCACGTACAGCGAGTAGCCGTAGGTGACCTGCCCCAGCTCGTCGGCCAGCTCCTGCTCAAAGTCCGCCGTTTCGGCGATATCGCTCCGGCGGACAAAGGCGGTGGAATAATGAATAGCCTCGTCAGCAATGGTATAGGCCTTGCCAAGCGTTTCGGTCGTGATGCTCTCGAGTTTGGCCGCGACCTTCTTGGCGGCTGCCGTGCTGCCGACGGTATCGATCACGCTGCCGTTGTATTCCACGACCGTTCCCAGCGTAAAGAACGAAAAGAACAGCGCGATCGCGCCCAGCACCGCTGTGCCGCCGATAAAATACAGGGGGTTGACACGGCGGGCGTGCCAGCGGTGCTCTCGCTTGCCGCTGGTGCGGATGTGAAAGCGGCGCAGAGCCTGCAGCTCTTCGTGCAGCAGCGAGCGCCACATCGGAAACATGCCGCCAATCAAAAGAAACAGCTGCACCAGAAAGCGGTTGGATTCCGGAAAGTTGCGCGCGCGTGACTCGCGTATGACCGTGCGTGCGCGCGGGCCGATACGGCGAATGCGGCGGCCAAGGCCGGCAAAGAAGGTGCATACGTGCAACGCAAGCGCCGCAAGCCAGGTCCGCACTGCGGACGCCCCACCCTGACGGGGACGGCGCGCGCGCGCCTCGCTCCGCGCACGTACGGCCGGTGCGCTGTGTTCGGTGATTCCGGCCCGTCTGGTTCGTTTCTGCTCTGACATTATGAGATGCTCCTTAGAGAAAAGACAAAATAAAAAAGTTACAAATTGTAACTGCTCCCTATCATAGCGGTTTTTTTCCGCCCCGTCAAGTCTTTTTGGCTAAAGATACCGCTATAATGTTGCCTGAGTATTGAAAATTTGTAAATTTTTGTGAGCTTTTCCCTTGAGACGGAGAAAAAAGAGGTGTATACTAATGCGCGTGAATTCTGTGCCGGAAAGGGCGGCACACCAGATACAGGAGGATAACTTATGTTTGGCAAACTGATCGCGACCCTGAAAAAGAACCCCAAGACCATCGTTTTCACCGAGGGCACCGACCCCCGCATTCTTGAGGCCAGCGCCCGCCTGCTGTCCGGTAACTTCTTAAAGCCCGTGCTCGTCGGCAACCCCGATGAGATTGCCGCCGCCGCTGAGGACATCGG
>CAKTBC010000179.1 GCA_934533005.1 uncultured Oscillospiraceae bacterium | reverse complement strand
GTGCCGCCGAGCAGAAGCTCCGTCCCGACGGAGAGAATTTCGGCGTTCATATAACGCCTCCTTAAATCAGAAAATCAGGGATCGAAGCGCACGCGCTCGATGCCGGCCATTGCCTCGGCGACAAGGCCATCGATATCGAGCACCGACTCCGCCTCCTCCACTGCATCAATACGGGGCCGCGTGCGGGGGTGGCGCGGTGTGAACACCGTGCAGCAGTCCTCGTAGGGGAGCGTGGAGAGCTCAAACGTGCCGATCTTGCGGGAGAGACGGACGATCTCTTCCTTATCAAAGCCGATGAGCGGGCGCAGCACGGGCAGGCGCGTGACGGCCTCCGTGCAGCCGAGCGCCTCCATCGTCTGCGAGGCGACCTGGCCGAGGTTTTCACCCGTGACGAGCGCCTTGGCGCCGTTCCGGTCGGCGACCTCCTGCGCGATGCGCATCATGAACCGGCGCATGATAAGCGTGAAGTATTCCTCCGGGCACTTGTCGCGGATCTCGGTCTGGATGTGCGTGAACGGCACGACCTCCACGGTGAGCCGCCCGCAATAGGCGGTAAGCTCCCTGGCAAGATCGAGCACCTTCTGCTTGGCCAGCTCCGAGGTGTACGGGAACGAGAAGAAATGCACCGGGATCATATGTACGCCGCGCTTGGCGATCATATACGTCGATACCGGCGAATCGATGCCGCCGGAGAGAAGCGTTACCGCCGTGCCGCCGCAGCCGACGGGCAGGCCGCCCGCGCCGGGCAGCGGGGGACGGTGAATGTAGGCGGCGCGCTCGCGCACCTCAACATGCACGGTGAGCTCCGGATTATGGACGTCCACGGCGGTTTCCGGGAACGCCTCGGCGAGCTCGCCGCCGACATACTGGCTGACCTCGATGGACGTCATCGGGAAGGCCTTGTCTGCGCGGCGCGTTTCCACCTTGAAGCTCTTCGCTTCGCGCATGGCTTCGGCCATATACTCAATGGCTTTGCGTGCCATGGCCTCGGGCGTTTTGTCGCACGCGGCGGCGCGCACCACGGCGGCGATGCCGAACACCTTCGTCATGGCCTGCTGCGTCTCGTCCATGTCGATATCGTCCGATTTCGGCTCAACATAGATCGTGGACTGCGTGCACGTTACGTCAAACTCGCCGAGCGAGCGCAGACGGCGCTTTACGTTGGAAATGAGCTTCTGCTCAAAGTATTTCTTGTTCAGACCCTTGAGGACGATCTCGCCCTGCTTGAGAAGAATGATGTCCTGCATATTGACCTCACACATATTGTAATAGCTCTGCCGGGGCACTTATGATCCCCAGCGCGGCGCAGTTCTCCAATTTTTCGCGGTCCCAGTAGCCCCAGTCGCAGAGGACGCAGGGGAGCGAGGCGTTTTTCGCCGTTTCGCTGTCCACGCCGGAGTCGCCGACGTAGAGCGCGCGGGAAGGCTCAATGCCGAGCGCCGAGAGCGCCGCAAACACCGCGTCCGGCGCGGGCTTTGTGGGGCGGCCGGGCTTTCGGCCTTCCACGTGGGAGATCTTATCCCCCAGAAACTTATGCAGCATCGGCACGGCGTCGGTGTGATCCTTGTTCGTGACGCACGCGGTCTGGATGCCGCGCTCGTGCAGCGCGTCCAGAAGCTCCGGGATGCCCTCATAGGGCGCCGCGTGCTCCTGTGCGTGGGCGGCATAGAGCTTGGCGTATATATCGAGCGTATCGTCGATGAGCGCTTCCTGCCCCGCGCCGAGCGCGCGGGTGATGAGCATTTTTGCGCCGTTGCCGACCATGGAGCGCACTTGCGCTACCGTCCGTTCCGGGCGGTGCATTTCGCGCAGCGCGCCGTTGACGGCGGCGGCAATGTCGGCGAGCGTATATAAAAGCGTTCCGTCCAGATCGAAGAGGACGGCATCGAATCGGTTCATGGCACAGCCTCCTGAGAGGGGGAGATGAGAAAATCGTAGGTACGGTACTGCACGGCCTCGGCGATGTGCTCGGGCGCGATGTCCTTTGCCCCGGCGAGATCGGCGATCGTGCGCGCGACGCGCAGAATGCGGTCGTAGCTTCGCGCCGTAAGACCGAGCGCGTGGAAAGCGTCCTTCATAAGCGCGTCGCCCTCGCTCGTGAGAGAGCAGTAGCGCTCCATATCGCGCGGGGACATGCCGGCGTTGCATACCGTGCCGGAGGAAAAGCGCTTGCGCTGCACCTCCCGCGCGCGGTTGACGCGCTGGCGGATGGTTTCGGAGCTCTCGCCGTCCGGACGGCGGCGCAGC
>CAKTBC010000178.1 GCA_934533005.1 uncultured Oscillospiraceae bacterium | reverse complement strand
CTCCGGCAGCGTGCCGCCGAAGTACTTGCCGGCCATGGCGGTCGTGCGGGAGAGAAGGTTGCCGAGATCGTTGGCGAGATCGTTGTTGATGGTGGAAATGAGAAGCTCGTTGGAGAAGTTGCCGTCCGAGCCGAAGGGGAAGCTGCGCAGCAGGAAGAAGCGCAGCGCATCCACGCCGTATCGCTCGGCGAGCATGTAGGGATCGACAACGTTGCCCTTGCTCTTGGACATCTTGCCGCCGTCCATGATGAGCCAGCCGTGGCCGTAGACCTTCTTCGGCAGCGGCAGACCCACGCTCATGAGCATCGCGGGCCAGATGATGGAGTGGAAGCGGACGATCTCCTTGCCGACGATGTGCACGTCCGCCGGCCAGTATTTGTCAAAATCGTGGTATTTGTCGTTCTCGTAGCCGAGCGCGGTCGTGTAGTTGAAGAGCGCATCGATCCACACGTATACGACGTGGCCGGGGTCGAAGTCCACGGGAACGCCCCAGGTGAAGCTCGTGCGGGAGACGCAGAGATCCTGCAATCCGCCTTCGCAGTCGATGAAGTTATGGACCATCTCGTTCACGCGGCTCGCGGGCTCGAGAAATTCACCGCTGAGCAGAAGTGAGCGCACGCGGTCGGCGTATTTGCTCAGACGGAAGAAGTACGCTTCCTCCTCGGCATATTTGACCTCGCCGCCGCAGTCAGGGCAGCGGCCGTTTACGAGCTGGCTCTCCGTCCAGAAGCTCTCGCACGGCGTGCAGTACATGCCGGAATACTTGCCCTTGTAGATGTCGCCGTTGTCGTACATCTTGCGGAAGATGCGCTGGATGCTCTTGACGTGGTAATCGTCCGTGGTGCGGATGAAGCGGTCGTTCGAGATGTTCATCAGCTTCCAGAGATCGAGCACGCCCTTCTCGCCGGTGACGATATTGTCCACGAACTGCTGCGGCGTGACGCCGGCAGCCTTCGCCTTGTCCTCGATCTTCTGGCCATGCTCGTCGGTGCCGGTGAGGAACATGACGTCATAGCCGCACAGGCGCTTGTAGCGGGCGATCGCGTCGCTCGCCACGGTGCAGTAGGCGTGGCCGATGTGGAGCTTCGCAGAAGGGTAGTAGATCGGCGTTGTGATATAAAAGGTCGGTTTTTCCATGGGGCTTCTCTCTCCTGACTTTACTTAATACGTCAACCCTCTTCGCCGGAGGCAAGAGGCACATTGCGTGCCTCAATGTCCTCGGTGTGGTAGTTGTACGTGCTGTAGGCTTCGTATTCCTCGCTGATGGGGGTAGCGGTGTTGTAGTCGTCGCCGTCGTTGAACACCATGCGCCATGTCGCCGCGGCCATGCCGACGGAGAGCGGATTGCCGGAGGCGTCGTGGTACGTGCCGGTCTCGTCAAAGACCTCCCAGTTGTTGAAGCGCATGAGCACGTACTGGTGCTTCACGTCAGTGCCGAGGATCTGGATGCAGCACTCGTTCGCTTCCTCATCCACCCAGGCGTGGATCTTGATGGGATATTCGGCGTCGTTGCGGAACTTGAAGTCCGGCCAGCCCCAGCTCACTGTGGCGTCCATGCCCCAGGGGAGATAGCCCACCTGGAACTGGTGGCACGCGCGCTCGACGATCTCGAGATTGGCGTAGAGCGCAGCGTTGTAGAGCGTGGAGCTCACCTGGCAGATGCCGCCGCCGTACTCCTGCCGCACCTCGCCGTTGGCGTAAGCCGTGGCGGGGAGCCAGCCGTTTGCCTCGGTACGCTCGCCGAGCGTTTCGTTGAAGGAGAGCGTCTGCCCGGGGATGAGCACCAGCCCGTCAAGCAGCTCGCACGCCTTTTTCACGTTGGAAATGCGGTTGGCGCTGCTGCCGGAGAGCGACGTGCGCACCTCGTTGCAGTAATCGCGGTTCCAGAGCCGAACCATCGTCCAGTTCTTGGAGAGCTCGTCGCGGAAGAGCATGGCGTTGATCTCCTCCGTGGTGTGCTCCGGCTTCGTCACGGTCATCGGGATCGTGACCGTGTCGCCGTAGGATGCCGCCGCCCAGGCCTTTTCCGCTGCGGCCACGTCAAACGTGCGGCCGACGGAGGACTGCGTCACGATGAACGGCTCGCCGTTGAAGTCGACCTGCGAAGCATCCGTCCCCGGAGTTGTCCCGGGGGAAGCTTCCGGCGTGGCGGAGGCCTCCGGCGCGTCGGACGGCGCGGGCGTCGGCGTGGGCGTTGCGGTGGGCTTTTCGCCCTTGCCGTCGTCCTTGCCGGGGTCGGTCGTCACGAT
>CAKTBC010000177.1 GCA_934533005.1 uncultured Oscillospiraceae bacterium | reverse complement strand
TACACGCCCCAGACGAGCGCGAGCTGGTGGTAGACCTTCTCGGACGGCGTCGCGGCGAGGATCATCTGCGCCGGGCGATACTTCGCAACGCGGCGCGCGGCCTTGCCGGTGCTCGTGTCGGCGATGATCGCCTGGGCGTATGTCTGCTCGGCCATCGTGCAGGCGGCGGCGCTCACGGCGTTGGTGTTGTCGGAGTGATCCATCGCATGCCAGATGTTCTTGTAGATGTCGGCGGCGAAGGCGTCCTGCTCGGCCTGCTCAGCGATGCGTGCCATGGCCTTCACGGCGTCCACGGGGTACTTGCCCGCGGCGGTCTCGCCGGAGAGCATCACGGCGCTGCTGCCGTCAAAGACGGCGTTCGCCACGTCGGAAATTTCCGCACGGGTCGGACGGCGGTTTTCCTCCATGCTGTCGAGCATCTGCGTGGCGGTGATGACGGTTTTGCCGGCCTGGCAGCAGGCGCGGATGAAGTGCTTCTGGATGCCGGGGAGACGCTCAAACGGAATTTCTACGCCCATGTCGCCGCGGGCAACCATGATGCCGTCGGAGGCGGCGAGAATTTCGTCAAACTTCTCAACGCCCTCGGTGTTTTCGATTTTCGCAATGATGCGGATGCCCTCGCCGCCGTGGGAATTGAGGAACGAACGCATGTCGATGATGTCCTGCGCGCGGCGCGTGAACGAGGCCGCAACGTAGTCCACGTTCTGCTCGATGCCGAAGAGAAGGTCGCTCTTGTCGCGCTCGGAAAGGAACGGCATGTTGAGGCGCGCGCCGGGGATATTCACGCCCTTCTGGCTCTTCATCATGCCGCCGTCTACAACGGTGCAGCGGATCTCGGTATCGGTCGTCTCCTCCACGCGGAAGGAGAGCTCGCCGTCGTCCACGAGGAGCGTATCGCCGCTTTTCACATCGGCAGGCAGCTCGGCATAGTTCACATAGCAGCGCTCGGCAGTGCCGGGCGTTTCCACGGTGGAGAAGGTGTACGCCTGGCCGGGAACGACCTCGACCGGCTCCTCGAAGAGACCGAGACGGATCTCCGGACCCTTGGTGTCGAGCATCACGGCGGCGGGGAGATGCAGCTCGTCGCGCACCTTGCGGAAGCGCGCGATCATCTCGGCGTGGCTTTCATGCGTGCCATGGGAGAAGTTCATGCGGGCAACGTTCAGCCCGGCAAGCAAAAGTTCGCGCATGACCTCCTCGCTGCTGCTGGCGGGACCGATGGTGCAAATGATCTTTGTTCTGCGCATATATCCCTCATCCTTTTCTGTAATTTTCTCTATTTCCAAGCGCATAGTACCACAATCTCCGCCATAAAGCAACGCGCATTCTACATAGTTTTTCCATGGCAAACCGTACAATTTTCAGCATGCCCCTGCCGCACAGGTTTTATTTGCATTCTCTATAAACTCCTTGCTTTTTCGCCGGAATTTGATATAATACCAAGCTGGATACGGAAACGTTTTAAAGTTAATAACGGGCCGGTGCCGAAGGTTCGGCTGCGGCTCTTTTAGGAAAGGATGGATACACAATGATCTACTCAGCGGAAGTCCAGCATATGTGCCCCGTTGCCAAGGGCGCATACCACGGTCCTGCGCCGATCCCCGAAGAGGGCAAGTGGGTGCAGGCGAAGGAAATCAAGGACATCAGCGGCCTTACCCACGGCATCGGCTGGTGCGCGCCGCAGCAGGGCGCCTGCAAGCTGACGCTCAACATCAAGGACGGCATCATTGAGGAAGCGCTGGTGGAGACCATCGGCTGCTCCGGCATGACCCATTCCGCCGCCATGGCGAGCGAAATTCTGATCGGCAAGACCATTCTCGAAGCGCTGAACACCGACCTCGTGTGCGACGCGATCAACACCGCCATGCGCGAGCTGTTCCTCCAGATCGTCTACGGCCGCAGCCAGACGGCGTTCTCCGAGGGCGGCCTGCCCATCGGCGCCGGTCTGGAAGACCTCGGCAAGGGCCTCACGAGCCAGGTCGGCACCATGTACGCCACCAAGGTGAAGGGCCCGCGCTATCTGCAGCTCACCGAGGGCTACGTCACCCGTCTCGCTCTCGACGAAGAGGACCAGATCATCGGCTACGAATTCGTCAAGACCGGCCCCATGATGGAAAACATCAAGAAGGGCATGGACGCCAACGAAGCCGTGAAGAAGGCCACCGGCAGCTATGGCCGCTTTGCCGATGCCGCCAAGTACATCGACCCGCGTCACGAATAAGAGAGGAGGACGGAAATAATGGCACTGTTTGAAAGCTACGAGAGAAGAG
>CAKTBC010000176.1 GCA_934533005.1 uncultured Oscillospiraceae bacterium | reverse complement strand
AACTTCATCTTCTCCTGATACTCGGCCGGGATCTGGCGGAGCTTCGGCAGCACGACGCGCATCTCGATCGTCGGGCACTGCACCGCGCCGGGGAGAGACGCCGCCACGTCGCCGAGACCGCCGGTCTTCATAAAGGGAGCGGCTTCAAACGCGGCAAAGAGAACGCGCAGCTTTTCCTTCATACAACGCCGCCTTTCGCCAGCACGCAGGGATGCTCCGCCGTGCCGCAGACGACCGTGCCCGCCGAAACCGTGACATTCTTATCGCACACCACGTTTTCCAGCCGCGCGCCCACCTTGACGACGCACTTTTCCATCAGCACGCAATTGCGGACGACCGCGCCCTTTTCGATGCGCACGTTGCGGAAGCAGACGCTATTCTCCACGCTGCCCTCGATGACGCTTCCGGCGGTCATGACGGAGTTCTTTGCCGCCGAGCCGGGGGCGTAGAGCGCGGGAGGGGTGTCGTGCGCCTTGGTGCGGATCTGCCGGTCGGGCTGGAAGAGCTCGCGGCGGATGCCGCTGTCGAGCAGATCCATGCTGGCGCGGAAATAGTCCTCCATGCCGTCCATGAACGCGACGTAGCCGTCAAAGGCGTAGCAGCCGACGGCAACCTCCGGCAGGACGTGGGTGAGGATGTCGAGAAAATCCATATAGTCGAGCGCGGCATAGTCGCGCGCGATGCGGAGAAGGAACGATTTATCGGCGATGAAGCTGTCGAGCAGGAGATTTTCGCCCTCCTCGGCACGCTGGATGCCGGTGACGATGCCGCCGTCGAGCGTGAGATAGCGCCCCGGGCGCTTCTCGCCCGGCTGCATTTTCTTATAGAGCAGCGTGACGGGCTTGCCCTCCAGCTCGTGCTTGGTGATCATCGGCTGATAGTCGATATTCGCCACGAGCGTGCCGGAGCTGACGAGGATATAGTCGCCGTCGCCCTGACGGAGATATTCCAGATTGTGCAGCAGATCGCGGAAGAGAAAACGGGCGTTCTCTTCGTGGAAGCCGAACACCGTGCCGGGCAGAATGTAAAGACCGCCCTCCTTGCGGGAGAGGTCCCACGGCTTGCCCGCGCCGACGTGATCCATGATGCTGCGGTAGAAATACGGCGTGACGAGTCCCACTGTCTGGATGCGGGAGTTCACCATGTTGCTCAAAGCAAAGTCGAGCAGGCGGTAGCGCCCGCCGAACGGGATGCTCGCCGCCGGGCGTTCCTCGGTAACGGAGCCGAAGCCGGGGACGGAGTAGTTGGTGGAAATAAGGCCGATCGTGCGGTTCATAATGTTCCCTCCCTTAAATCAAACGTCCACTTCCATCACGGCGTTCTCGCCGATGACGGTGATCTTGCCCGACGCCCCAATGGCTGCCTTGGCGGCGATGGAGGCGTTCTCGTTGAGGATCGTGCGCTCGACGCGCGCGCCCTCGCCGACGGTCGATTCCGGGAGCAGGATGGAGTCGCGCACCACCGCGCCCTTTTCCACCGTGACACCGGGGGAGAGGATGGAGTTATATACCTCGCCGTAAATCTCGCAGCCGTTGCAGATCATGCTGTGCTCCACGCGGCCCTCTCCGCCGATGAAGTGGGAGGGGTGCTCGTTGAAGTTGGAGAGGATGTGCATGCGCGTGTCGTGCAGACGGAACTCGGCGTTCTCGGCAAGAAGCTCCATCTGCGTGGAGTAATAGCTCGGGATCGTGCCGACGTCCTTCCAGTAGCCGGAGAACTGATAGGCAAAGAGGTTCTTGCCCTGACCGAGCAGCGTCGGGATGATGTTCTTGCCGAAGTCCTTGTCGCTCTCGGAGTCGTCGTGGTCGGCGAGGAGCGCCGCGCGCAGCACCGGCCAGGTGAAAATGTAAATGCCCATGGAGGCCAGATTGCTCTCCGGCTCCTTCGGCTTTTCGGCAAAGCGCGTGATGCGCATGTCCTGATCGACGGACATGATGCCGAAGCGGCTCGCCTCCTCCCACGGCACGGTCTTGACCGCAACGGTAAGATCGGCGCCCATGAGCTTGTGGAAGTCGAGCATCAGGTTGTAGTCCATCTGGTAGAGATGGTCGCCGGAGAGGATGATGACATACTCGGGGTCGTAGCCGTCGAGAAAGTCGATGTTGTGGTAAATGGCGTCGGCGGTGCCTTCGTACCATTCGCCGCCGGTCTGCGTGGCGTACGGCGGGAGGATGTGCACGCCGCCCCAGGCGGCGTCGAGATCCCACGCCGCGCCCGTGCCGAGATACCGGTTGAGCAGCGACGGCTTATACTGGATCAGCACGCCGACGGTGTC
>CAKTBC010000175.1 GCA_934533005.1 uncultured Oscillospiraceae bacterium | reverse complement strand
ACAGCATTGAGCGAATCGATGATGATCGATTTGCCTGCGCCCGTTTCGCCGGTCAATACGCTCAGTCCGGCAGAAAATTCCACATCCGCGCATTCGATGACGGCGATATTTTCAATGTGGAGTGTTTTGAGCATTACAGCATAGCCTCAATTTCCCGGCAGAAGTCCAGCGCTGTCTGTACATCGCGCATGGCGAGAAAGGCGGTATCGTCTCCCGCCAGCGTTCCAACGAGATTGGGGACATCCAGATTGTCGAGCATGGACGCCGCGGCATTGGCAAGCCCCGGAAGCGTGTGGATAACAACGATGTTCTGCGCCGTATCAAAGCTCACGACGCATTCGCGGAAGATCTTCCGCAGACGGTCGAGCTGGTCGCCGGAATCCTCTCTCGCCGGAACGGCATAGCGGTAGCCGCCGTCCGGGCAAAGCTCCTTGACAAGGCGAAGCTCGCGGATATCGCGCGAGAGCGTTGCCTGCGTGCTTTTCACGCCGCGCTCGCGCAGCGCCTCGATCAACTGGTTCTGCGTTTCAATGTTCTGCTCCTGAATCAACGCAAGGATCTCTTCCTGTCGCTTTGATTTCACGGGGCAATCACCTCTTTCATTTATCGACTAATTTTTCAAAAACTATATCAAAAAAACTGCGATCTTTAACACGTGCCATTAATAGCGTTTTGTCTGACTGCGCCACAACGAGCTCGTCCCCATCAAGAAACGGAACCGCAACACCGTCCACGGAAAGAAAGACTTCCTTATCCCCTTGTTCCACGGTGCGGATAAATACTTCCCGATCCGCTTTCAGCACATAAGAGCGCGCCGCGAGGCGGAACGTGCAGATTGGGGTGAGGATAATGCAGTCGGCGCACGGCTCGACAATCGGCCCGCCAGCCGCCATGGAATACGCGGTGGAGCCGGTCGGCGTGGAGGCGATCATTCCGTCGCCGGAGAACGCCGTGATCTCGCGCCCGTCACTGAAAGCCTCCAGCTTCACCACGCTCACCGAGGCACGGACGACCGCTTCGTTGAGCGCGCTGCCGGCATAGACCAGTTCCCCTTTGCGAAAGAGCTTCAGATCGAGCATCATGCGCGTCTGCACGGTGTAATGCCCGTCGGCGACTTCTAAAATACAGTCGGTTTCCGTCTGCTCCAATTCGGCAAGGAAGCCCTTGTTTCCGAGATTTACGCCGAGGATCGGGACGCCGGAACCGGCAAGATACCGGGAAAGCTGTAAAATCGTACCGTCGCCGCCAAGCGAAACAACAAGACGCGCGCCGGGCAGCGCCATCGGAAGAGTGACGGTCGGAATATCCGGCGACCAGGTGTTCTCCAGCCCGTCGCTAAGAAACGGCGCAATGCGGACGTCGTGGCCATGCTCGCGCAGCGCCGCAGCGATTGCGAGCGTAGACTCCAGACCGTGATCGCGGTGCGCGTTCGGGCAGAGAAGAATATATCCGTCTTTCATTGATCTGAATCCTTTCCGTGCGCCGCGTGTGACGCGACAACGAGCGCCTCAATATCTGGTTCCGGAATGCTGTCCGCACCCTTTGTAAGCCAGGCAAGGTACTCAATGTTTCCTTCCGGTCCGCGGATGGGGGAAAAATCCAGTCCGCGCACGCCGAAACCGCATTCCGGCGCATAACGCAGAAACTCACGCAGTACGTCCGCATGAACAGCAGGATCGCGCACCACGCCCTTCTTCCCCACCTTATCTTTCCCCGCTTCAAATTGCGGCTTAACAAGGCAGACCATTTCACCGCCGGGTTTCAGGAGGGCGCACACAGCACCCAAAACGAGCCGGAGCGAAATGAAACTCAAATCAGCCACGGCAACATCCATTTCTTCGCGAATCTGCTCATGCGTAACATAGCGGATGTTCGTCCGCTCCATGCAGACGACGCGCGGATCGGTGCGAAGGCTCCAGGCGAGCTGGCCATAGCCGACATCCACGGCATAGACCTTGGCGGCACCGTTTTTCAGAAGGACATCCGTAAATCCACCCGTAGACGCACCGCAGTCGATACATACGGCGTTCGTCACGTCAATGGGAAACACACGCAGCGCTTTTTCCAGCTTCCACCCGCCGCGGCTGACATACGGGAGCGTTTCGCCGCGCATTTCCACGGCGGCATCCTCGGCAACGGCAGTACCGGGCTTCGTCTCCTTCTGTCCGTTTACATATACACCGCCCGCCATGATATACGCCTTGGCACGCTCACGGCTTTCGGCAAGACCTTTATCAAACACAAGCTGATCAAGCCGGATCTTTTTCATGCATTATCTCCTTTGCCGC
>CAKTBC010000174.1 GCA_934533005.1 uncultured Oscillospiraceae bacterium | reverse complement strand
CGCTTGCGCCCCTCTTCAAACTCCATGCGGGTGTTGAGCGTCCCCTCGCGCGAGAGCACAACGCCGCGCGGCTGAACACGGAGCGAGGTTTTCGTCCCCTCCATGCCGGTGAGCGCGCTCTCCTGCCAGGTGAGCAGCGTTTCCTTCTCATCCTGGCCGTACTGTCCGGCCGTGACGAGCTCCATGGCGTCGGGGCCGTTCACGCCCTGCTGCACGCCGGTGACCGATATGATAACGTCTTTCATTCGCATGGCATCCACTCCCGACTCGCCGGTCATCCCGGCATTTGGTTTATAGATTATATGCGAAAACGTCCCGGATGACAAGCGAAAAATTGTATAGCAATTTCCCGGATTTCTTGTTATAATATGATGTCAATGTGCGTTCACAGAGAGGAGTGGATCGTAATGCAGCTTGAACTGACGGAAAAGGAATTCCGGCGGCTTCTGGACATGGTGTATATCGGGAACTGGATCCTCAATTCCTGCCGGGATGACGACCGGTTTGAGGACTATGACAATCTCGAGGAAAAGCTCTTTTCCCTCTGTCCGGAGCACGGGATGCGCGCGCTCGTTCAGCGCTGGCGCGGCCACTCGTATCCCTCCCGCGCGTACGAGGAAGGCGGCATCCACGAGGCGATCGCCGACTATGAGGACGCCGTTTTCTACGATATTCTGGCCGAGGAGCTCGCGCGGCGCGACATGAGCGCCGAGCAGATCAGCCAGGACGATGCGGAGGAACTGAACGCGCGCATGGAAGAGTACTTTGCCGAGTTTGAGAAGCACGGCATAGAGAATGTGAAGGTTGAAGCATGAAAACAGATATTCTGATCATCGGCGCCGGCCCTGCCGGCATATTCACCGCCCTGGAGCTGATCCGCAAGGGCTACAAGGGCCATATCACGCTTGTGGAAAAAGGCCAGAGCGTGGAAAAGCGCCATTGCCCCAAGGCTGAGACCGGGCGGTGCATGGACTGCAAGCCCTACTGCCACATCACGACCGGCTTTTCCGGCGCGGGCGCTTTCTCCGACGGCAAGCTCTCCCTCTCCTATGAGGTCGGCGGCGATCTGCCGACGCTCGTCGGCGAGAAGCTCGCGCAGGAGACGATCGACTACGCCGACTCCATCTATCTGGAGTTCGGCGCTGACACCCACATCGAGGGCATCAGCGATCCCGATAAGGTGAAGGACATCCGCCGCCGCGCCATTCAGGCCGGGCTCAAGCTCGTGGACTGCCCGATCCGCCACATGGGCACCGAGAAGGCGCAGGGCATCTATCTCGCCATTGAGCGCTATCTCGCCGCGAACGGCGTGGAGCTGATCTTCGGCTGGGAATGCCTCGATCTCCGGCTCAAGGACGAGACCTGCCTCGGCGGCGTCATCTCCAACGGCAAAGAGGAGCGCGAGATCGAAGCCGGGCGCACGATCGTCGCCACCGGCCGCCGCGGCGCGGACTGGCTGGAAACGCTCTGCGCCGAGCACGGCATCGCCCACCAGCCCGGCACCGTTGATATCGGCGTGCGCGTCGAGGTGCGCAACGAGATCATGGAGACCGTCAACGAGGTGCTCTACGAATCCAAGCTCATCGGCTACCCCGCGCCGTTCAAGAACAAGGTCCGCACGTTCTGCCAGAACCCCGGCGGCTTTGTCTCGCAGGAAAACTACGACAACGGTCTCGCCGTCGTAAACGGCCACTCGTTCAAGGAGAAGAAGAGCCCGAACACCAACCTCTCCATTCTCTGCTCGCACAATTTCTCCGTGCCGTTCAACCAGCCCATCAGCTACGCGCAGAAGGTCGGCGAGCTCACAAACATGCTCGCGAACGGCCACATTCTCGTGCAGCGCTACGGCGACATTCTCGACGGCAAGCGCACCTGGGAAAAGGAGCTCGCGCAGTCGAACGTCCACCCGACGCTGCCCGACGCCGTCGCCGGTGACATCACCGCCGCGATGCCCTACCGCAGCATGACGAACATCATCAACTTCATCAAGGCCGTCGATCAGGTCGTGCCGGGCTTTGCCTCGTACGAAACGCTGCTCTACTCCCCCGAGCTGAAGTTCTACTCCAACCGCGTGAAGATGGACGCCGATCTCAATACGAACATCCGCCGTCTCCACTGCCTCGGCGACTCGTCCGGCTGGACGCGCGGACTGATGATGGCCTCCGTCATGGGCGTGCTCATGGGCCGCGAGATCATCCGGCAGGAAAACATCTGATTAAATATCCCGCATAACTCCAGAATGCCGCAGAGCCAGACGGATGAAACTCATCCGTCTGGCTCATCTTTTTTCCAAT
>CAKTBC010000173.1 GCA_934533005.1 uncultured Oscillospiraceae bacterium | reverse complement strand
CCCATGCTGATCTCAACCAAGGGACGCTACGCGCTGCGCGTCATGGCGGATCTTGCCCGCAACGGCGGGGAAGAGTACGTTGTGCTGATGGATATCGCCCAGCGCCAGAACATATCCGAAAAATATCTGGAAGGCATCGTCGCCGCGCTCAGCCGCAGCGGATTTTTGCTGACGCAGCGCGGCCGCGGCGGCGGCTACCAGCTCGCCCGCCGCCCGGAGGAATACGCCGTTGGAGACATCCTCCGCGCCGCGGAGGGCTCTCTCGCGCCGGTATCCTGTGTCAAATCCGGTGATGCGGAGTGTCCAAACGCCGACAACTGTCTCACGCTGCCGCTTTGGAAAGAACTCGACCGCGTGATGAACGATTATCTCGACAGCGTTACGCTCTCCGACCTCATAAACGGCAATATTGCCGCGAAATCGGCCAATTCCGGGGAATAACCCGGTACGGAAACGTTCCTTTCGAAAAACCTATTGACAATATATGTTTATGGTGATACATTGTAAACATACAAAAACAGTAGGGTTTTGAAAGGAGCTTTTTCCATGTTTGTATATGCGGACAACGCGGCGACCACGAAGATGAGCCAAACAGCCATCGACGCGATGCTGCCGTATCTGGACACCTGGTACGGCAACGCTTCGAGTCTTTATGAATTTGGTCAGAAGTCGGCGGAAGCGCTCGCCGCGGCGCGTGAAACGGTCGCCAAATGTCTGGGCGCTGAGGCGCGGGAGATCACCTTCACCTCCGGCGGCAGCGAAGCGGACAATCAGGCCATCCTCTCCGCGGCGGCCATCGGCGCAAAGAAGGGCAAAAAGCACATCATCTCCACGGCGTTTGAACACCATGCCGTGCTGCATACGCTCAAGAAGCTCGAAAAATACGGCTACGAGGTCACGCTGCTGGACGTCCACGAAAACGGCATCGTTATGCCCGAGCAGTTGCGCGACGCCATCCGCGAGGATACCTGTCTCGTGACGGTCATGTTCGCAAACAACGAGATCGGCACGATCCAGCCCATTGCCGAGATCGGCGCGGTCTGCCGGGAAAAGGGCGTCATTTTCCACACGGACGCCGTGCAGGCGGCGGGGCACGTTGCCATCGACGTGAAGGCACAGAACATCGACATGCTCTCCATTTCCGCGCATAAGTTCCACGGCCCGAAGGGCGTCGGCGCGCTGTATGCCCGCCGGGGCATCCCCCTGGTAAACGTCATCGAGGGCGGTGCGCAGGAGCGCGGCAAGCGCGCCGGCACGGAGAATATCGGCGGCATCGTCGCGATGGCAGCAGCTCTTTCTGAGGCGTGCGAAAATCTCGACAAGAATGCGGCGTATGTCAGTGCCCTGCGCGATAAGCTCATCGCGGGGCTCAAGACCATCCCGCACGCAGCGCTCAACGGCGACGAGACGAAGCGTCTCCCCGGCAACGTGAACTTCTGCTTTGAAGGCATCGAGGGCGAGAGCCTTCTTCTCCTGCTCGACGAGGCGGGCATCTGCGCCTCCTCCGGCAGCGCGTGCACATCCGGTTCGCTCGATCCGAGCCACGTCCTTCTCGCCATCGGCCGCCCGCACGAGGTCGCGCACGGCTCGCTGCGTCTCACGCTCTGCGAGGAGAATACCGAAGAGCAGGTCGATCACATGCTGCGTGAAATTCCGCGCGTTGTGGAGTACCTCCGCAAAATGTCCCCGGTTTGGAAAGACCTTACGTCCGGCAAAAAACAATTCATGCTTTGAGATAAAAGGAGGCAAGCATCATGGCTCTTTACAGCGATAAGGTAATGGATCATTTCAAAAATCCCCGCAATGTCGGTGAGATTCCCGATGCGGACGGCGTCGGCGAGGTCGGCAACGCCAAATGCGGCGATATCATGAAAATGTATTTGAAGATCAAGGATAACGTCATCGAGGATGTGAAGTTTGAAACGTTCGGCTGCGGCAGCGCCATCGCCTCAAGCTCCATGGCCACCGAGATGATCAAGGGCAAGACGATCGAGGAAGCGCTCGCCGTATCGAACAAGGAGGTCGTGGAAGCGCTCGACGGTCTGCCCGCGCACAAGCTGCACTGCAGCGTGCTGGCCGAGGAGGCCATCAAGAGTGCCGTTAAGAATTATTACGACAAGAACAACATCCCCTATGACCACTCCCAGTTCCCCGACTGCGAAAACTGCAGCAGCTGTCATATGGTGTGATAGTAAAAAGAATCCGAAGGGTACAGACCCTTCGGATTCTTTTTGTATACCCGAAAACCACGCGTTAGACGCGTGGTTCAAAAGAGCCTTTGGCGATGAGGGAGACAAAAAAACT
>CAKTBC010000172.1 GCA_934533005.1 uncultured Oscillospiraceae bacterium | reverse complement strand
AACGGGCAGATGGCGATGAACTGCACGAGAACGTAGTTCTGCGTGAAGATCATGCCGAACATGATTTTCAGTACTTCCTTGAGCATCAGTTCTTCGCCTCCTTATCTTTCTCGGTGCAGCTGTCCGCGCTGCCGCAGCCGGCGCAGCCGCCATCGCCGCAGCCCATTTCCGGAACGAACTTCTTGCCCTTCTTGGACATGCCGAGCACGAGCATCGCCATGGCGAGACCGAACATGAAGAATCCGCCCGGCGTCTGGGAGATGATGCGGATGGTGTACTCTTCGGGGATGATCTGATAGCCGAACAGGCTGCCGGAGCCGAGCAGCTCGCGGATGACGGAGATCGCGGTGAGGACCAGCGTGTAGCCGATGCCCATGCCGAGACCGTCAAACAGGCTGTCGAGCACGGTGTTCTTGTTGGCGAACATCTCGGCACGGCCGAGAACAATGCAGTTAACGACGATCAGCGGAAGGAAGATGCCGAGCGCGTTATAAAGATCAATGAGATAGGCGTGCACCACCATTTCGACGAGCGTTACGAACGTCGCAACGACGACGATGTAGCACGGGATACGGATCTTGTCGGGGATAATCTTGCGCAGCGCCGAGATAACGACGTTGGAGCCGACGAGCACGAACGTGAGCGCCGCGCCCATGCCGAGACTGCCTTTGACTGTAACGGAGATCGCGAGCACCGAGCAGCAGCCCAGCACCAGAACGAGAACGGGGTTTTCCTTGAAAATACCGTTAACGAGGATCTGCATTCTTTTTTTCATTTTCTCCGCCCTCCCTTACTGGATCGCCGCGACGGCGGCGCAAGCGGCCTGCACGCCCTCGCGGACGGCATTGCTGGTGAAGGTGGCGCCGGACTTGAGCACAACATCGCTCACGTCGCCGGAGAGGCCTTCAAACTTGGCAAGCATGGCTTCTTCGCCGACCTTGCTGCCGACGCCCTGCGTCTCGGTAGAGACGTTGGCCTTCACGCAGAGGATCTTGCCCTCGGTATCGAAACCGACGGTGACGACGACGGCGCCGCCGTAGCCGGTCTTTTCCGCGGTGACAACATAGCCGGTGCCGTTGTCGCCTTCAAAAATGCCGGTGACACCGTTGGCGGCGAGCTCTTCGCTCACTTCGAGCTCGGTGAACTCGGTCGCGGCAGGAAGCACGGCCTTGCGGGTCTTTTCCGCTTCGATGCGGATGTTTTCTTCGATCACGGGCGCGGTCTTGGCGTTCGTAAAGCCGAGCAGCGCGGAGGCCACGAGGCAGATGACGACCAGAACCACAACGGGACGCGCCATTTCCGTCCAGAACGTATTTTTCTTTTCCATTACGCCTTGACACCTCCCACAGGCTTCGTCCGGCAGCCCTCGTTGATGTAGGGCACCAGCAGGTTCATCAGCAGCACGGCGAAGGAAACGCCCTCTGCGGAGTTGGCAAATACGCGGATCGCGGAGGTGAGGAAACCGCAGCCGAGAGCAAAGATCACGCGGCCCTTCGTCGTGAGCGGGCTGGTGACATAGTCGGTCGCCATGAAGATGGCGCCGAGCATCAGACCGCCGGAGAAGAGATTCAGGAACGCGGTCGTCGCGTCAAAGCCGTTGAAGAGGAACGTGAACACAAACGTGCTCGCGATGAAGCACGCGGGGATCGTCACCTTGATGACGCCGCGCACCACGAGATACACGCCGCCGATGATCAGCGCCAGAGCGCAGGTCTCACCGAGAACGCCGCCGTGGTTGCCGAGGAAGAGCGTCATGAAGCTGCTCATGTCGAGACCGGCGGCGGCCAGCGGCGTGGCGCCGGCGAGAAGGTCAACGCCCGGCGCATTCACGGTGTGCAGGTAGTCCGTCATGCTCTCGGTGAAGGAGAGCATCATGGCGAGACGTCCGACGAGCGCGGGGTTCACAAAGTTGCAGCCGATGCCGCCGAAGAGCATCTTGACGATGATAACGGCGATGAAGTCGCCGATGAGAAGCTGCCAGATCGGCATCGTCACGGGGACGTTGTAGGCGATGAGCACGCCGGTAACGACCGCGGAGAGATCGGCGATGGTCTGCTCTTTCTTGAAGAGCTTGTTCCACACGAACTCAAGCAGCACGCAGTTTGCCGCGGAGACCGCCACGAGCAGCAGCGAGCGGAAACCGAAGATGATGACGGACGCGATCAGCGCCGGGATGAGCGCGATGAGCACATCGCGCATAACGCGCTGCGTCGTTGCACCCTGCTTATGGTAGTGGGGCGAGACGCTTACGATAAGACCGTTGTTCATTTTCCCGCCTCCTTCAGAGTTTTCATGCGGTTGTCGTAG
>CAKTBC010000171.1 GCA_934533005.1 uncultured Oscillospiraceae bacterium | reverse complement strand
AACCCTATTTATGTGCCCGAGCTGACAGATACAGCACCGGAAAAACTGCGCTGAGCGCAGAAAACCGTAACCGGAAAAGCTTCAAACAAGCCCCACTCCGTTGAGGGGTTTGTTTGAGGGGATAGCAGCTCGCCGCAGCGCACTCACTACGTTCGCACGTTTGCGAGCCGAGAGGAATTTTCTCCGACGCACATGTCGCCGGAGAAAATGATTGAGACTTTATTTGCTCCTGCGGGAGTAAACTGTGGCGAGCCCTTTAGCCCGATGAAAAATCCCGTCTCGATCGAGACGGGATTTCCCTTATTTATTCGTGCTTGGCGCTTGCGAGATCGACGCCGCGGAAATGTTCCTTGGTAATCTTGAAGATCACAGGGCTCAGCGCGAAGAGCGCAATGAAGTTCGGGATCGCCATGAGGCCGTTGAGCGTGTCGGCGATGTTCCATACAAAGTCGAGCGAGGAAACGCTGCCGACAACGATCACGATGATGAACACGAGCTGATAGACCTTCGCGGCGCGAAGCCCCAGCAGGTACTGCACGCAGCGCGAGCCATAAAGCGACCAGCCGAGGATCGTGGAATACGCAAAGAGCGTGAGCGCCACGGCGATGAACACCGAGGAGAACGTGCCGTTGAATACCGTGCCAAACGCCGCCGTGATAAGCGCGCTGCCCGGCTTTACGCCAAACGTCACGTCCACGCCGCTGATGATGATCGTGAGCGCGGTGAGCGTGCAGATGACGATGGTGTCCATGAACACCTCGAAAATGCCGTAAATGCCCTGCTCGACCGGGCCGTCGCAATGCGCGGCGGCGTGCGCGATCGGCGCAGAGCCAAGACCGGCCTCGTTGGAGAAGGCGCTCCGGCGCAGACCCCAGACGACCGCCTGGCGGATCGTGATGCCCGCCGCGCCGCCGAGCACCGCGCGGGGCGCGAACGCCGCGGAGAAGATCTCCTTAAACGCCCGGCCGATGCCGCCGATGTTGCCGAAGATGACGATGAGCGCCATGATGATATACGCCACGCTCATGAACGGGATGAGCTTTTCCGTCACGGCGCCGATGCGCTTGATGCCGCCGAAGAGGACGAGCGCCGTAAGCAGCGCAAGCCCGATGCCGAGCCCCCAGCGCAGCGCGATCTGTCCGCTGAAATCGGGGTTGACGGCGCACACCGCGTCCGTCACCGAGCCGACGATGGAGTTGGCCTGCGACATGTTGCCGATACCGAACGCCGCGAGAGCCGCCAGCACGCTGAACGCCCCGGCGAGCCATTTCCACTTCTCGCCCATGCCGTTTTTGATATAGTACATCGGGCCGCCGACCCAGTCGCCGCGCGCGTCGCGCTCGCGGTACTTTACAGCCAGAAGAACCTCCGAATACTTGATGACCATGCCGAGCAGCGCCGCCATCCACAGCCAGAACACTGCGCCGTAGCCGCCCATGGCGATCGCCTGCGACGTGCCGACGATGTTGCCGGTGCCGACGGTCGCGGCGAGCGCCGTCGTCACGGCCTGCAGCGGCGTTACGGCTCCGTGCGCCGTCTCCTGCTTATGGAAGAGCTTACCGGCCGTGTTTTTCATCGCATAGCCGAAGCGGCGGAACTGCACCGCTCCGCTGCCCACGGTCAGATAAATGCCTCCGGCGAACACACACGGCAGCAGGATGTACAGCCATGCCACGTTGTTCAGCGGTCCCGTCAGAAACCGGTACAGCCAGTGGTCATAGATCGTCATATTGCATTTCCCCTCTTTTTTCCGCGTACTCTCAAAAAATAATATGAGAATTATACGCCGTATATGCGGGAAATGCAAGAGAAAATTTTACTGATTTAACGTTTTACAGTACGCCGCACAGCAACAAATGTCACAGAACAGCTTACGTGCGGTGCACACGGCGCGCCCGTGCAGCACGAGCCGGTGGCAGAAATCGTTCGATTTCTCCGGCGGGAGAACGGCGCGCAGCTGCTTTTCGATGCGCACGGGATCCTTCTCGTTGTCCACGAGCCCCATGCGGTTGGAGAGGCGGATGCAGTGCGTGTCCACCACGACCGCGCCGGGCTGGTGGAATACATCGCCGAGAATGAGATTGGCGCTCTTGCGCCCGACGCCGGGGAGCGTTAAGAGATCGTCCATATTGTCCGGCACCTTGCCGCCGTAGACCTCCGCAATGCGCTGCGCCTGCCAGACGAGATCGCGCGCCTTGCCGTGGTAAAAACCGCAGGAGCGGATGAGCTCTTCCACCTCGCCGATGTCCGCCGCCGCCATGGCCTCCACGGTCGGGAAGCGCGCGAAGAGCGCGGGCGTGACGAGATTCACGCGCGCGTCGGTGCACTGCGCGGCGAGCCGCACCTG
>CAKTBC010000170.1 GCA_934533005.1 uncultured Oscillospiraceae bacterium | reverse complement strand
GTAATTCGTATTTCCGCAACGCCGCGCAGAAGGCGCTCAACGCGCCCGGTTTTCCCCTTACGCATATTCCACCGCGGCGATCCGCCCGGTCACGATCAATGTGTCCCGGTCCATGGCGTGCAGCGTCAGCTCTGCGCCGAGAATGCGCACTCTCCCGGCGGCGGCACTCACTTCGACGCTCTGCGCGTCGTAGCCGAGCAGCCCGCGGTGATGCTCCACCACGGCGCGCCGCCGTCCAATGAGCGTCACGCGCAGCGCATCGGATACAGCCTCCTCCGGCAGTTCGAGCGAATCGGCAAGATCCGCTACCGTATCGCGTAATTTCATAGCACCGCCTCCCCCGTCCATCTTATGAACATGGCGGTGCGTACATGCCGCATGAAGCACCCGCGCCGGACATAGAGTAACGGTATGAAAAAACGTGTTTTCGGATACGCCGCGGGCGCGGCGCTCTTTCTCATCTTTCTCTTCTCCTCTGCGGACGCACGGCAGGGCGCGGCCGCAGGGCTGCGGCTATGGGGTACGCTTCTTGTGCCGTCTCTCCTGCCGTATTTTGCCGCCGCCGGACTGCTCACGCGGCTTGGCGCGGTGGAGGCACTCGCGCGTCGTCTCACCCTGGTCGCCTCGCGTCTCTTCGGCGTGAGCGGCGCGGGAGCAGCAGTATTTCTGCTCGGTCTTTCCGGCGGATATCCGCTTGGCGCAGCGAGTATCGGAACACTTTGCGAAAACGGCACGATCACGAAGGACGAGGCCGAACATCTTCTCCTTTTTTGCGATAACTCCGGCCCGGCGTTCGCCGTGGGTGCGCTCGGCACCGGTGTATTCGGATCCGCCGGATGGGGAGTACTGCTCTGGGGCATCCACGCACTCTCCGCCGCCGCTGTCGGCGTCCTTTTCCGGCGAAAGCCAACCAGCGAGGCGCATCCAAGAGCGCCGCAGCCGCCGATGGATCTCGGCGCGGCGCTCGGCAGCGCCGTCACCGCCGCGGGGCAGACGCTTTTGCAGATCGGCGCTTATGTGATCTTCTTTTCGGCGCTCCTCGCCTCGCTCGGCACGTTCGGCTTCCCGGACACGCTCGCGGGCGAGCTCGCGCTTTGCACCGGCGGGCCACTCTCCTTCTTCCGTGCGCTCTTCACCGGCGCGCTCGAGCTCTCGAGCGGCGTCGGCGCAATGGCGGGCCTGCCGCTCACGCCCGGAAGCCTTGCGCTGGGCGAATTTCTGCTGAGCTGGGGCGGGCTGTGCGTCCACGGACAGGCCGGAGCTGCCGCCGAAGGGCTGAAAATGCGAAAACGCCTCGGAGGAAAGCTCCTCCAGGGCGTTTTCTCCGCAGCGCTCGCCTACGCCGCCGCGTCAATAATTATGTAAATCAAATTATGTTTATTTAATTATGTAACTAATATTACGTTAATTATATTATGTCTACTTACACGCCGCCGAGCCGGAATACGATACCCACAACGGCAGCAAGAGCGAGGAACACGACCGGGTGCAGCTTTTTGACAGGCTTCACGAGATTCGTGAGCACCCAGATCACGGCAAACAGGATCAGGTTTTTCCATCGGAAAAGGTCGGCAATCCGGTACGAGGTGCGAACTGCGTCAAGATTCAGCAGCACCAGCGCGAACACCGACCATCCCGCCGCGGCGATCAGGCCGGTGGAGGCCGGGTGGAGCGTGTAGAACGCGGCATCCACGTATTTGTTCGTACGGAAGGCCTGCAGCGCCATGGCGATGAGCACGATGACGATCACGCTCGGAGTGACAAGGCCGAGCGTCGCCACGACGCCGCCGAGAACGCCGCCGCAGTCAAAGCCCGCATAGGTCGCCATGTTGACGCCGATGGGGCCGGGCGTGGACTCGGAAACGGCAAGCATATTCGCCACATCCGCTGTGCTGAACCAGCCGGTCTTTGCGCCGAGAGAATAGAGGAACGGGAGCGTGGCAAGGCCGCCGCCGACGGAAAACAGCCCGACCTTGAAAAATTCCCAGAACAGACGAAGGTAGATCATGCCTTGCCCTCCTTTCCGGTGCGCAGCCATACGCGCACAACGATGCCGAGCACCGCCGCGGCGACGATGAACACCACGGGGCTCACATGGCTGAGCAGCACAGAGCCGATAAACACCGCGAGGAACACGGCAAACGTAAGCTTATCCACCACGGACTTTTTCCAGAGCTTCACGATGGAGTTGAAAATGAGCACGCATACCGCAACGCGGATGCCGGCAAATGCGTTCTGCACGGCGGCGATGTGGGCAAAGTTGCTCAGCAATGCCGCGATGACCGTGATGATCACGAGCGACGGCGAAACGATGCCGAGCGTGGCAAAGATCGCGCCGGAGAGCTTTTTCTCCTTGAAGCCGACAAACGTCGCGGTGTTGACCGC
>CAKTBC010000169.1 GCA_934533005.1 uncultured Oscillospiraceae bacterium | reverse complement strand
TTGGCGAGCTCTTCGCGCAGCTTGGCGAGACGATCCTGGCTGAGCTGGTCGTCCTCCTTCTTGAGCGCCATTTCCTCAATCTCCAGCTGCATGATCTTGCGGCGGATACCGTCCAGCTCTTCGGGCATGGAGTCGATCTCCGTGCGGATCTGGGCGCACGCCTCGTCCACCAGGTCGATGGCCTTATCCGGGAGGAAACGGTCGGTGATATAGCGGTTGGAGAGTGTCGCCGCGGCGACAAGGGCGCTGTCGTGGATGCGCACGCCGTGGTAAACCTCGTAGCGCTCTTTCAGGCCGCGGAGGATGGAAATCGTGTCCTCAACCGTCGGCTCGTCCACCTGCACAGGCTGGAAGCGGCGCTCGAGCGCGGCGTCCTTTTCAATATACTTGCGGTACTCATCGAGCGTCGTTGCGCCGATGCAGTGCAGCTCGCCGCGGGCGAGCATCGGCTTCAGGAGGTTGCCGGCGTCCATGCTGCCCTCGGTCTTGCCCGCGCCGACGATGGTGTGCAGCTCATCGATGAAGAGGATGATGCCGCCCTCGCTCTTGCGGACTTCCTCGAGCACGGCTTTGAGCCGTTCCTCAAATTCGCCGCGGTACTTGGCGCCCGCGATCAGCGCGCCCATGTCGAGCGAGAAAATGGTCTTGTCCTTGAGCCCTTCGGGCACGTCGCCGCGCACGATGCGCTGCGCCAGTCCCTCGGCGATAGCCGTTTTGCCGACGCCCGGCTCACCGATGAGCACGGGGTTGTTCTTCGTTTTACGCGAAAGGATGCGGATGACGTTGCGGATCTCGTTATCGCGGCCGATCACGGGGTCGAGCTCGTTTTCGCGGGCGCGCTTGACGAGGTCGGTGCCATATTTGGCGAGAGCGTCGTACGTGCTCTCCGGATTATCGCCCGTCACAGGGCCGGTCTTTACCTTGGAAAGCACCTCGGTGAAGGCGGCCTTTGTGATGCCGTGGTCGGAGAAAATGCGCTTGATCGCCGGGGTGGCGGCGGCGAAAATGCCGATCATCAGATGCTCAACGGAGATGTACTCGTCGCCCATCGATTTGGCGGCCTTTTCGGCGGCGCTGATGGCGCGGTCGCACTCCGGGGAGAGATACACCTCGCTCACGTTGCCGACCTTCGGCAGCGCGGCAATGGCGGTATCGAGTTCTGAGAGGACAGCGTTGCAGTCCACCTTCATTTTGCCAAGCAGGGACGGGATCAGCCCGCCGTCCTGATCGACGAGAGCATAGAGCAGATGCTCAGGGGTGATATAATTGTTGCGGTTTTCCTCCGCCATGGATTTGGCGGTGCGGACCGCGTCCAGACTTTTCTGGGTGAATTTTTCAGCGTTCATGAAAATCCCTCCTTAATGAATTAAGAAAAGAAATGGTATACAGATTCAGATGAGCACGGCGGCGCGGCGCATGGCCGTAAACCACTCGCGTTCGATGGCGCGCTCGTCCAGCTCGCCGCTCACATAGCCCTTCATCAGTCGGTCAAACAGCTGGATGTACCCGCTGATGGCCTGCGCCAGCTCGTCGGCGGTGCAGTCCTTTGTCGGCGGCGCAATGGAGCGGACGAATTTGCCGTCATAGAGCGCGTACTGCCGCTCCGTTCCGGCGGGCAGGTGCGCATCCTCGATGCGCTTCCAGAGACGGAAAAACTCCGTCATCACGCGGATGAGCGCTTCGGACTGCGTGCGGAAGAGCACCGTCAGCTCGCCGATGGAGTTCTCGTCCCCGCCGTGCAGCTCCAGCTCGTACTTGACCGTCGGGCGGTACTTATATTGCAAAGAGCTTTTGAGCGACATCGTGCTGCTGTTCGGCGAGAAAAACGGCACCAGCTCACGCGAGGGGCTGATGAGCTGCTCCAGCGCGGAGAAAATGTCATTGATGCGGCGCTCCGGCGTTGTATAGTTCACATATTCGGCGAGGATCTGATTGATGAGATTCGACCGGCTCGTCCCCAGCCGGTGTGCGAGCGCGTCCACCTCGCGGACAACCTCCTCGTTGAGCATCAGGCTGTACAATGTCTTTTTCAAAAGGAACCATCTCCTTTGACTTATTTTAACCTTTCGAGTATAGTATAGCACAAGAAAAACTTTTGTCAATAGTTTTATATAAATTATTTTGCAAATTATATTTATCCTGTTCCGGTTTCCGGGTGTGGGATGCAGGACGCTTTTCCCGCGCAAAAATCAGCTCCCCGGATTTTTCCGGGGAGCTCAGTTTATTTATAGGGACTGTAATCCGGCAGGATGGCAGAGGCGGCGTAGGTGTCGATCATGTAGACCGAGGCGTCGCCCACCATGGTGGCGTAGCCGGGGAGGACGTTCGCTTCAATATCGCCGCTCACGCCCTTCAAGAGCACGCGCGCCATCCACACAAGATTTCGCGCCGAGAGATCGGTCGTGAGGTTTTCCTGATAAATGCGCCAGAGACCGGGCAGCGCAGCGAGCGTTTGCGGACGCACCCACTGCTTCATGGCGGCTTTCACCACCGCGCGCTGCACCTCCGTGCGGCCGATGTCCGCGTTGGCATAGCCGGAGC
>CAKTBC010000168.1 GCA_934533005.1 uncultured Oscillospiraceae bacterium | reverse complement strand
ATGAACGAACAGGAAAAGACCGCCCGGTTTGAGGCCTACAACCGCCGGACGCATACCTATGGCCGCATCGCCTGCGGCGTGACGCTCGTGCTGCTGCTCGGCGCACCGTTTCTGATGGGGTACATTCTCGGCGCCATGCCGGACATGCGCGCATTTGGGAAGGGCTTCCTTGCCATCGGCATCGTGTGGCTCGTGAGCTGTGTGGCAGAATATCTCGTCTATACGCCGATGCTCGGCGCGGGCGGCGGGTATCTCGCATTTATTACCGGGAACCTAATTAATATGAAAATTCCGTGTGCGGTCAATGCGCGCGATATCGTGGGCGCCAAGACCGGCACGCCGGAAAACGAGATCATCTCCACGCTCTCGATCGCGACGGCGTCGCTCGTGACGATCGTGATCCTCGCGCTTGGCGTGCTGCTGCTCATCCCGCTCCAGCCGGTGCTGCAAAGCCCGGCTCTTCAGCCGGCGTTCGACAACGTTGTCCCCGCGCTCTTTGGTGCGATGGCGTATAAGTACTACCGGAAGAACATGAAGATCGCGCTCTGGCCGCTCGTCATCATGAGCATTCTCTTCATCTTTGTGCCGGGGCTGCTCGGCTCGACGAGCTTTATGATCCTCCCCTCCGGTGCGATCGCCATCGGCGTGGCGTACTTCCTCTACCGCCGCGCGCGGAAGGAGACGGCGGCATGAGGATTGTAGGATATGTTCTGCTCGCCGCGCTCGGCGTGCTTGTGCTGCTTTTGCTTGCAGCAGTCATTCGCACACTCTGCATGAAGAAAAAGGCCTCGGACTACACGCCGCACCCCGATCCGGCGCGTGAGCGGGAGTACGCGAAAAAGCTCTCGCGCATGGTGGCGTACGAGACCGTGTCGCACCCGGATGACCCGGAGCTGGAAAAATTCCGCGGCTTCCACAAGCTGCTTGCGGAGCTCTACCCGACGGTACACGAAAAGCTCGAAAAAACCGAGATTGACGGAAACCTTCTCTTCTTCTGGGAGGGCAAACACCACGATAAGCCGCTCGTGCTCATGTCGCACCAGGACGTCGTCCCCGCGGAGGGAACGTGGGAGCACGCGCCGTTCTCCGGTGACATTGCCGATGGCAAGGTCTGGGGGCGCGGGGCATCCGACACGAAGTGCAGCGTCATGGGCTTTTTCCAGGCGTGCGAGGAGCTGCTGCGCGAGGGGTATGTCCCCGAGCAGGACGTGTATCTTTCGTCCTCCTGCACAGAGGAATTTGCCGGCCCCGGCTGCGGCAAGCTTGTGGACGAGCTGCGCCGCCGCGGCGTGAAGCCGTTTCTCGTCTGTGACGAAGGCGGCGGCATCATCTCCGAGCCCATCGGCGGCATCCACGGCAATTTTGCGATGCTCGGCGTATTTGAAAAGGGCAAGGCGGACGTGCGCTTCACCGCCCGGTCAAACGGCGGCCACGCGAGCGCGCCGACGAAAAATTCGCCCGTGGCGCGGCTCGCGGCGTTCGTGGACAGCATGGAAAAGCGCCCGCCCTTCCGAAAGAAGTTTGAGCCGGAGGTGAGCGCGATGTTTGCGCGCCTCGCGGCGTACGCCCCCTTCGGGCTGCGGCTTTTGTTCGGCAATCTCTGGCTGTTTGCCCCGCTCATGAAGCTTGTCATGCCCGCGCTCTCGCCGCAGGCGGGCGCCATGCTGCGCACAACGGCGGCCTTTACCATGCTCTCCGGCTCGGACGCCTGCAACGTGCTGCCGCAGGAGGCGAGCGTGTGGGCGAATCTCCGGTTCATCCCGCACCAGGGCATGGATGAGAGCCTTGCGCTTATCAAAAAGCGCGCGGAAAAATTCGGTCTCGAAACGGAGGTTCTCTCCGCAAGCGACTATTCCGCCCCGGCGGACATTCACGGCGAGGCGTGGCGGCGTGTGACCGATACAATTGCCGAGGTCTTTCCCGGCCTCGCCTGGAGTCCTTACGTCATGACCGGCGCGACCGACGCCAAAAACTATCAGGCGATCTGCAACAACTGCATCCGCTTTGCTCCGGTGATCTACGGCCCGGAGCAAATGCGCGGCATGCACGGCGTAAACGAGAATATCGAAACGGCGTGTTTGCCGGGCGCAGTAGATTTTTATAAGGCGCTCATTGGCAATAATCGCTGAAAACGCAATTTGGAAACGATTTTTTACCCCAAATCTATTGCAAAAATGAGTCAATCGGGCTATAGTACAAGCGTCGATTAACAAGGGCCCGCGCGTCGTACAGCCAGTCTTTTCGGTGCCTTTTGCCCTTTTTGTCTCGGCGGGCTGCCGCCCGCCGAGACAAAGAAGAACAAAAATCCCTCAAAACCCAAGGCTGTCCGATGCGAAGCAGTTCTGCCGGAGCAGAAATGCTCTCAGATTAGGAAGAGCCCGCTGGGAATACTTTGTGTATTCTCAAGGGCTTTGACGCCATATGAGGGCATTTCCGCCCGGCAGAACCGCGTGTGCCCTTGTCAATCGACGCCAGCGTCAAGAAAACTATCCAGAAAGGGTGAAGTTATTCTATGGCAGGAGCACACAGAATCGGGATCCTGACGAGCGG
>CAKTBC010000167.1 GCA_934533005.1 uncultured Oscillospiraceae bacterium | reverse complement strand
GATCTTGGATGCGAGCGCGAGAATATTCGGTCTGTGTGCCATGGTTCCCGTCCCCCTGAGATGTTTTATTTGGTTTTTTCTCTGTTTTTCTCTTTGTTATTTCTCTTTTAATATCGGTGAAATTGTAGCGGTGTTGGTCGGTATTTTGCGCCGGACACGAGGCCTACCGCGCCGAACGTGGACATAAGCGATGAGCCGCCGTAGCTGAAGAATGGCAGCGTAATGCCGATAACAGGCGTAATGCCGATGCACATGCCGGTGTTGACGAGCATCTGAAAGAAGAGGCTCGCTGCCACGCCGACGCACACGAGCATACTCATCGTGTTGTTCGAGCGCAGCCCCACCATCACGCAGCGGATGATAACGACGGAGAGCAGCAGCATGATGATCACGCACGCGACCATGCCGAGCTCCTCGCCCGCAACGGCGAAAATGAAGTCGGTGTGCTTGCCGGTCAGTGCGCCGGACTGCGTCTGTGTGCCGTTTCCGAGACCGAGACCCGTGGCCTGCCCGCCCATGAGGGCGTACTTGCTTCGGGTCGTCTGCCACGTGATGCCCCAGCCGTCGGGGTCGATGCTGGGGTCATAGGGCGCGAGAATGCGCTGGCGCTGGTATTCGTCAAGGAAGTTGTTCCAGAGGAACGGGATCGCAAGCGCGACAGCCGCGCCGCCGATGAGAAACCAGTAGAGCTTGACACCCGCCACGATCATCATGACGACGAAAATGGCGGCGAACACGATCGCCGAGCCGAGGTCCTCCGTGGTGACCATCAGCAGCACAAATGTGTAGCCGAAGTGGACGACAAGCTGGAGGATGGAGAGCACCGAGTTAAGGTTCTTATATTCCTTCAGATACGTCATCTGCTTTGCCATCAGCACAATGAAGACGACCTTGACGATCTCCGAGGGCTGAATGCCGATGCCGAGGAATCGAAGCCAGCCGGAGTTGCCGGTGTCGCCCGAAACGCCGAACGGGATGAGCAGCAGAAGGAGGAACGTCTCAAAGCCGAGCAGGAGCTTCCAGCGGCTCGCGATGATGCTCACGTCGAGAACGGTCAGAACATAATAAAGGAAAAGACCGAGAATAAACGCGAATATCTGGATCGGCACGAATGTGTGCGACGGATACGACTTCGTGGCGCTGCCGACGAGCGTGATGCCGAAGCATGTACAGATGCAGCACATGACAAGCAGGAACATATCGCCCTTTTTGAAGAAGTCCGAGGTACGGCTCCATATATATTGAATGATCGGCGCGATGCGGAGTTTTTTGAGTCTTTCCAGCACGGCGGCACCTCCCCTTATACATATAATTTCACCATATTCTATCACAACATTGTTTTTTCTGCAACAGGCAGGAAAAGGTCTTTACTCGGGCAAAAGCTCGGTGTATAATGCCATGTTAGAAAAGTTTGAGTTTTGAGACAGAGGCAGACGGACTATGGAATTTATCACCCACTCCGAAGCCGAGACCGAAGCGCTCGGCGAGAAGCTCGCGCGCTCTCTCCCGGAGCGCGGCGTTGTGATCGCGATGTACGGCGAGCTGGGCGCGGGAAAAACGGCGTTCGTGCGCGGTCTCGCGCGCGGTCTGGAGGTGGACGGCGCTGTCACGAGCCCGACGTTCACCATCGTGAACGAGCTTTACGGCAAGCGTGACCTGTTCCACTTTGATATGTACCGGCTCGGCAGCGCGGACGAGCTTTTTGACATCGGCTGGGAGGATTACCTGGACCGCGGCGGCGTATGCGCCGTGGAGTGGAGCGAGAACGTCCCCGAGGCGTTCGACGGCTCCGAGATCCGCGTGAGCATCGAAAAGTGCGCCGATAACGCGCGAAAGATCACGATCGAGGGGGCGAGCCTTTGCTGATACTGGGGATAGAGACTTCCGCGAAAGCGTGCTCCGCCGCGCTCTGCCGCGACGGGGAGCTCCTTGCGCAGAGCTACGAGCGCACGGGACTCACGCACAGCCGCACGCTTCTGCCGATGATCGAAAATATGCTCTCCAACACCGAAACGCCGAGGGATGCCATCGGCGCGATCGCCGTGGCGCAGGGGCCGGGCTCGTTCACCGGCATCCGTATCGGTATATCTACCGCCAAGGGACTTTGCTGGGGCCTCGGCATCCCGGCGGTCGGCGTATCCACGCTCGAAGCCATGGCGCAGAGCGCCCGCTTCGTGCCGGAGGGCACGATCGTCTGTCCCGCCATGGACGCGCGGCGAAACCAGCTTTATAATGCGCTCTTTACGGTGCAAAACGGCACCTTTGCCCGTCTCACGGAGGATCGCGCCATTGCCGCCGATGCGCTCGCCGAAGGGCTCTCCGGCGACGGAAAATCTGTGTGGGTCCTCGGCGACGGCTGGGAGATCTGCGAAAAGGCGCTCCGTGTGCACGGCGTGGAGTGCACCGTCGCCCCCGAGGAGCTTCGCTGGCAGACGGCGTTCGGCGTGTGTCTGGCAGCGCTTGACAAAACCCCGGCCGGGGCGGAAGACCTGCTGCCGGTATATCTTCGTCTTTCCCAGGCGGAACGCGAGCGGCAGAGCCGCATGAGCGAAGCCTGAGAATATAT
>CAKTBC010000166.1 GCA_934533005.1 uncultured Oscillospiraceae bacterium | reverse complement strand
TCATAAGAAAGGCAACCACCGGCTATGCCGGTGGACATAAAGAGTTCCACTTATGGATGGAAAAAGAAAACCTCCGATGATAGAGTGGTGTCAGGTTCGCCAACCGACAACAGACAAAATCAAATGAGGTAATCCAAATGGATAAGGACAGTTTAGCACATAGTAAGTGGAACTGCAAATATCATATTGTGTTTGCGCCGAAATACCGCCGCCAGATAGTCTATAAGCAAATTTCAGCAGATATAGGCCAGATCATCCGCGCCTTATGCGCAAGGAAGGGGATAGAAATTCTGGAGACAGCGGCAATGCCGGATCATGTACATCTGTATGTGAAGATACCACCCAAGTACAGCGTGTCGGAAGTAATGGGGTACCTGAAGGGAAAGAGCAGCCTGATGATCTTCGACCGGCATGCGAATCTGAGGTACAAGTACGGAAACCGACATTTCTGGTGCCGCGGCTGCTATGTGGACACGGTAGGGCGTAATGAGAAGGCAATACAGGAATATGTACGGAATCAGTTGCAAGAGGATGCAGCCGCGGACCAGATCAGTCTGAAAGAATTTACCGACCCGTTTACGGGTGAGCCAGTAAGCAAGGGCAAATAAAGAGCCGCCCCCGGAAGGGGGCAGCCCGTAATAGTGTTGCGATTGGCGGACTTTTTCATGCGCCTTGAGGCGCGGCTGTCCTACGCCCTTCTAGGGCTTGTGCAAGCCACCGGCTACGCCGGTGGTCTTGACTTACGCTTTCGGCGCTTCGCCGCCGTCAGTCTTGGGTCTCGGCTTTCTGCGGCGGTGGTTGTTGTTACGGCGGGGCTTATCCGTGCGCTCGGCCTTGTCCGCGGCGGGCGCGGCACTCACCGGCGGCTTCTCGCCGCCGCGGCGCGCGCCGCGGTTTTCGCCGGAAGATTTCTTCTCGCCGCGCTCCGGCTTCTTTTCCGCGCGCTCGGCTCTTTCGGTGCGCTCCGGGCGTTCGGCTCTCTCTGCGCGTTCGGGCTTGTCTGTGCGCTTCTCGCCGCTCTGGCCGCCGCGCTTCCGGCGGCGGGAACGGCTGTTTTTCTTTTCGCCGGAGGAGGGCTTCTCCGCGCTCTGCGGCGCGGCGGGCGCAGTACGCACATCCTCCACGATCATCGACGGCATGATCCAGCCATTCGTCTCCGGTTCGACGATCTCTTCCTTCACCTTTTTGGGCTTGTTGCGGAGAAGATCGGGCAGGGGCTGTCCCTCCGCCGGGCGGCCGCCGGGGATCTCGGCGATCTCGTCGGCATCGTAGGTACGGATCTGCGCCTCGCCGGGGCCGTCCAGACGTACCTTGACGTTCTGGCGCAGGAGATTTACGAGCGTCACGTTGCCGTAGCCGTCCTCGGTCTGGACGAACGCGCCGTTTTTCGGCACGTGCTTCAAGAGATCCTCATACGCCTCCTGCTCATAGCGCAGGCAGCACATCAGCCGCCCGCACGTGCCAGAAATTTTCACCGGGTTGAGCGACATGGACTGCGTTTTTGCCATCTTTGTGCTGACGGGCTGGAAATCGTCCAAAAACTGGTGGCAGCAGAACGGCCGCCCGCAGATGCCGAGACCGCCGAGCATTTTCGCCTCGTCCCGCACGCCGATCTGGCGCAGCTCGATGCGCGTGCGGAACACGCCCGCGAGATCCTTTACGAGCTCGCGGAAGTCCACGCGCCCGTCGGCGGTGAAGAAGAAGAGAATTTTGTTCCCCTCAAACGAGCATTCGACGTCCACAAGCTTCATTTCGAGCTTGTGCTTTTCGATGAGTTCCCGGCAGATGCCGAGTGCTTCCTTTTCGCGCTTGCGGTTGAGCTCCGCAATGCGCAGATCGTCCGGCGTGGCGCGGCGCACGACGGGGCGCAGCGGCTGCACGCAGTCGCTGTCCTCGACCATGTGGTTGCCCTTGACGCACTCACCAAGCTCCATGCCCTTGGACGTTTCCACGACGAGCGTGTCGCCCGCCTTCGCGGTCACGCCGGCGGGGTCGAAATAGTACGACTTGCCGCGGCCGCGGAATTTTATGCTGATTACTTCTGTCACGGAATTTTCCTCATTTCCTGATGTGTGAGCGCCGGGGCGTCATTCGCCGTCCGGCAGATAGGTGGATAGATACCCGGTCACGTGCTTCGTGCCGACGTTCAAGCGGAGATATTCCTCCGCGCGGTGGAGAAACGCTTCGAGCGAGAGCAGCTCCCGCCGGTCGGAGACGAGCTTCACCGCAAGAGCCTCCGCGGCGGTCACGACCTCGAGAAGCTGCGCGTTATCGAGCTTTTCCATCGCGGCGCAGCAGCGAAGAAGCTCCGCACGGTCGAGCCGCGCTTCGATGAAGCCTCTGGCACGCTCATTTTCCGGCGCGGCGGCGCTGCCCGCAAGTCGGATCTCGCCGCAGCGCGACTGCACCGTTTCGAGCAGCTTTTCGCGGCTCTCGGCACAGAGAAGGAACATGACCCCCTTCGGCGGCTCTTCGAGCAGCTTCAGGAAAGCGTTTTGCGCGGCGATGTTCATCGTGTCCGCTTCGGGAAAGATGTATACCTTGCCGTCGGCCTCGTTCGGCAGCACGGCGGC
>CAKTBC010000165.1 GCA_934533005.1 uncultured Oscillospiraceae bacterium | reverse complement strand
AGAAAAACGGCATAGCCGAAGCTATACCGTTTCTCTCTTGCCCCGCGATGTTTTCTTATCGGGAGGCACCTTTTGGGGACACCGCACTTTTTGCCGGAGGGACTATGAAAAGATTTATCGGAAATAAGGATTTTTACAAGCTGGTTGCAGCGCTCGCACTGCCGCTGCTGCTCCAGAACGCCGTATCGACGTTCGTGAATCTGCTCGACAACCTCATGGTCGGGCGTATCGGCACAGAATCGATGTCGGGCGTATCCATCGTGAACCAGCTTCTGTTCGTATATAACCTCTGCCTCTTCGGCGGCAGCGGCGGGGCAGGCATCTTCGGCGCACAGTTCTTCGGCCGGGGCGACCATGACGGCGTCCGGTACACGCTGCGCTTCAACATCCTGCTCTGCACCGGATTCACCGTGCTCGCCACGGTGCTCCTCGCGCTCATCCCGAACACGCTCATCGGCGCTTTCCTGCACGAGGCCGGTACCGGCGGCGATCTTGCGCTCACGCTCGCGGAGGGGAAGGACTATCTTCGCATCATGCTCTTCGGTCTGCCCGCGTTCTGCCTCACGACGGCGTATGTGAGCATACTGCGCGTTACCGGCGACAACCGTCTGCCGATGAAGGCGAGCATCGCGGCGATCTTCGTCAATCTCGTTTTCAACTATCTGCTCATTTACGGCAAGTTCGGCTTCCCGATGCTCGGCGTCCGCGGCGCGGCCATCGCTACGGTGCTCTCGCGCTATGTGGAGTTCGGCCTGATCCTGCTCGGCACCCACGGCCGGAAAAACCCGCCCGAATATATCCGCGGGCTGTACCGCGGCTTTTCGATCCCCGGGCATCTCGCCAGGCAGATCGTCCGCAAGGGCATGCCCCTGCTCGTAAACGAGATGTTCTGGTCGCTCGGCATGACGATGCTCACGCAGTGCTACTCCTACCGCGGGCTGGACGCCATCGCCGCGCTGAACATCAACTCCACGGTGCTCAATCTCTTCAAGACCGTTATCTTTACAATGGGGAACACCGTCGGCATCGTCATCGGCAACTTGCTCGGTGCGGAGGAGTACGACCGCGCGCGGGATTACTGCCCGAAGCTCGCTGCGCTCAGCTGCGCGGCCAGCGCAGCGGTCGGCATTGTGATGTTTCTCGTCGCGCCCTATGTTCCGCGGCTTTATAATACTTCGTCCGAGATCATGGCGCTCGCCACATCGCTCATGCGCATCGATGCGGTCATATTGCCGGTCCACGCCGTTGTAAACGCTTCGTACTGGACGATCCGTGCCGGTGGCCGGACGTACATCACCATGCTCTCGGACAGCGCGTTCACCTGGGTCGTTTCGGTGCCGATCGCATGGGTGCTCATCCATAAAACAGGGCTGTCGCTCGCCGAGGCGTATCTTTTCGTAAATCTCGCCGATCTCATCAAAATGGTCATCGGCATTGTCCTGCTCCGCCGCGGCATCTGGGTGCGCAACATCGTCACCGGCGAAGAGATTGCCGCCGGGAGCAAGGGGAACTGATTTGCGGTTGTAATATTCACCGTTTCGGTGTAGAATCTTTTTCAATGAGGTGAGAACCATGCATCGAATCGGTGTTTTTGACAGCGGCATCGGCGGTCTTACGGTGCTGCGCCAGCTCCGGCACTCGTTCCCGCAGCTGGATATGGTATATCTTGGTGACACCGCCCGCGTCCCCTACGGCGGGCGCTCGGTGGAAACCATCACGCACTATGCCGAGGACGACGTGCGTTTCCTGCTCCGCAAGGACGTGGAGGCGATCGTCATCGCCTGCGGCACGGTGAGCTCCAACTCGCTCGACACGCTGCGGAAAAAATTTGACCTGCCGATCTACGGCGTGATCGAAAGCGCGGCGCTGCTCGCCGCGAGCGTTACAAAAACGCGCTCCGTCGGCGTGATCGGCACGCAGGCGACGGTCAAAAGCAGAGCATACGAAACGCACATCCATGCCGCCGATCCCGCGGTGCGTGTCATTTCGCGCGCTTGCCCCCTTTTCGTCCCGCTCGTAGAGAACGGCATCGCGCCGGACGATATCGTCGCAGAAACGGTCTGCTCACGGTATATGGAGGCGTTTGACGGCGAGAACATCGACGCGCTCATCATGGGCTGCACGCACTATCCCGTGTACCGCCCGGCGCTCGAGAAGCGTCTGCCCGGCGTGCGGATGATTGATGTCGGCGAGGCGCTCGCCGATGCGCTGCGCCCGCTCTTCGCCGGGAGCTACGGCACTGGTTCGGTCGATTACTATGTCACGGAGCGCAGCGCCGCTTTTGACGAGATCGTCCGCGTCATGGATCCCACGCTTGACCCCGCTGCCATCCGCGTGGAGAACGCTTTTATCCAGTAGAATACAAGAACAGCCTGCAAAATGTGCTGCCGAATGACCCAGCGCCGCATTTATACAGACTAAAAGAGGCGGCTCCGGTGGAGCCGCCTCTTTTATCTTTATGCTTTTGGAAATTACTCGGCGTCGGCGAGAGCCTTGGCTTCCTCGATGACCTTCTGCTGGACGTTGCCGGGGGCTTCCTCGTAGCGCACAAACTTGCAGGTGAAGGAGCCGCGGCCCTGCGTCAT
>CAKTBC010000164.1 GCA_934533005.1 uncultured Oscillospiraceae bacterium | reverse complement strand
CCGCCGAGATTTTCGTAAACGCGGTGCGAAACGGAAAGAACGGTGCGCCCTTCGGAGGCGCGGCGCAGCGCTTCGAGAACACGCGCTTCGGTCTCCGCGTCGAGATTCGCGGTGATCTCGTCCAGAAGGAGCACGGCGGGGTCTGCTGCTGCGGCGCGGGCGATGGAGAGAAGCTGCCATTCGCCCTGCGAGAACATGCCGGGCGTGCACACCGTGCGGTACCCCTCCGGCAGCGCCTCGATGGCCGCGTCGATCCCGGAGAGCCGGGCGGCGGCTTTCGCCATACCTTCCGTGATGCGCGCATCGCCGAGCGTGATCTGATCGAGTACGGTACCCGGCACACGGGAGAAATGCTGCTCCACGCAGCCGATGCACGCGCGCCGCTCCCGGTCGGTAATGGCGGAAACGTCCACGCCGCCGATGGTGATGGTGCCAATCTCCGGCGGATAGAGCCCGAGCAAGAGCTTGAATACGGTGCTCTTTCCCGCGCCTGTCCGGCCGACGAGCGTTACCTGCTCGCCCTGCTTCACGGTCAAGGAGAAGTCCGTCAATACCGGTTTTTCCCCATAGCCGAACGTTACGTGGGAGAGAACGACATCGCCCCGTGCGGCGTTTTTCCGCTCTTCGGCAATGGCGCGCTCCGGCTGGGCGAGAAAAGCATCAATGCGCTTCACGCCCGCCATGGCCGACTGGATGGTCTGGATCTCCATGCCGAGACTTTCGATTGGCGCAAAGATGCGGGAGATGTAGTTGATGACGGTGACGGACGTGCCGACCGACATGCCGAACAGCGTCAGGCTCTCCGCCTTGCCGGAGGCGGAGAGCAGCATGACGACGCCGACCACGGCGGCGTTCAAAAGCAGCACGACCGGCGAATAGATGGCGTCATAAAAGTTCGTCCGCTCCATGGCGGCGTAGCTCTCGCCGATGCGCCGGTCGTAGCGGCGCTCCATGTAGCGTTCCAGACCGAGCGCGCGGATTGTGCGGATGTTGTGCAGCGTTTCCGGCACCTGCCCGGAAACGGCGGCGACGGCGCGGCGGTTATCGAGCTGCGCTACGAGCATTCGCTTCTGCACATGGCGCGTGAATACGGCGAAGAGCGGCAGCACCAGCAGCAAGATGAGCGCGAGACCGGTGTTTTTTACCGCGATGACGGCCAGAATTGAAATGATGCGGCAGGCATCCGTCACCATGCTGATGATGCCGGAGGTGAAGAGCGCTTCCACGGTGTCCACATCGCCGGAAAAGCGCGCGGCGACTTCGCCGGGGTTTTGCCCTACAAGCGTGCTCGCTGGCAGAAGCGTCAGCTTGCGGGACATTTCCGAGCGCAGCGCGTGAGTCATCGTTTGGCCGAAGAGCACGAGAAGGCTCTCCTGCGCGCTCGAGAGAATGCCCTCCAGCGCGAGACTGCCAAAATAGAGCAGCACCGCGAGTGCGGTGAGGGAAAGACCGCCGGTCAGTTGGTCGACGGCGCGCCCGAGCAGCAGCGGAGGAATGAGCGATGCGCCCACACTCGCCGCCACGCAGAGAAGCGTGCCAACGGTGAGAAACGGCTGCGCCGCGGCGGCATCGCGGATCGCGGAGAACACGCCGTTATTCTTTTGCTTCTTCATGCTTGTTCCCTCCTGTCTGGCTCTCATAGAGCTGGCGGTACACCGGAACGGACGCCATCAGCTCCTCGTGCGTGCCGACGGTCGTTTTCCCGTCATCCATGAAGATCACCTGCCGCATTTCCGGGAAGTGGTACAGCCGGTGCGAGATCAAAAATACGACCTTATCCTTCGCATATTCCTGCAAATTGGCGAACACCTTATCCTCGGTTTTGCGGTCGAGCGCGGAGAACGGATCGTCCAGCACGAGAACGGGGCGCGCATGCGCCAGCGTCCGCGCGAGCGCGAGCCGCTGCGCCTGTCCGCCGGAAAGGCGCGTGCCGCTGCTGCCGATCACGGTATCGAGTCCGTTTTCCATGGCGAGCACCTCGTCCTTGAGCGCCACGGCGGCAAGATACGGCAAGGCGTCCTGCTCGCTGCCGCAGAGGACGTTATTTTTCACCGTGTCGGCGCTGAGCTCCGGGTCATGCCCCAGATAGCCGACCGTCGCGGCGATCTGCCGCGGCGCGAGCGCGGAAAACTCCGTCGAGCCGAACTTTGCCGAGCCGCCGTAGGGCGCTTCGCAGAGAAACACGCGCCCGAACGTGGACTTGCCGCAGGCGACGGGGCCGGTGACGCCGACGATGCCGCCGGGGTGTGCCGTAAGGCTCAGGCCGGAGAAGACCGGCTCGTCCCCGTAGGCAAAGGAGAGGTTTTCGAGCGTCACATCTTCGGCGACCGGAACGGCGAGCTCTTCGAGCTCCTCCGGCTCGGTCATCAGGGGCTTGATACGCTTCCAGGACACCTCCGCTTTTTGCACGGAGTTGAAGAGCTTTGCAACCTTGGAGGACTTGACGGTGAGCTTCGTAAAGCAGGAGAGAAACGTGGTGAACGCCGCAATGTCCCAGCCGTTCCAGCCGGTGCCGAGAACGTTTTTTGCGCCGAACCATAAAATGAACAGCACGCCAGCCTCGGACGCCGCCAGATACAGCGGCGGCAGCGAAGACTGCCAAACGTTGCTGCGCACGGCGGTGGTTTCGTAATTTTTCAGCGTATCCTCATACCGTGCCGCACGGGCATCCTCACAGCCGTAGATGCGGTAGGTCACGGCGTTCTGCGCGCGGTCGAGCGTTGTGGCGCTGAGCGCGCC
>CAKTBC010000163.1 GCA_934533005.1 uncultured Oscillospiraceae bacterium | reverse complement strand
CTCCGCGCCGTCCTCGTCGAGGATGGTGGTGAGCTGATCCATGAGGAAGATGTTCTCCTCGAGTGCCTTGACGGTCTCCTCGGCAGCGTTTGGCATGAGCTGCATGATAAAGCCGCCCGCGGCCTTGACGCTTCCGTCCGGATTCACGAGCACGCCGAGCGCACACGCCGAGCCGAGCTGGTCGCTCTCGGTGAGGTACGCCGCGAGATCCTCGGCGATCTCGCCGCTCACGAGCGCCGCAGAGCCGGAGTACGGCTCGCGCAGGCCGATATCGCGGCTGACCGTGAGAAGGCCTTCCTTGCCGACCGCGCCGGAGACGTCAAGCTTGCCGTCCCGCTCGCGGATGGGCAGATCGACCTCGGGGTGGGATACATAGCCGCGCACGTTGCCGGCATTGTCAGATACCGCGAGGATCGTGCCGATCGGCCCGCCGCCCTGGATGCGCAGCGTCAGCGTGGCGTTGTCCTCCTTGAGCATTTCGCCAAGGATCGATGCGCCGCAGAGCGTGCGGCCGAGCGCCGCCGTGCCGACGGGGTGCAGATGATGGATGTTTCTCGCGCGCTCGACCATGTCGGGCGCGGTGATGACGGATATTTTTGCCGTACCGTCGTTCGTGACGGCGCGAAGAATTTTGCCCATGGTTTTTTCTCCTTATAGAAATATCTGCGAGGGGAAACCCCTCAGTCACGGCGCTTTGCGCCGCGACAGCTCCCCTATTAGGGGAACCAAGCTGGTTTGCAGTAAACGATCTTGCCTCCCCTAACAGGGGAGGTGGCGAAACCGAAGGTTTCGGCGGAGGGGTTTACTCACTCCTTCACGCACTCCGCCGTGAAGAACAGCCGCCCCTGATTGTGCTGCGGGCCGTCCGTGAAAAGGCGGATGCTGCCGAAGCCCGCTTCGACAAGGTGCTTTTCGAGCGTTTCCGGCGTATAGATATACTCCGTATGCTCCTCCTGCTCGCGGCGGTAGGTCTGGCCCTTGGTGCGGCGGAAAATGTCCATGCCGTAGCGCAGCTCGTTTTCCACGACCTCCGAGCGCCAGAGACAGAGCGTATCGCCCTCCTCGTCAACGAAGCATTGCCCGTCGAGCGAGCGCATATGCCCCGGCGAGAGGAAGTCAAAGCAGAGCGTACCGCCCGGCGAGAGGAACAGATGCAGCCGCCGGAACACCTCCGGGAGCGTTTCGGGACGCATGTAGTTCACGCCGTCAAGCGAGCACACCGCGGCGTCCACGGTGTCGTAAAGATCAAGCTCCTCTGCCCGCTGGCAGAGAAGCATCGGCGCAACGATGCCCTCCGGAAGCTCATAGAGCTTCTGCTGGAACACCGAGAGCATTTCCGCCGAGGCGTCCACGCAGATCATCTCGTACCCGTGCCCGGCCAGCAGCAGCGAGAGCGTACCCGTGCCGCAGCAGAGATCCAGAACGGTGTGAACGGCCCTGCCGCTGTGGGCAAAGGCCGTTTCATACCATGTTTCCAGCGCTTCATACGGCACATCCCCGGTCAGCGCGTCATACCGCGCCGCGAGAGGTCCATAGCACTGGCTCATTTTTCTTCCGCTTCCTTCTGTTCCTTCAGACGGCGGAACGCTACGCTGTAGCCGTCCTCGCCATACTGCAGTGAGCGGTTCACGCGGCTGATCGTCGCGCTCGATGCGCCGGTCTTTTCCAATATGTCGTTATAGATCATGCCCTCGCTGAGAAGCACCGCCACCTGATAGCGCTGCTCCATCGCCTGCAGCTCGGATACCGTGCAGAGATCGTCGAAGAACTTCATCAGCTCTTCCACCGTGTTGAGCGTGAGGATGGCTTTATACATTTCCTCGTTGCGCGGCTTTTTCATGTGTTTGTTCATACAGCGTTTTACCTGTACCCTTTTTCATTTTAGCTTGTTAGCTAATAAGTGTATTGTAACGCGCCGCGCTGAAAAAGGCAAGATGGAGGTTTACACGATTTAAAGAGTGATTTTTGGTGAGAATGTTATTGCCGAGCGGGCAAAAATACGGTATGATAGATACAACAATATATAAGGGAGGTTTTGCCCGTGATCCCGCCTTCCGGAACGATTATCTTCTGGGTCGTGGCGCTCGTCGTGTTTCTCATCGTTGAGGCCGTGACCGCGGGGCTCGTATCCATCTGGTTCGTGTTCGGCTCGCTCGTGGCGCTCATCTGCGCGGCGCTCGGCGCGGCGATATGGCTCCAGATCTTCTGGTTCGTCATCGTCTCCGTCGCCACGCTCGTGCTCACCCGCCCGCTCGTGAAGCGGTATGTGGACAGCCGGAGCGTCGCCACCAATGCCGACCGCAACATCGGCCGCACCGCCGTTGTGACGGAGCGCATCGACAACCTTGCCGCCACCGGCGCCGTGCAGCTCGCCGGCGTGGTATGGACGGCGCGCAGCACCGACGACGCCGTCGCCATCGAGCCCGGCACGCACGTCACCGTCCGCGCCATTGAGGGCGTGAAGCTCATCGTGGAAAGTGAGCGCTGAACGTACATTGCATTTTATTAAGGAGGATATCCCATGATCGTATTAGCCGTCATCCTTGTGCTCGTGCTCGTGCTGATTATCACGAACCTTTGCGTCGTGCAGCAGGCGCAGGCCTATGTCATCGAGCGTCTTGGCGCTTACAGCACCACGTGGGGCAAGGGTCTCCATGTGAAGCTGCCGTTCATTGAGCGCGTGGCGCGCCGCGTATCGCTCAAAGAGCAGGTCGCAGACTTCCCGCCCCAGCCCGTGATCACGAAGGACAACGTCACCATGCAGATCGACACCGTTGTCTA
>CAKTBC010000162.1 GCA_934533005.1 uncultured Oscillospiraceae bacterium | reverse complement strand
AGCTCCAGCACCTTTTCCGGCGTGATCTCCCGGGAGAAATATACGGTGGGTTTCATAACGTGTCTTCCTTATTTCAACGTTTATTTTTTTGCTTTGCAATGGATTCCTTAACAGACCGCACAAGATCGCCGATCACCGGCAGCGGCTCTCGCTTTCCCTTGAGAACGTTCACGATGCCTTTAATAGTGCCGATAGTGCAGATGATACCTCCGACGGCGCCGACCCAGCCCCACCATCTTCCGAGGAGGCTCGTAACTGCCCAGAAGATCAGGAGGCCGAGCCCCTGCTCCGTGTGGTATTTCATGAAGGGATCGCCGTTCTGCGTAATGGCCGGGATCAGCCAGAAGGGGCCAAGATACGAAAGGACGGAAAGCTTCTGCCGCTCGACCGATTCGGCGGCCTTCTGCCGCATCGCATTATCGGAGGCGGAGTACGATTTCTCCTGCCGGTATTCACCGCTGTTCGCCTTTGTCTGGCCGGTGCGCTGCGAGGCGTACTGTGCCTGATAGCCTCCGGCCGTGCGCTGAGAGGTATACTGTCCCTGCGCCGGGCCGCCGGTGTGCGTCTGCTGCCACGGATCCTGCTGCCAGCGCTTTTGCTGCTCGGCATAGCGGCGCTCGGCTTCTTCCTTCGCCTTTCGCTCCGCTTCCTCCCGGGCTTTGCGCGCAGCCTCTTCCCGCTCGCGCCGCTCGGCCTCCGCCGCAGCTTCCCGCTCCCGGCGTGCCTCCTCCGCCGCGCGGCGGCGTTCTTCCCCGGCGGCACGCTCTGCCGCTTCCTTCGCTTTTTTCGCCTCGGCCTCCGGGTCGTAGCCGCAGGCAGGACACGCCGTATCCCCGATCGGGATGTACGCGCCGCATTTATCGCAAAAACTCAACGGGAATCCCCCTTTAAACCCATAAAATCATTGATTTAGTATAACGCGGTTCCCGTCCGATTGCAAGGGCGCAGCACGTCAGGAGTGTCTCTTTTTGCGCGTATGAAAGGGCGGGGCATATCGGCCCCGCCCTGCAAGCAAATTCAGGTCACGCCCCATATCGTCATCATACGTCACGCCATCCACCCATAGGTATAGAACAGCATCGGGATATGGCGGCTCTCCAGATAGCTGTAGGGCAGATCCACCGTGGAACAGCAGCTCAGAATAAATTTATCGGACATTGTGATTTTCCTCTCTTTTCAAGGATAAAAGGATAACACCACAGAGTTCACCGCAACATCAATAATGCAAATTACCAAGAAAAATAATGTTTCATGTTAGAAAGCAATGCTTTTGCGGTTCAATTTTCGCGGTTTTTCGTGAACAGCCGGTAAAGGTTCAGCACCGCCGCAAACAGCACGCCCGCGACCGGCCAGACGATCCACGTCTCTTTCCAGTCTCCGGTCACAAAGCTCCATACAAGGTACACGGCCGTGGCAAGCATCCAGTATGCAGCGGAAAGTGCACCCTCATGCTTGTTGCGCTTTTTCTCCGCCGGAGAATAGTCCCCGGACTGCAAAATTTTCTGCATACTCGCCCAGCGGACACCCGCCACAATAAAGAATACCGCGCCGATACCGGCAAGTAGCAGCGTTGCACAGACGGCAAGGATCATCGCAAAATCGCTCCCCACCGCCATGCCGACGAAAATCGGCACCGGAGATAGGATGCAGAGCGTCGTGCCAATCATGTTGCAGCGTGCATGGGCGCCTTTATACTGCCGCTGCCGCTCGCTCACCATGCCCGTCACGCCGTATTCCGTGTCAAACGGCTCCTTATCCAAGAACGCATAAGGCGCGTTTCTAAAGCTGCAGGAAAGAAAAACCGCGACCGCCGCCGCGACGAAAAGAAACAGCATGATAAGTCCCGCCGCAGAGGCTGCATTTTCCGAAACGCCGTAGGACGGGATCTCGGCCATTGCGCCGAGGATCAGCAGCGGGATGACCGAGAGAATGCAGAGAAATGTTGCTGCCGCCATACGCACAGAGGCGGTTTTCCGCAGAGCCAGATACTCGTTTGCCTCCGCAAGCGTGAGGCGCCGGACGGTGATCTCTTCTCCTGCAGAAAACTCCTCGTTTTCCATTTCGTCTTTGAGAAGATAATCCGTCGTCACGCCGAAAAGATTTCCGAGCATGAGAATCTTTTCGAGATCAGGCACGGTCTGCGCGCTCTCCCACTTGGATACCGCCTGCCGCGATACGTTCATTTTCTCCGCCAGCTCTTCCTGCGACCAGCCGTTCTTTTTCCGCAGCCGGGCGATCTTTTCCGCCAGGATCATAAGTGTTTCCTCCGTTTCGTGGCGCGGACGCCGTGCCGTGTTGATGGAGCAAATGTACCGGTTTTCCGGGTTGCGAACCACCAATCGGCGGCTGGAAATCCGTCAACCGCCAGTTGACAGAGGCTTTTTCCGTTTTTTATAGTACGTTCCCGGCAGAGAAAATGCAAGGAAAACCGCGTCTGGCAGAGGGCAGAGAAAAGGCTCCCTCTGACGAGGGGGCTGGCGAGCAAAGCGAGACTGGGGGAGTCGACTCCTTCCGTCTCACCTTCGGCGAGCCACCCCCGCCCCCCTCTCTGTCGCCTGCGGCGACATCTCTCCCCGCCGGGGAGAGTCTGCCCTCAAAGAGGGAGGCTTAGCAGCTCTCACGCGCAAAAGCGGTGCTTGCCGATCTGCACGATCAGCGGGCGCGACCAGATCCACTGGCTCGTCGCCGTGACGGGATTGAAATAGTAGATCGCGCCGCCGGTCGGGTCGTAGCCATTCATGGCGTCGCGCGCGGCGGCGTAGGCGCTCTGCGCGACCGGCTC
>CAKTBC010000161.1 GCA_934533005.1 uncultured Oscillospiraceae bacterium | reverse complement strand
ACCGAGTTTGAAAGCGGCCTCGTCGATCTTGTCGTGAACGACCCGACCGGCATTTACAACATGGGCTACGGCGGCAAAAACGAAAAGCGCGTGATCACCACCTCGAACCTTCACTTCATCGGCTTCAACAGCAACAGCACCTTTTTCCGCTACGATGCCTACCGCTACGCCATGAACTGGATCGTTGACCGCGACCGGATCGTATCGGATACGCTCGACGGCAACGCCGTGGCAGCGGCGCTCCCGATCCATCCGAACAGCTCGCTCTACGACACCGAGCTCGCCTCGCAGTTCAGCTACAGCCCCTCGCGCTGCCTCACTGAGCTTGAGCGCGGCGGCTGCCGCGATCTGGACGCCGACGGACAGCTCGAATTCGCTCTCTCCGGCATGAAGGTGGACATTGAGCTCAACTTCGTCGTCTGCGCAGACAACGCCGCCAAGGTGCAGGAGGCCCGCCGGATCGCCGACGATATGGAGGCGATCGGACTGAACGTCAATCTGCGCGAGCTCACGTGGAAGGACTATCTCGCGGCGCTTCGGACCGGCTATGTCGATTCGAGCAAGGAGGAGCCCGAGATCCCCGTTGACATGTATCTTGCCGAGGTAGCCCTGACCGGCGATTGGAACATCCTCACGCTGATCTCCGGCGACTGGGAGGAGGACAATACCCTCAACTACGGCGGCTGGGACTACGAGGAGCTCACGCTGCTCACCGAAAACTATCTCGGCGCGAAGGACGATGACCGCGAACAGGCCGTGAGCGACTGGCTGCAGCTTCTCACAACGACCAGCGTGATACTGCCGGTGTGCTTTGAGACGCGCGACGTTATCTCCCATCTCGGCATCATTTCCGGCATGTCGCCCAACCAGTACGACGTATTCAACAACATTACCGCCTGGACGATCCACACCGATTGACCGCCGGCGGAAAAAGGAGCGAACGGATATGACCGATCAGGAACTGATGGAAATGGCAAAAAAAGCCGCCGAATACGCTTATGTGCCGTACTCAAAATTCCCCGTGGGCGCGGCGCTCGAGTGCAGCGACGGCACCGTATTCACCGGCTGCAACGTGGAGAACGCCGCCTACGGCGACACGATCTGTGCCGAGCGCACCGCGGCGGTGAAGGCCGTGAGCAGCGGCCACCGCGACTTTGTCCGCATTGCCATCTGGGGAAACAGCAAGGAGTACTGCTATCCCTGCGGCTCCTGCCGCCAGTTTTTGCAGGAGTTCTCCAAGCACATGATAGTGCTCTGCGCCAAAGGCGACGGGAGCTTCGTGAGCCACAAGCTCTCGGAAATGATGCCGTTTTTCTTTGATTTCTGATTTTTACGAAACCGACGGGACCCGCGGAGGAACTGCTTATGAGAAAGAGAATCGCAGCGGCGCTTTTGTGCGTGTGCCTGCTTGTACCGATGCTCACCGCGCCGGCGTTTGCCGCCTTCCCGGATGTACCGGGGGACGAATGGTACACGGAATATGTCAATATCTGTACCGAAAAAGGCATCGTCAACGGTTTTGAGGACGGTACGTTCCGCCCGACGGGCTATCTCCGGCGGAGCGAGTTTATGAAAATGCTCGCCGCGAGCGCCGATCTCTCGTACAAGAAGGAATTGCCCGGCAAGCACTGGGCGGAGGAGTACTGGGCGAAGCTTTCGGAAAACGGCGTGCTCGAAGGGCTGGATATCCCCTGCACGTTCGACGCTCTGCAGGCGAAGACCACGCGCTACGAAATGGCCGTGATGCTCCGAAACTTCCTTGCCAAGGTGCGCGGAGAGACCGAGGCCGTGACGACCGGCGCGGCGCGCAAGATCCCGGACTGGGCGTATATCCCGGAGACATACCGCGCCGCCGTGGCGCAGGTATACGCCAAGGGCATCATCAACGGCATGAAAAATACCGCCGGGGCGGAGGACGGCTCCTTCTGCGGCGAGCGAAAGCTCACCCGTGCGCAGGCGAGCGCCGTTATGGTGCGCCTGCTGGATCCGGAAAAGCGTTCCCCCGTCGATCTTTCCGACAGCAACCCCTACCGTCTCGCCGATGCGCCGAACGGCATGCAGCCGTTCATGATCTGGGCGCGCGAGAACGGCTATCTCATCAACAGCAACGAGCCGCGCGGCAAACTGAATAAGCTCCTCTTCGGCGACGAGAACAAAACGTACTTTGCCTCGGCCGAGGAAGCGGCGCCCTATATGCGGGATGTGACGGTGAACGTCTGGCAGCTTCAGCCGGACGGCACGAAAACGCAAGGCACGCTCACACTCACGGTACATAAATACCTCGCCGCGGACGTGTACGAAATTTTCCAGCGCATCTTTGAGGACGAGGAGAAATTCCCGATTGTCTCCGTTGGCGGGATGCGCTGCACGGACAAGCTGCGCCACGCCTGGGGCGCGGCGGTCGACATCAACTCGGATTGGAACTGCGCCGCGGACAAGGTGAACGGCACGGTAAAGGTCACGGTAGGGAAGGGCTGGTGGCCGATTGGCAGCGAAAAAAGCGAGTGGGCAGGTTCGCTCACCGAGGCAAGCCCGTACTCCATCGCCGCGGGCGGAAGCGTTGTGAAAGCCTTCGCCGCCTATGGCTGGGGCTGGGGCGGAACATGGCAGAACAGCCGCGATTTCATGCATTTCAGCGTCCGCACGGACGGCGGCTGAGCCGGATTTTCCGCTTTTTGAAAATTCGGAGAAATCTCCAAAAAATCTTTGATATTTTTGTATATCCCCTCTTGACAATAAGGGGGGATTTTGTTATTCTAACGGAGCGCCTGTGCGAAGAAGCAGGGCGTATTATGCGGTGAAGCGGGAGATTGCATCG
>CAKTBC010000160.1 GCA_934533005.1 uncultured Oscillospiraceae bacterium | reverse complement strand
TCGGTTTTCGTGGTGATGGTGACGTTTTCGGTGTTGACCCGTCCGGCGCAGCCGGAGTCCTTGCGGATATTGAAAGCGCCCTCGGTCTTGCCGTCCTTCATGCCGGCGATGACTTCCAGAAGCGCCGTATCGACGCGGTTGAGCTCGCTCATTTCTTCGCCTCCCCGTAGATGACCGGGCAGCCGCCCGTGGTGCTGTGGACGATATCGGTAAAGACCTCGTCGCGTGTGCCGCGGCGCGCGATCTCGCCCTTGTCGATCACAAGGATCTCGTCCGCCAGCGAGATGATGCGCTCCTGATGGGAGATGATGACCATCGTGCAGTCCTGCCGGGCGTGAATTTCCTCAAACGTCTCGGTGAGCCGCGCGAAGCTCCAGAGGTCGATGCCGGCCTCCGGCTCATCGAGGATCATGAGCTGCGGCTGCCGGGCGAGGATCGTTGCGATCTCGATGCGCTTGACTTCGCCGCCGGAGAGGGAGGTGTCCACCTCGCGGTCAAGGTAATCGGCGGCGCACAGGCCGACCTGCGTGAGATACTTGCAGGCCTCGCCCCGCGGCAGGAACTTCTGTCCCGAAGCAATCGTCAAAAGATCCTTCACGCGGATGCCCTTGAAGCGCGGCGGCTGCTGGAAGCCGTAGCTGATGCCGCGGCGCGCACGTTCGGTGATGGAAAGGCCGGTCACATCCTCGCCGTTCCAGAGAATGCTGCCGCCCGTCGGCGTCACAAGGCCCATGATCGCCTTGGCGAGTGTCGTTTTGCCGCCGCCGTTCGGCCCGGTGAGGACGATGAGCTTTTTGTCCGGGATGGTGAGTGAAATGTCCCGCAGTATCTCGGCACGGCCCTCCGGCGCGTCCACGGAATAGCGAATATTTTTCAGCTCCAGCATGGATGTGTCTCCTTCTTGGCGGTATGCTTGGAAAACTTGCATCTTTGCAGATAAAATGGTATAATATTATGAATTTTCAGCGCACCCGCATAAAATCGTCCCCGCCCGCCAACGGCGGTGCAGGGATAGCACCCAACATTATATAAAGTATTCGCGGGGAATGTCAACCCCGCTCTTCCCGTTCCCGCGCTTTTTCTTTCGGGAACGCCCCGCTTCGCGCGGGGAGAAAGGAGGCAATATGCGAATCAAACCGAAAAATCCAAAGGTCCTCCGCGCCCGGCGCATCATCGTCGGCGGTGTGGCGCTCGCGGCGGTGCTCTTTGTGCTGCTCCGACCGAATTCCGACGGGTCGCTCTCCATGGAGGAAAGTGCTCCCATGCCCGAGACCGCCGCGACCCCCGTTCCGGAGGCCGAGGACGCTACGGGCGAGCTCAACTGGCAGTATCCCCCCGGGTGGATCGATTATTCCGATCTCCCCGCCAAGGACACTCTCGGCGACGAGGAGCAGCCTGGCCTTTCCAACTGGCGGTATCTGCTCGTGAATGGCCTTTCGCAGGAGAACTACCTGCGCGAGAACTACTACCCCGACATGGTCGAGGTAGAAAACGGCTACTTCTTCCAGCGCCGCGCGGCCGACGCGCTCAAGGAGTTTCTCGCCGCGGCACGCGCGCAGGGCTTCACGGTGAGCATTTCGCGCACCTATCTCTCTTACCCCGATCAGAAGACACGCTTCAACGGCATGGCGAGCACGATTTACGATCAGGGGGAGATGTCGCTCGCGGACGCGGAAAAGAAGGTCACCGAGATGGGCTACTATCCCGGCGCGGACGAGCACCAGACGGGGCTCGCCGTCAACTTTGTCGGCGAGAACGCCGAGGCGAAGTTCTCCACCCCCGTGCTGGAATGGATGCGCGAGCACTGCGCGGAATATGGCTTTATCCTGCGCTTCCCCGAGGGGCGCGAGGAATACACCGGCCGTGAAGCCGAGCCCGGCCACTTCCGCTATGTCGGCGAGGTTGCCGCGGAATACATCATGCGCAAGGGCATCACACTCGAGGAATTCAAGGATGCCTACGACGAGAGCAAAAACGATCCCTGGGCAAAGAAGGATGGAGAATGAGTGATACTATTGCCGCCGTCGCGACCGGCGCAGGCGTTTCCGCCATCGGCATCGTGCGCGTATCGGGGTCTCTTTCTGTATCGCTGATGGACACGCTTTTCCGCCCGGCGGACGGAAAAACCATGTCGCAGCACCGCGACCGGCAGCTCGTCTACGGCGCGCTGTTCGATAACGAGGGGCGGACGCTCGATCTCTGTCTCTGCACGCTCTCCCGCGCGCCGCGAAGCTATACCGGCGAGGACACCGCGGAGCTCCAGTGCCACGGCTCGCCCGTTGTGCTGCGCGCGGCGCTCGAGGCGCTCTTCGCGCTCGGCGCGCGGCAGGCGGAGGCGGGGGAGTTTACCAAGCGCGCCTTTTTAAACGGGCGCATGGATCTCACACAGGCGGAGGCCGTCGTGGATATCATCGACGCGGAAACGCCTCTCGCGGCGCGCAACGCCGCCAGCCAGCTCGGCGGGGCGATCTCCCGCCGCACGGAGGAGATTTATCAAAATCTCACGCACATCTGCTCGCACTATCACGCGGTGCTTGACTATCCGGACGAGGATATCCCGGCGTTCACGCTTGCGGAATATTCCGCCGTGATCGACGGCGCGGTGCATTCGCTGGAAACGCTGCTTGCCACATTCTCGCGCGGACAGTTTCTTGAAAAGGGCGTGCGCACGGCCATTCTCGGCCGCCCGAACGCCGGAAAATCGTCCCTGCTCAACGCGCTGCTCGGCTTTGAGCGCGCCATCGTTACCGACATTCCCGGCACGACGCGCGATACGCTCTCCGAGCGGTGTCTGCTCGGCGGCGTGGCGCTGCGGCTGACCGACACCGC
>CAKTBC010000159.1 GCA_934533005.1 uncultured Oscillospiraceae bacterium | reverse complement strand
GACGGCGGCGCGATTCTCGAGGAGAACACGCCCTCCGAGCTTTTCGACCATCCGCAGAACCCCCGCACGCAGACGTTCCTTTCCAAGGTTCTGTGATATTTCCGCCGCGGCGTCCCAAACCGGACACCGCGGCGATTTTTGTTATTGCAGAACGCGGAAAAAGGGATATTATAGATAATACAACAATCATGAGGTGGAACCGATGAAATATGCTTACACGAACGGCGTGCTGCTCGACGGCAGCGCGGATATGCAGCCGCAGCGCGGCATGGTGCTGCGCACGGACGGGGAGAAGATCCTCGATATCGTCCCGGAGGGCACCGACCTTACCGGCTTTGAGATCGTCGATCTCAAGGGCGGATATCTTATGCCGGGGCTTATCAACCTGCACGTCCATCTGCCCGCAAGCGGCAGCCCGAAAAAGCAGGGCAACCCCCGCAAGCTCGTAAAGTTCATGACGTCCATGGCGCTCACGCGGCGCATCGCGCTCGCCCTGTGCGGGGGCTACGCCAAAACGCAGCTCATGAGCGGCGTCACGACGATCCGCACCGTCGGCGGCATTGCGGACATCGATACGCGCCTTCGCGCCCGCATCGCCGCGGGGAGGTGCGACGGCCCCCGCATCCTTGCCGCGGACATGGCCGTTTCCGTCCCCGGCGGGCACATGGCGGGCTCGCTCGCCTATGAGGCGACGAGCGCCGCGGAAGCTGCGGAGGATGTGCGCAAGATCGCGCAGGGAAAGCCCGATCTCATCAAGCTCATGATCACCGGCGGCGTGCTGGATGCGAAGAAGAAGGGCGAGCCGGGCGAACTGAAGATGCCGCCGGAATACGTCCGCGCGGCGTGTGACGAGGCGCACAAGCTCGGCCTTCCCGTTGCGGCGCATGTGGAAAGCCCCGAGGGTGTGCGTGTGGCGCTGGAAAACGGCGTGGATACGATCGAGCACGGCGCGAAGCCGGACGAGGAAATTCTGCGCCTTTTCCGCGAGCGCGGCGCGGCGCAGGTCGCAACACTCTCCGCTGCGGTGCCGTATGCGCGCTTTGACCGCAGCATCAGCAAGGCTACCGAAATGGAGCAGTATAACGGCGAGGTCGTTCTCGAGGGCATCATCGAGTGCGCCAAGGCGTGTCTGGCCGCCGGGATCCCCGTCGGTCTCGGCACCGACACGGGCTGCCCGTATATTACGCACTACGACATGTGGCGCGAGGTGCGCTATTTCCACACATTCTGCGGCGTATCGAACGCCTTCGCGCTGTACACCGCAACGCTCGGCAACGCGAAGATCGCGGGAATCGACGGCGTTACCGGCTCGCTTACGCCCGGAAAGAGCGCCGATCTCATCGTCACGGCGCAAAACCCGCTCGAAGACCTTGAGGCGCTGCGCCATGTGTCCATGGTGACGATGCGCGGCAAGCTCTTCCGCGAACCGGCGGTGAAGAAAATGCCCGACTGCGAGCGGGAACTGGATAAAATTCCCTGCTAAGAAACGCCTCCCTCTGACGAGGGAGGTGGATTTTGCCACAGGCAAAAGACGGAGGGAGAGAAAACCCGTCAAACGCAGAAAGCAGAAACCTGTCTCTCCCTCAGTCAGCCTGGCGGCTGCCAGCTCCCTCGTCAGAGGGAGCTTTTTTGCATAAAAAGCTTGACAAACTGTATTAACTGTGTTAATTTCCATAATACAGTTAATACACAAAAGGAGGTGGCGGCATGGTCACGATCAATTACCGGGATGGGCGACCGATCTATGAGCAGGTCAAGGACGATCTGCGGCGGCTTGTCGTCACCGGTGCAATGCAGCCGGGGGAGAAGCTTCCCTCGGTGCGTGAGCTCGCGGTATCGCTCGCCATCAACCCGAACACGATCCAGCGCGCCTACCGCGAGCTGGAAGGCGAAGGGTACATTGTCTCCGTCCCCGGCAAGGGCAGCTTCTGCGCCCAATTCTCCCCGCAGAGCGACCCGCGGCGCGAGGAGCTTCTCGCGCGGCTGGAGGAAACGGTGCGGGAGCTTCGCTGGCTTGGCGTGAGCGAGGAAGAGATTATAGAGAAGATCGGAGGCGGCGGCCATGGCGAGCATTGAACTGAAAAACGTTACAAAGATCTACGAAGGCTTCAAAGCGCTCGACGCGCTGAACCTTTCGGTGCCGTCCGGCTCGGTCTACGGCCTCATCGGCCCGAACGGCGCGGGCAAGACGACCGCCATCCGCCATATGATGGGTGTTCTCCGGCAGGACGCGGGCTCGGTGCTGCTCGACGGCGAGCCGGTATTTGAAAACCCCTCGGTCAAGGCGCGGATGCTCTGCATCCCGGACGAGCCGTATTACACCTCTACGAGCACGACGCGCGATCTGATGAAATTCACGCGCGCGCTCTATCCCCGGTTTGATACCGAACGCTACGAAAAGCTGCGCGAGGTGTTCGCGCTCGACGATACGCGCCCGATCCGCCGTCTCTCGCGCGGCATGCAGAAGCAGTCGGCGTTCTGGATCGCGCTCGCCGCGCGGCCGGAGGTGCTTGTGCTCGATGAGCCCGTGGACGGTCTCGACCCCGTGATGCGGCGGCAGGTGTGGTCTCTCGTCATGGAGGACGTGGCGGAGGAGGGCACAACGGTGCTCGTATCCTCCCATAACCTCCGGGAGCTGGAGGATGTATGCGACCACGTCGGCATCATGCAGCGCGGCCGCTGCCTTCTCGAAAAGAGCGTTTCCGAATTGCAGGAGACGACGACCAAGGTGCTCCTCGCTCTGCCGGACGGCACGGCGCTGCCGGAGACGGGGCTGGACATTCTCCACCGCTCCTCGACCGGCAAGCTGCAAACGCTCATATTGCGCGGCAGGGAAGAGGATAATCTCGCGTGGCTCGAGAAGCTGCACCCGCTGTTCATGGATTCCGTGCCGCTGACGCTGGAGGAAATTTTCATTTACGAGCTGGGAGGTGTGGA
>CAKTBC010000158.1 GCA_934533005.1 uncultured Oscillospiraceae bacterium | reverse complement strand
TCATCGGCGTACAAGCGCCAGCGTGACATTGTCGGGCGCGCCGCGTTCCAACGCCATGCGCAAAAGCTCGCGGCAGACCGCGTCATCGTCCGAGCGCGCGAGAAGAAGAGCTTCCATTTCTCCGGCGCTCACAAGATTGCTCAGCCCGTCGGAGCAGAGCAGCAGGGCATCACCGGAGCAGATATCCAGCCGGAAAATGTCGCTGCGAATGGTACGCTCCAATCCGACAGCGCGCATAATCACGTTCTTGCGCGGATGCGACCGGGCCTCGTCTTCGGTGATCAGCCCGCGGTCGACCATGCTCTGCACAAGCGAATGGTCGCGTGTTACCTGCTGGAGCTGGCCGTCCGCCAGCCAGTAGCACCGGCTGTCGCCGATGTTGACAACGGCGGCGTCATTCATCCGGACGAGCGCAGCCACAAGCGTTGTACCCATGCCGCGGCAGGCATCGTCGCGAAAGGCGCGGTCATACACCTTCAAATTGGCATAGGCTGCCGCTTCCCGCAGGATCTGTGCCGCGTCCACTGCCGGTTCACGGTGCAGCATGTCCTCCGCGTACTGCATGAACGAGTCCGCGGCGATCGTCGAGGCGATCTCTCCGCCGTGCACGCCGCCCATACCGTCGCACAGCGCCGCGAGAACGTATTCGCAGCTCGGCGAAACGCTCAGGCGGTAGGAGTCCTGATTAACGGAACGTACTTTTCCCTTGTCGGTAATGCCGAAAGCGTTCATTTTGCTTCCCTCGTCATTTTGCGGCGAAGCTGTCCGCACGATGCGTCCACATCGCTGCCGAGACGCCGCCGTATGGTCGTGTTGACTCCGTTCTTCGTAAGTATATTCACAAACCGTTTGAGATTCTCCGGTTTGGATGGCTCAAAGCTGCGCTCATCCACGTGGTTGAGCGGAATGAGATTGACATGCGCCGCGAGCGGCTTTACCCGCCGGGCGAGCAGCTCCGCCTGCTCCGGCGAGTCATTCACGCCGTCGATCATCGCGTATTCAAACGATATGCGGCGCCCGGTTTTGTCGTAATAGGTTTTGCATTTGCGGAAAAGCTCGTCCACACCGCGTCCGCGATTGGCCGGCATGATGCGGCTTCGCGTTTCGTCGTCCGGCGCGTGCAGCGACACGGAAAGCGTGATCTGCAGATCGCGCGCGGCGAGATCGTCAAACCGCTCCGTCAGACCGCAGGTGGAAAGGGAAATGTGGCGCATGCTGATATTGCGCCCCTCCGGGTGGTTGATGAGCGCCAGAAACCGCATGACGGTATCAAAATTATCCAGCGGCTCACCGATGCCCATCAGAACGATGTGGGAAACCGGCAGGCCGGATTCCTTCTCGGAGAAAAGCACCTCGTCAAGCATTTCCGAGGGCGTGAGATTCCGCACCAGACCGCCGATGGTGGAGGCACAGAAGGCGCAGCCCTGCCGGCAGCCGACCTGTGAGGAGATGCAGACGGTGTTTCCGTAGTGATACCGCATAACGACCGTTTCTACGGCATTGCCGTCCTGCAGCTCCCAGAGGAACTTGATCGTCCCATCCTCGGCGGACTGCTGTTTTTTCAGCACCCGCGGCGCGGAGAGCATGCAGCGCTCGGAAAGCTCGCGCCGGAGAGTCTGCGGGAGATTCGTCATTTCGTCCCACGAACCGCAGCCGGAGGAAAACCAGCGAAAAAGCTGCTTGGCCCGGTACGCCGGTTGGCCGAGCGAGCGGAGATACTCTGCCAGCTCGTCCGGGAGCATAGATTTTATATCGATTTTTTCGGTCAAATCAGGCATTTCGTCTCATGCGGCAATAAAAGAAGCCGTCCGTATCATATTCCTGCGGCAGAATGAGCCGCTGTTCTTCGCGGGTAAAGTCCGGGTGGTCGTGAAGAAATTTATCGACAACATCCTCGTTCTCCTCCCGGAAAACGGTGCAGGTCGAATAGAGAAGCACCCCGCCCGGCCGGACGCACGCGGAAAGTCCGTCGGCGATCCGCTTCTGGATCGCCGGAAGTCCGGCAAGCGGTTTGGGGTCTTTATAGCGGATCTCCGGTTTTTTGCGGATAACGCCCATGCCGGAGCACGGCACGTCCGCGATGACAAGATCGAAGCTCTCCCAGAGCGTTTCATACGGCTTGGAGGCATCCATCGGCGCGGTACGGATGATGGAAAAGCCCAGCCGTTCGGCATTCTCATCCACGAGCCGGAGCTTTTTTGCATGAAGGTCGCAGGCGAGGATCTCGCCCTCGTTTTCCATCAGCGACGCGCAGAGAAGGCTTTTTCCGCCGGGAGCGGAGCACGCGTCCAGCACACGCATCCCCTTTTGCGGCGCGGCGCATAAAACGCTCATTGCCGCGGCGGCATCCTGCACAAAAAATTCGCCCTCGGCAAAGCCAGGAAGTGCGGCGGCATTTCCCTTATCCTCCACGCAGACGGAAACCCTGGAAAGCTCGCTGCCATGGGCGTGAACACCCGCCGCAGTGAACCGTTCCACGAGCGTCGTTGCATCGCCATACCGGGTATTTACCGAAACCGTAAGCTTCGGTGCACGGTTATTTGCGGCAAAGAAAGCCGCCGCTCCGTCGTAGCCGAGCTCGGATACCATGCGCTCGCACAACCACAGCGGGTGACTGTACCGGACAGCGAGTTCCTGCGCCGTACCGCCGTTCGGGATCTCCGGGAGCTTGTCCAGGTTTTCTGCAACGCGGCGCAAAACGGCGTTCACCAGCCCACCGGCACGGGAGCCGGAGCGCTTCGTCTGCTCGACCGCTTCGTTGACCGCTGCCGACACCGGTATTTTATCCATAAACAGGAGCTGGCAGACACCGAGCCGGAGAATATCCAGCAGGTTCGGCTGAAGCTTCGATACTGGAACGGAAGAATAGCAGCCAATGTAGAAATCACAGAGCGCCGCGTTTTGCAGCACATCCAGACAGAGCTTGGTGCAGAGCGCCGTATCGCGCTCATCAAGAGAAAACTTATCTGCCGCCGCCTGAATGGTCTG
>CAKTBC010000157.1 GCA_934533005.1 uncultured Oscillospiraceae bacterium | reverse complement strand
GCCTTCCGCCGCTTGAGCTTATCCTCGCGCTGGGCGAGAAGTTCGGCTGTTTCCTTCCAGCCGGGAAGCTCCTCGGCGAGCGCGGCGGCGAACCGCGCGGCGAGGGGCAGATCGGTGAAGCAGAGCATGCTGCATCCGCGTTTGCCCATCATGGCGGAAAGCTCCGCCTTCGTCCAGGGCAGCGTTTGCAGCGGTGCGCGGTGACCGTACAAAAATCCCGCGGCGCGCTTTTGCGCGTTGGGAGAAGCGTCGGCGGCGAGCATCAAAAGCCGCGCCTTTCCGGCGGCGACCGCCGTGCCGCTTCCTTCCTCGCCGACGGCAAGCATCCCGCCCTTGCGGGCAAGACCGAGATACTGTGCTGCCTTATCCATCGCCCGCCTCCAGTTCCGATGCGAGACGCGCCCACACGTCCTCCGGCACGGGGACGGACAGAGCGCGCTCGAGCGCGCGCGATTTGACCGCGCGCTTCAAGCATTCGCCGCTGCGGCAGAGATAGGCGCCGCGGCCCGGCGTCTTGCCGCGCAGATCGATGGAGAGCTCTCCCTCCGGCGAGCGGACAACGCGGATCAGTTCGGTTTTCGGTTTTTGTTCACGGCAGCCGATGCACTGCCGGAGCGGTACGGTTTTCGGCAAAAGCGCTCCTCCTGAAACGAAAAACTATATGGACAGGCGATTTGGATAAATGTGCCAAGGCCTGAAACCAAGCCTCGCAGAGTTTGCACCCGCAGGTGCAAATGAATTTGGATCATTTTCTCCGGCGACATGTGCGTCGGAGAAAATACCTCTCGGCTCGCAAACGTGCGAGCGACAGCGAGTGCGCTGCGGCGAGCCGCTATCCCCTCAAACAAACCCCTCAACGGAGTGGGGTTTGTTTGACGATTATTCGTTTGCGGCGCTCTCGGGCTTGATATCGATCTTATAGCCGGTGAGGCGCGCGGCGAGACGGGCATTTTGGCCCTCCTTGCCGATGGCGAGAGAGAGCTGGCTGTCCGGCACGATCACACGGCAGCTGCGGCCCTCCTCAAGCACCTCAACGGAGACAACCTCCGCCGGGGAGAGCGCCGAGGCGATGTACTGCTCGGGATCCTCGCTGTACTTGATGATATCGATCTTCTCGCCGCCGAGCTCGTTGACGATGCTCGCCACACGCCCGCCGCGGGGGCCGACGCACGCGCCGATCGGATCGATCTCGGGATCGGCGGAGTAGACGGCCATCTTCGTGCGGCTGCCGGCTTCGCGGGCGATGGAGCGGATCTCCACCGTGCCGTCAAAGATCTCGGGCACTTCCAGCTCAAAGAGCCGCTTGACGAGACCGGGGTGCGTGCGGGAGATGAGCACCTGCGGGCCGCGGGTGGACTTGCGCACCTCGACGACATAGACCTTGATGCGGTCGCCCTCGGTGAGCTCTTCGCCCTTGATGCGCTCGGTGGGGGAGAGCATGGCCTCGGTAAACTCGCTGTTGGAGCTGATCTTGATGGACACGGCGCCGGTGCGCGGCTCGATGCGCGTGACGACACCGGTGAGGATCTCGTGCTCCTTGGAGGTGAACTCGTCATAGATGATGCCGCGTTCCGCCTCGCGGATGCCCTGGATGATGACCTGCTTTGCCGCCTGCGCCGCGATGCGGCCGAATTTCTTCGTTTCGACCGGGATGCGGACGGTGTCGCCGATGCCGGCCTTCTTATCATAGTGATGCGCCTCGTCGAGCAGGATCTGCGTGGCGTCGTTCACATACTCGCTCTCCTCCACGATGGTCTTGAGAACGAACATGGAGATGGTCTTCTTGCCCTCGTCCATGATGACCTCGACGTTATCCTCGCAGTCCGGGTTGTCGCGCTTGAAGGCGGTCAGCAGGGCCTGCTGGATCTTCTCCTGCATGTATCCGCGGGGGATGCCCTTTTCCTTTTCGATCTGCTCGATGGCGTCAAAAAATTCGGCGTTCATTGCACTCATCTATTTTCGCTCCTTACGTTATATCACGTTGTGTTTTCTTTACAGCACGCGCAGCCGTACCTGCGCGATCTGGGACTTTTCAAAGGTGAGCTCTTTTCCGGCACAGGTCAGCGTAACGTTGCCGTCGTCGTATCCGGAGAGCGTGCCGACATAGGACTTGCTGCCGTTCACCGGCTTATAGAGCCGGACCTCCGCACCGCTGCCCATGAAGCGCTCAAAATCGCCGGGGCGCTTGAGCTCGCGCTCGGCGCCGGCGGAGCTGACTTCGAAAACGTAGCTGTCGGGAATGGGATCGGCCTCGTCCAGCACGGGATCGAGCGCGCGGGAGAGAGCTTCGCAGTCGTTGATGGAAACGCCGCCGTCCTTGTCGATGTATACGCGCAGAAACCATTGCCCGGCCTCGCGGATGTACTCCACATCCCAAAGCTCCAGCCCCAGCTCCGCGGCGATGGGCGCGGCCAGCGCGGTCACAGTCTCGGTGACTTTACTCATAAAACCTCTCGATTTCCAAATCCTGACATTTTCTTTTAAATCAACAAAAAGAGTGGGTTTTGCCCACTCTTCCTGTTTCTTACGTTCGTACGAGGGGATTATACCACCCTCTGCGCACGATTGCAAGTGATTTCCTTAAATTAAATATAAGGTATGCGTCTTTTTTTACCCGTTCATCGCGGTGAGAACGTTGCCGTAATCGACCTGGTAGTTGGCTCCCTCGTAGGTGCCGTTGAGCATGGACATGGCGCGATTCCAGGCGTCGCCGCCCTCGGTGTAGGGCTGGGGCTGGTAATTGTTCAGCGTGTTCGGCCCGAGAACGGTCGTATCGGGGCCGACGGTGCTGCTCAGTGAGCAGGGAATAAAACTGTAGCTGTCGAGCGTTACTTCATCGCCGACGCGCTTGAGCGTGAGCTGTGCGATGCCGGTGTCGTAAGCGCCCGGGTCGGTGCCGTTGCCGGGGTTGGTGTGGCCGCCGAAGATGAAGTTGCCGAGACCGTAGAAGATAGTGCCGCCGTTGTAGCTCTCCGCCGGCTGGAGCCGGTGGGCGTGCGTGCAGTATACGGCGTTGAAGCCGGTGTCCACGG
>CAKTBC010000156.1 GCA_934533005.1 uncultured Oscillospiraceae bacterium | reverse complement strand
TTTTCGCGGCAATGCTTTGTGCATTGCAAGGAAAAGGAACGCAGTTCCGGCGGAAAAGGCTCGGCGAAGGGGCTATGGTTTCTTATGAGGGCACAGCTCAAGGCGGTTTCCTTACATTCCTATCGTTTTTACCACGTGCGATTGCTTTGGAATGTGAGCCATTTGATCTCGGTATAGTCGTCCATGGAGAACTTGCCGCCTTCGCGGCTGACGCCGCTCTCTTTCCAGCCGCCGCAGGGGGCGGTCGTGGCGCTCAGGTACGTGAGATCGTTGATGTGTACCATGCCGGCCTCGATCTTCATGCCGAGCTCCATGGCGCGGTCCAGATCGTGCGTGAGCACCGCGGCGGAGAGGCCGAAGAGATTGTCGTTGCACTTCGCGAGCGCTTCTTCGGCGTCCTTCACGGGGATGACGCTTGTGACCGGTGCGAAGCTCTCCTCATAGAAGATGCGCATCGTCTCGTCCACGCCGCTGAGCACCGTCGGGCGGAAGAAGGGGCCGTCGTGCGTGCCGCCGCAGAGGAGCTTTGCGCCCTTCGAGACAGCATCGTCCACCTGCGACTGGACAAACGCGCAGTGGCGCTCGTCGATCAGCGGGCCGATGAACACGTCCGGGTCGGTCGGGTCGCCGACCTTGAGCGAGAGCGCGTAGTCGCGCAGCTTTTCGCAGAACGCCTCGTACAGCGGCTCTTCCACAAGGATGCGCGATGTTGCCATGCAGAGCTGCCCCTGGTTGCTGAATGCGCCGAGCCCCGCGGTCTTCACGGCCTCGTCGAGATCGTAGTCGCGCAGCACGAGCAGCGGGTTTTTGCCGCCGAGCTCCATCGCCGTGCGCTTGAAGTCCTGCGCCGCAGCCATGGCGATCTTCCGTCCGGCGTTCCCGCCGCCGGTGAACGACACCATGCGCACGCGCTTATCCTGCGCGAGCACCGCGGAAAGGCTCTCGTCCGCGACCGGGACAACGTTGAGCACGCCCGCCGGGAGACCGGCCTCGTGCAGCACCTCGCCGAGCAGCAGGCATACCGCCGGGGTTTGCGGCGAAGGCTTGAGAATGAAGCTGTTGCCCGCGGCGAGCGCGAACGCGAGCTTTTTCACCGAGAGGATCAGCGGGTAATTGAACGGGAGTATTCCCAGAATCACGCCGAGCGGCTGGCGCACGGCCATGGACAGCTGCCCCGGCTTGCCCGCCGGGTACACCTCCGTCGTGTGGCGGCGGCATTCGCCCGCCGCGACGCGGAAGAGATTCACGCTGCCGGCAAACTCGCCGCGCGCGATGGGCTGCGCTTTGCCGCCCTCGCGGACGAGAAGCTCCATGAACTCCGCCTCGCGCGACTCCATGATGTCCGCGGCGCGCAGCAGCACACGCTCGCGCGCGTCCGCCATCGTTTTCGCCCAGCCGGGGAACGCCGCCGCGGCAGATGCGAGCGCGGTCTCCACGTCGGCCGCACCGGCGCGGTGCACCGCGAAGAGGGGCTTGCCCGTCGCGGGCTCGATGTCCTCGCGCACGCAGCCGTCGGTTTGCGGCGTCCACGCGCCGTTCAGATACAGGGGATACTCGTTTCTCATTGGGTCACTCCTATTTTAAAGGTATGGTTTAACAAGATCAGGTCACAACGCCGCGGATGAACGGCGGACGGACGGGCGCTTCGTCGGAGAAGGTGTAGCATTTCAAGAGTTCTTCCTCCGCCGCGGCGGCGTCCGCTTCCGTTTTGGCGTGGATGGTGGCGAGCGTGTCGCCCGCATGGAGGTACGCCCCGTCCTTCGCCGCGAGCACGACGCCGACGGAGAGGTCGATCACGTCCTCCTTCGTGGCGCGGCCGCCGCCGAGATGCATGGAGACGAGGCCGATGTCCTTTGCCTCCATCGCGGCGATGAAGCCGTCGCGCGGGGCTTTCACGGTGTGCACAACCGGCGCTTGCGGGAGAAGCGAGGTATCGTATACCGCCGCGGAATCGCCGCCCTGCGCACGCACCATGGCCGCGAGCTTATCGAGCGCCGCGCCGCTCTCGATGGACGCTTCCAGCCGCGTGCGGGCCTCCGCTTCCGTTTCGGCAAGGCCGCTGCGAACGAGGATGTTCGTGCCGAGCACGAGACACAGCTCGCGAAGATCCGGCACGTCCGCCCCGCGCAGGACGGAAATGGCTTCCTTGACCTCCAGCGCATTGCCGACGGCGAAGCCGAGCGGCTGATCCATGTCTGTCACGACGGCGGCCATGTTGCGCCCGGCGTGCTTGCCGACGTTCACCATCTGCCGCGCGAGCTCAAAGGCGGATTCCTCCGTCTCCATGAACGCGCCGGAGCCGGTTTTCACATCCAGCACGATGGTGCGCGCGCCGGAGGCGAGCTTCTTGGACATGATGCTCGAGACGATCAGCGGGATGGAGTTCACCGTTGCGGTCACGTCGCGCAGCGCGTACATTTTCTTATCCGCCGGGGCGAGATTCGCCGTCTGCCCGGCGATGACAAAACCGACATTTTCAGCGTTTTCGAGGAATTTTTCGGGCGTCATGGCGGTGGAAAAGCCGGGGAAGGATTCGAGCTTGTCGATCGTGCCGCCGGTGTGGCCGAGACCGCGGCCGGACATTTTCGCCATTTTGCCGCCGCACGCCGCCACCATTGGGCACAGGACGAGCGAGGTCTTGTCGCCGACGCCGCCGGTCGAGTGCTTGTCGGCGGTGTGCTCGCCGAGCGGCGAGAGATCGACCACGTCGCCGGAGTGCTCCATCTCTATGGTGAGCTGCGCCGTTTCCTCCGGCGTCATGCCGCGGAAATAGATGGCCATCATCAGCGCGGACATCTGGTAGTCCGGGATATCCCCCGCCGTGTAGCCGTGAACGATGAAATGCAGTTCCTCCTGCGTGAGGGTCTGACCCTGTTTTTTCTTTTCGATCAGATCGGTCATATGCATGATGCAACACCTCTTTGTAAGGATTTTACCACATTTTGTGCGCGGAAACAAGGTTTTCCCCCGCAGGCAGGAAATACAGTATAATAAATTTTTCTGTTGACATTTTCTGTGGTAAATGCTATTATAGGCAAGCTGACAGCATGCGCGAGTGGTGGAATTGGTAGACTCGCTAGATTCAGGTTCTAGTG
>CAKTBC010000155.1 GCA_934533005.1 uncultured Oscillospiraceae bacterium | reverse complement strand
ACCTTCTGCTGGACGTTGCCGGGGGCTTCCTCGTAGCGCACAAACTTGCAGGTGAAGGAGCCGCGGCCCTGCGTCATGGAGCGCAGGTCGATCGTGTAGGAGCTCATCTCGGCCATGGGGACCTCGGCCTCAACGATCTGCATGCCGTCCTCGGCGGTCATGCCGAGCACCGTGCCGCGGCGCTTGGAGGAGATATCGGACATGATATCGCCGAGGTTCGCGTCGGGAATGGTGACCTTCAGCAGGCCGATGGGCTCGAGAATGGTCGGCTTCGCGCGGGGGATGCCGTCCTTGTAGGCGAGCTGCGCCGCCGTCTTGAACGCCATTTCGTTGGAGTCGACGGGGTGGTAGGAGCCGTCGTACAGCGTAGCCTTGAGGTTGACGAGCGGGTAGCCGGCGAGGACGCCCTTCTGGACGGCGTCGCGCAGGCCCTTTTCAACCGCGGGGAAGAAGTTCTTGGGAACGCTGCCGCCGAAGACTTCCTCGGCGAAGATCATTTCCTCAGACTCCTCCTGGGGCTCAAAGCGGATCCAGACATCGCCGAACTGGCCGCTGCCGCCGGTCTGCTTCTTGTGGCGGCCGTGGGCTTCGACCTTCGCCTTGATCTTCTCGCGGTAAGGCACACGGGCGGGCTTGAGCTCGCTCTCGACACCGAAGCGGCTCTTCAGCTTGGCGCAAAGGACGTCGAGTTGGATATCGCCGGCGCCGGAGAGGACCATTTGGTGGGTCTCGGCGTTGTTGACGATCGTGAAGGAGATATCCTCCTCGTTCAGGCGGGCGAGACCGTTGGCGATCTTGTCGTCCTGGCCCTTCGTCTTGGGGGAGATGCACATGGAGTAGCAGGGCTCCGCGATCTCGATGGCGGGAAGCTCGACCTCGGCCTTGGGGTCGCACACGGTGTCGCCGGTCTTCCAGTCCATCTTGCCGATGGCGACGATGTCGCCGCAGCAGGCGTCTTTGACCTCGGTGGTCTTCTTGCCGCACATGGTGTACAGACGGCCGAGCTTATCGGTGTTGCCGGTGCGCATGTTGCGCAGGGACATGTCGGCGGTCAGCTTGCCGCTGACGAGCTTGATGAAGTTGTACTTGCCGAACTGGTCGGACACGGTCTTGAACACGAGACCGACGGTCGCGCCGTTGGGATCGATGCCCTCGACCTCGTCGGGCGCGGGGACATAGTCCAGAATGGCCTGCAGCAGAGCCTGCGTGCCGACGCCGTTCGTACCGACGCCGCAGAACACGGGAACGACGCTGCGATCCTTCAAACCGGCCTTGATGCCGGTGATGATCTCTTCCTCGGAGAGGGTCATTTCCTCGAAGTACTTCTCCATGAGCTCTTCGGTAGCGCCGGCGGCGGACTCCATGAGAGCCTCGCGCAGCTCCTCGACCTTGCCTTCGTCGGCGGCGGGGACGGCGACCTTCGCGGTCTTGTTGCCGTTGGTCTCATATGTCACATTGTGCACGAGATCGATGACGCCGGTGCCGTCGGAAGCGGGGATCGTCACGGGGCAGACAATGCTGCCGTACTTGGCCTGGAGGGCTTCGAGCACGCCGAAGTAGTCGCCGTGCTCTTCGTCGAGCTTGGAGATGTAGAACATGGCCGGCTTCTCAGCGGCCTTGAGCATTTTCCAGCTGCGCTCCGCGCCGACGGACAAGCCGTCCTTCGCGGTGCAGAAAATGACGCCCGCCTCGACCGCGCGCAGCGCAGCGGCGACTTCGCCGGCGAAGTCCTGGAAGCCCGGGCAGTCGATCACGTTGATCTTCTTGCCGCCGAAGGAAATGGGAGCGAGAGCCGCGGAGATCGTTACCTGGCGCTTGATTTCTTCCGCGTCGTAGTCGCAGACGGTGTTGCCGTCGGTGACCTTGCCCTGCCGGTCGATGGCACCGGTCAGATAGAGCATATTCTCGGTAAGGGTGGTCTTGCCGCTGCCGCCGTGACCGAGCAGGCAGACATTGCGGATGTCCTTGGTTGTGTAGCTCATGGGTTGTCCTCTCCTTATAATTATCTTATTAAAAATTCACTTGCTTATTAAAAGTTCACTTGTCATTCTTCCGAAAAAACAGGGGAACACCACGAAGATAAATTATACACTATGACAATTTTTTTGGCAATAATTATTTTCGCAGCAGCGTCCGCAGCGAGAGCGGCACGATGAGCCACGCGAGCATATATAAGAGCGCCCGTCCCGCGCCGATCACCGTCCAGGCGCCCTGCCACGCCGGGATCGCCGCGAGCAGCGCGCCAAGCGCGGCGCAGATGACGCCGCACCACGCGCACGCGCGGCCATAGGCATGGAGCTTTGTGCCGCACTCGGCAAAGTCTACGAGCGTGTCGAGACCGTCCTGCGCCATGACACCGGCGGCGGGGCTGCCCGCCGAGGCGGGGATGCCGGAGATGCGGTACCGCTCAGTGAAGGACAGAAACTGGAAGCCCTCAGCAGAGACGCCGAACGTTTTCTGCAAGAGCAGCGGGTCGAGATTAAAGTCACGCACGGCAAAGATCGGCTTGCGCCGCTCGCGGCGCAGGTCGGCCAGCGCGCGCTGCACGCTCGCCATGGGGCGGTAGCGCAGCGGGAACACCGCCGCCAGCTCACCGGACACGGCGGTATAGAGCGCGTTCTCCTCCTTGATCTTGTCGGGGATCTTCACGCCGCTCAGGTGCATATACGCAAGCGAGCCAACGCGCACTTCCTCGCCCTGCACCGTGCCTTTCGCGCCGCCTTCACCGACGGAGAAATCCTCCACGGTCTGCATGGCGGCGTTTTTCCGGCGCATCAGCTCGGCAAACGGCGCGGCAAGGCCGGTTCCGGCGGCGGTGAGCATGCTGCCGGTGATGCCAATGATCTGCGAAGCGCGGCTCTTGTCCATAAAGCGCACGCCCGTGATCTCGATGGCGTCCTCCGGGAAAACGTCCGTATCGGTGAGCACGAGCTGGCGCGAGCGGCCAACATCACGCGCGCCCGACCACCCGGCGAGGGCGCTGCCGCGCATCATGAGATGGCGCGCCGTGCGGGAGAAAAGGATCGGGAACGAGAGCGTCCAGTTGAAGGAAACGCAAAGCGCCGTCATCAGCGAGAAGAGATGGAAAAACGCTTTTATATCCTGCGCGCCGAACGAGAGCGCCAGCGCAAGCGCAAGCGAGCCGACGGCCATCGGCACGAAGGCATCGGCTGCGAGCGCTTCCGCGCCGTTCGGCTCCTCGCTGCGGCGGACAAGGCCGTCC
>CAKTBC010000154.1 GCA_934533005.1 uncultured Oscillospiraceae bacterium | reverse complement strand
CGCGGCCGCGCCGTCATTCTTGCGATGGGCTGCCGCGAGCGGCCGCGCGGAGCGCTGAACATCCCCGGCTACCGCCCGGCGGGCATCTACTCCGCCGGTACGGCGCAGCGGCTGGTGAATCTGGAGGGCTTTATGCCGGGGCGCGAGGTCGTCATCCTCGGCAGCGGCGACATTGGCCTCATCATGGCGCGCCGCATGACGCTTGAGGGCGCGCACGTCAAGTGCGTGGCTGAGCTCCTGCCGTATTCCGGCGGGCTCAAGCGCAACATCGTGCAGTGCCTGCACGACTATGATATCCCGCTCCTTTTGAGCCACACCGTTGTGGACATCCACGGCAGGGAGCGGCTCGAGGGCGTCACGCTCGCCGAGGTCGGCCCCGACCGCAAGCCGGTGCCGGGTTCGGAGAAGTATATCCCGTGCGACACGCTCCTGCTCTCCGTCGGTCTTCTGCCGGAGAATGAGCTTTCCGAGGGCGCGGAAGTGATGCTCGACCGCGTGACCGGCGGCCCGGCGGTGAACGAATCACTCGAAACGAACGTTCCCGGCATTTTCGCCTGCGGCAACGTGCTGCACGTCCACGATCTGGTGGACTATGTATCCGAGGAGGCTGCGCGCGCCGGAACGGCCGCGGCGAAGTTCGTCCGCGGCGGCACGCCGAAGAATGCGCGCGAGGTGAAGCTCACCGGACGCGACGGCGTGCGCTACACCGTGCCGCAGACCGTCCGCCCCGCCGCGATAGGCGAAAGCGTCGTGGTGCGTTTCCGCGTAGCGAATCCGTACTACGGCAAGTACCTCTCCTGCTATGTGGATGGCGAGCGCATCGCCCACCGCAAAAAGCAGATCATGGCACCCGGCGAGATGGAGTCGTTCACGCTCACGCGCGAAGCCCTCGGCGAGAGCGCGAAGGAAGTCGTATTCTGTGTGGAGGAGGAGTAAATCATGGACTTGACATGCATCCGCTGCCCGATGGGCTGCGCCATCCACGTGGAAATCGAAAACGGCCAAGTCGTCTCCGTCACGGGCAATACGTGCCCGCGCGGCGCGGAGTACGCGAAGAGCGAGGCCACCGCACCCGTGCGCACCGTGACGAGCACCGTCTGCGCGAAGGGCGGCGTGCGCCCGGTCGTCGCGGTGAAAACCGTGCCGGACGTGCCGAAAGGGAAGATCTTCGAGGTGATGGACGCCGTGCGCGCGATGGAAGTCACCGCGCCCGTGCACATCGGCGACGTCCTCTGCGAGAACATCGCAGGAACAGGATCGAATCTCGTTGCCGCCGCCGCGCTCGACGCGGAATAAGACGCCTTATTCGTATAACAAAAGACCGGGGACACGGCATTGGCCGTGTCCCCGGTTTCCTTATTCTTCGATTTCGCCGCTCTCGGGCGCTGCGAGGTACGGATCGGGTTTCAGCAGGCGCTTCCAGTAGCCGTCGAGCAGATACAAAGGCCCCAGACTCGCGTGGCAAAGGAGGCGGTCCTTCGCCGAGAGCGTCGTGACCGGCGCTTCGGAGTATTTATAGAAGAGACTGTCGTGCCCGACGCAGAGGCCGAGTGCAATGTTGAGCTCCGTCCCCTCCCCGTTGAGCACGAGCGCCTGCAAAACCGGGTTGCAGATGTTCGGCCCGACCTCAAGACAGCGCTCCGGGATGCCGAGCTCCGTCTTATTCACCATGCCGCACTTGCACGCGACGCCCGTGACCTCATACCCCTGTGCGCGCAGGACGCGCGCAAGCGCGTTCGCCTCGTGGATCAGTCCCGCACAGGTGGCGATGCCGATCTTTTTCACGCCGAGAAGCTGTGCAAAGTGCATCGTCTCCTCGATGCGGCTCTTTGTGCCGTAGCCGTCGCGCTCGTTGACCGCTGCGGCGACGGAAAAGGCGTTTTCCTCGCCCTTCAGAATTTCCAGCGAGCGTTCAAGCAGCGCTTCGTCTAAGTGCTCCGTCCGGCAGAACGGCGGGAACTGCCCGCCCTTGCCGCGGCAGGCGGCGCTGCCGCAGTCGGTGCAGGAGCGATTTTTCTCGTCCATGGCGATATGCCTCACTTCGCGGCGCGGCGCTCTTCCAGCGCAGCGCACACCTCGGCGTATTTATCCTCGTCGAGAATGTAGTGCTTTTTATAGATCACATAGCTCGCGTACATGAGCACGAACGGCAGCACCGTCATGCACAGCAGCAGCCCGCGGGACTGTCCCGGCTGGATGGAGGAAATGATGCCGTCGATCTGCGCGAGCTTGGCAGACTCGGTGATCTCGCCGAGGGAGGCCGCTCGCTCGAGCGCGGAGATCTGGTTCGTATACCCCGTGACGCCGAAGATGAGATAGGTAGCGGACGTGACCGCCACAACGATGGCGGAGGCAAGCTTCGTGAAGAACGGGCGGAGGGAGGTGATGATCGCCTCGTCGCGCTCGCCGCGGAGGTATTCGTTGTACTCCACGGTGTTGATGAGCGAGATCATCATGATGAGATAGAAGCCGTACTGGCCGAGGTTTGCGACCATGTAGCCCGCAGTGAGCAGCCAGAACTTCACCATGCCGCCGGAGAGCGCCAGCCCGGAGACGATCATAACGGCATAGCCGATAACCGAGAGCAGCATGAGCTTATCCATCATCTGCTTGCGGCGGAAGCGCTTGGCGAGCATGGGGTAGAAGATCATGAGAAGTGCCGTTGCGGCGAGGCCGACGGTGTTGAAGAGCGAATAGAGCCCGCCCTCGTAGCCGAAGGCGAAGTACACATACGTGGAACCGAGGCCGCCCATGACAACGTCGTTGCCGATCTGCTGCAGCAGGAACACCAGCGAGATCCAGAGGATCTGGGGGTTGCCGGTGATGGTGTTCCAGATCTTCTTGAAGCTGACGGGCGGGACCTCCTTCGTATTGTAGTCCCGGCGCTCACGCACGCCGAAGATCGTGGCGCAGAGGAAGAGCGGCGCCAAAATACAGATCACGAGCGCAACGCGGCCATAGGCCGTCGCGGTGCTGCCGCCGAGCGTGCCGCTGCCGGTGGTGAGCATGGGGATGAGGATGGAGGCGATGACGCCGCCGATGCCGGCGAAGAGATTCGTCCGGGATGTGAGCGAGTTGCGCACATGCGGATCGGAGCTCAGCGCCGACACCATGCCCCAGTAGGAGATGTCGTGCATCGTGTAGGTGATCGAATAGAGGAAGTAGATCACGCCGAAAAACGCGATGAAGCTCCAGCCCTGCAGGTTCGTGTTGAACGCAAGATACACGACCACGGACGTGGAGAGGATGCCGATCACGAGCCACGGCTTGAACTTGCCGTAGCGCGAGCGGGTGCGCTCGATGATGTT
>CAKTBC010000153.1 GCA_934533005.1 uncultured Oscillospiraceae bacterium | reverse complement strand
CCGCAGAGCAGGATGAGAATGATGATAATCCAGAGGCAGCCGTTATTATTTCCACAGAACATGGAGAATACCCTTTCTCCGTGCCATATTTGCGCCCCGGCCGCGCACGGCGCTCCGGCCGGTCGGTGACATCGTTTTGCAGTTCCGCCGGGGCTTTCTGCCCCGTCTGCGGTATTCTATGCCCGCGTGCCGCGGGCGGTTACAACTCCAAGGAGAGCATTTATGTCTGACGAAGAAAAAATTCGGCCCGAGACCGAACCCCCTGTCGGGCGCCACGCCGCGCCCGAACCGCCCCCGGCGGAGGAACCGGCAGAAAACGCCGTAGTCCCGGCTGCGCCGGAAACGCCGGAGACCGCCGCCGCGCCGGAGAAACCGGAGAACGCCGCTGCACCGGAGAAACCGGAGAAACCGGAGAAGCCGGAAAAGCCGGAAGCATCCAAGCGCCCGGCGCCCAAAAGCGCGAAGCCAGGAAAGAAAAAACCGGCGCGCTCGGTTCGGACAACGCGCCCGGAGAGAAAGCCGGAGAGCGAACCGAAAAAGAAGAAGACCGCGCCCCAGCCGGTCGAAGCCGAGCTTGACCCGCGCGAGGCGGAGCGGGCGTATATGCCCATCCGTTCGCGGCGCGACGGGCGCATCGGATGCATGGGCGGCATCATGTATGCCGCATTCATCCTCTGCGCAAGCGTGCTTCTCGCGGTGTTCGGCTGGATGGCGGCCTCGGACGTGCTCGCGCTCAACAAGAGCGCTGAGAGCGTGGAGATCACGCTGCCGGAGAGCGCCTTTACGCAGAAGACCGTGGACGTGACGGATGACGACGGCAACGTCACCGGCACGAAAACGATCCGCGTGGCGGATATGAACACCGTGTCCGGCATATTGAAGGACTACGGCCTCATCAACTACAAGTGGCTCTTCCAGCTCTATTCGCGCTTCTCGAACGCGGAGGTGCAGCTCAGTCCCGGGACGTATGCGCTCACGACGAATCTTGACTACCGTGCGCTCGTGAAAAAGATGCAGACCGGCGCTGATTCGCAGCTTCAGACGCTCGTGATGTTCCCCGAGGGCTACAATCTCGATCAGGTGTTTGCCAAGCTCGAAGAAAACGGCGTGTGCAGCAAGGAGGATCTCTATGCCGCCGCGGCGAATACCGAGTTTTCGTATGCGTTCCTTGAGGGCGTGGAAACGGGCGACCCCTACCGGCTCGAGGGCTTCCTCTTCCCGGATACGTATTACTTCTATCAGGGGATGCAGGCGTCGAGCGCTATCAACAAATTCCTCTCCAACTTTCATTACCGCATCACGGACGAGATGTGGCAGAAGGCGCAGGCGCTGAATCTGACATTCCGGCAGGTGATCACGGTCGCCTCGCTCATCGAGCGCGAGGCTGCGAACGACGCCGAGCGCGCGACGATCGCCTCGGTCATTTATAACCGACTGAACATCGGCATGCCGCTGCAGCTCGACTCCACGGTCGTATACGCCCTGCGTGAGACCGGCGAGACGACGATGTCCACCGAACTCATTCAGGCCACCGACAGCCCGTACAATACCTATCTCTATCAGGGGCTGCCGCCCGGACCGATCTGCAACCCCGGCATGAAATCCATCGAAGCCGCGCTCAACCCCGAGCAGACCGGGTATTACTATTTTGCGCTGGACATGGAAACGAAGAGCATGCGCTTCTTCGCCACGCTTGCCGAGCACGAGGCATTTGTTGCAACACAAGACTACGGTTAACGCTTCAAACAAACCCCACTCCGTTGAGGGGTTCGTTTGAGGGGATAGCGGCTCGCCGCAGCGCACTCGCTGGCGCTCGCACGTTTGCGAGCCGAGAGGAATTTTCTCCGACGCACATGTCGCCGGAGAAAATGATTGAGACTTTATTTGCTCCTGCGGGAGCAAACCCTGGCGAGGCCTTTTTAACGCAGAAGACCGCAGAAAAAATTCTGCGGTCTTTTTGCATTGTCAATACAAAGTTAGCGTGATATAATCGCAGCTATGGAAACGAACGATCTTATCCGGCGCGCGGAGGATCTTGCCGCGCGCTGTGAGCGCACCTCATCGGTGACGGCGACCGCCTTTCTTACCCCGGCGGAGTGCATGGAATTGCAGAATGCCCCCTCGCTGCGCGGCACGGCCGTCGTCTATTCCGGCGGCGGGACGGAGTGCGAGCGCACGTGCGCGTTTTTTCTCCCGTTTTATCTCACCGCGGAGGAATTTGACTCCGCGGAGTATATTTCCGCGGTGCATTTTCGAAGCTTCTTCGGCGAGCCGGGCCACCGGGATTATCTCGGCGCGCTGCTCGCGCTCGGCGTGCGCCGCGAGTGGGTAGGGGACATCCGCGTCCGGGGTACGGAAGCCTGGGTGTTCTGCCTGCCGAGCGTTGTAAAAACGCTCGCGGAGCTCGACCGCGCCGGACGGTACACCGTCCGCGGCGAGGAGATCGCCCTCGCGGACGTCCCGGAGGAAGAGGTGAAGACCGAGACTCTGAGCTTCACGGTGCAGAGCCTCCGGCTCGACGCCGTGACCGCGGGCCTTTTCCGGCTCTCCCGCACGAGCGCTGCGGAGCTCATCCGGCTCGGCAGCGTGTCGCTCAACTACGTGCCGTGCCTGCACACGGACGCCGCCGTCCGCGACGGCGACGTCATCTCCGTGCGCGGCAAGGGCAAGGGTACGGTCACCGACACCGGCGGCCGCTCGCGCAAGGATCGCATCTTCGTCACCGCCGAACGGCGGGTATGAAAATAGAAGGAGGAACAACCATGATCCCTGAAAGACTCTCCCGGCTGCGCCGGGAAATGGAACTGCGCCATATCGACGTGTACGTCGTCCCCACGGCGGACTTCCATGAATCCGAATACGTCGGCGCGCACTTCAAGGCGCGCTCTTACATCACCGGCTTCACCGGCAGCGCCGGCACGGCCATTATAACGATGACCGAGGCCGGCCTCTGGACGGATGCGCGCTACTTTCTTCAGGCGAAGCGCCAGCTGGAGAATACCGGCGTGACGCTCTACCGCATGGGTGAGGAGGGCGTGCCGACGATCATGGAATATCTGCGCTCGGCACTGCCGGAGGGCGGCACGCTCGGCTTTGACGGGCGCGTTATCAACGCGCGCCTCGGCGCGGCGTTCCTTGCGCTTGCGGAGGAAAAGCACGGCAAACTCGCTGTCGGCGAGGATCTTATCGGCATCATCTGGGACGACCGCCCCGAGCTGCCGCACGCGCCGGTGCGCATCCTCACGGCGGAGTACTCCGGCCGCTCCACCGCGGACAAGCTCGCGGACGTGCGCGCCGAAATGAAAAAGCAGGGCGCGAGCGTCCATCTTCTCACGTCGCTCTACGATATCGCGTGGCTGCTGAACGTCCGCGGCGGCGACATTGACTATGTCCCCGTTGTGCTCTCCTATCT
>CAKTBC010000152.1 GCA_934533005.1 uncultured Oscillospiraceae bacterium | reverse complement strand
CTGGACTATGCCGTCATCAAAAATGGTCAGCAGGTCGACCCCATGCAGTACTACGACGAGAGCGCCGTTACGTATGATCCGACGGCCTGACCGCCGCGGCGAAAGAAATAACATCCGAGGTATCAGCCTATGAAACGCGTACCGAAAATCGTCTGGTCGCTGCTCGCGTGTGTGATCTGCATTGTGGTCACTGCGGCCGCGTGCCTGATCCTTGCCGACAGCGGCGCGTCCTCCGATAAATACATGGAGATCATCCGTGTCATTGAGACGACATTCTATCAGCCGAAGGACACGTCCTCTCTGGAGGACGCTTCCGCGAGCGCTATGGTCGCCTCGCTGGGCGATCCGGCGAGCTATTATCTGCCCGCTTCCGAGTATGATGAATATAAGCTCACGCTGACGAACCAGTATGTCGGTATCGGCGTCACCACGCAGTACAACGAGAACTACGGTTATCTGACTGTTCTTTCCGTAACGCCCGGCTCCCCGGCGGATCAGGCGCATGTGAAAGTTGGTAACATGATCGCGAGCGTTGACAATACCGACGTATCCACCTATACGCCCGAGCAGCTGGACGATCTGCTGCGCACGTATGACGCAAAGGAGACCGAGACGGAAAAGTATTTCACGCTCCACCTTCTCAATGTGCAGGGCGGCAAGGCGGAAGCCCGGATGAAATGCGAGCTCATTTATGCCGAGCCGGTCGTCTGCTATATGCTGGATACCGACGCCAACAAAGCCAACCGCAGCACGACCGTCGGATACCTGCGCATCCGCAACTTTGACGACAGCGCCGCGGCCAGCGTTAAATCGGCGGTGGCCTCGCTGCAGGACTCCGGCGCAACGAGCCTTATCATTGACGTTCGCGATAATACGAGCGGCAAACCGGCGGAAATGGCGGACTCGCTCGATTTCTTCCTGCCGAAGGGCGATCTCTTCCTTCTTCGCGACCGCGACGGGAAGGAGACGACCTATTCGTCCGGCAGCTCGTATCTCAATATGCCGATGGTCGTTCTGGTGAATGAGAACACCACCTGTGCGGCGGAAATGTTTGCCTGCATCATGCAGCAGGCGGGCGTAACGGTCGTCGGGCGGAGAACGCCCGGCAATGCCCAGAGCCAGGTGATCGTGGAGCTGTCTGACGGCAGCGCGGTGCGCCTTTCCAAGTTTGAGTATCTGACGCCGGATAAAAAAAGCATGGCCGATCTCGGCGGCGTTACGCCGGATATCGCCTCCTACCAGATTGAGGACAGCGAGTTGGACGTCCAGCTTGAAGCGGCGAAGGACGCCGTGCATTAACACCGGGAAATCCCAAAATCAGCCGAAATCTACAAAAAGGGAACCCGAAAACCGTCTTGACACGGCGCGTGGGATTCCGTATAATAGCAGGACAAATTCCCGCACGGAGTCACTCTGTGCGGGATTTGCGAGCATGTATGTATCGAAAGGAAGTTTAAACTATGTCCGTTGAAAGCCGTTTCAGAATGAGCCAGGAGCGCCTGGAAGAACTGAAAAAGGAGCTGGAATACCTTCAGACCGTTCGGGAGAAAGAGGTTTCCGAGCAGATCAAGGAGGCCCGCTCTTTCGGCGATTTGTCGGAAAACAGCGAATACGATGAAGCGAAGACCGAGCAGGGCAAGCTCTACTCCAAGATCGCCGAGATAAAGAACCTGATCGAAAACGCCGTCATTCTCGATAATGTGCCGACCGGCAGCGCCATTTCCATGGGCAGCCGTGTGACCGTCCGCGAAGTGGGCGAGGAGGACGAGGAAACGTATGAGATCGTCGGTAGCCAGGAAGCCAACCCCATTCTTGGCCGTATTTCCGATGAATCCCCCCTTGGCCGCTGCCTGATGGGGAAAAAGAAAGGCGATAAGATCGAGTTCGAAGCCCCTGGCGGCGTCATTCACTACGAGATTCTCAACTTTGAAAACTGAGCCCAAAATAAAGATATAGGAGATTACTATGGCAGAGGAAACAAGGACCGGTGCGCCAGAGGTCTCGCTCAGCGAGCTGCTCCGCATCCGCCGCGAAAAGCTGACGAACCTGCAGGACGCAGGACGGGATCCCTTCGCGATCACCCGCTACGATGTTACCCACCACAGCGCGGAGATCCTTGCCGCCGGTGACGAGCTGGTCGGCAAAGAGGTGTCCGTGGCCGGGCGCATGATGGTCAAACGCATCATGGGCAAGGCGTCCTTCTGCAAAATTCAGGATAAGCAGGGCGTTATTCAGTGCTATGTCGCCCGCGACGATCTTGGGGAAGAAGCGTATGCCGAATTCAAGAAAATGGACATCGGCGATATCATCGGCGTCAAGGGCTTTGTGTTCCGCACAAAGACCGGCGAGATCACCGTCCACACGAAGGAGCTCACGCTGCTCACCAAGTCTCTCAAGCCTCTGCCGGAGAAGTTCCACGGCCTGCAGGATACCGATGTGCGCTACCGCCAGCGGTATCTTGACCTGATCGTCAATCCCGAGGTGCGCGATACGTTCGTCAAGCGCTCACAGATCCTGCGGGAGATCCGCCGCTTCCTCGATGACCGCGGCTTCATGGAGGTCGAGACCCCCATGCTCGTGCCGAACGCCGGCGGCGCCGCGGCGCGGCCGTTTGAAACGCACTACAACGCTCTCGACGAGGATGTAAAGCTTCGCATTTCGCTCGAGCTCTATCTCAAGCGCCTGATCGTCGGCGGCCTGGAAAAGGTCTACGAGATCGGCCGTGTGTTTCGCAACGAGGGCGTTGATACGCGCCACAACCCGGAATTTACGCTTATGGAGCTCTATCAGGCGTATACCGACTATAACGGCATGATGGATCTTACAGAGGACATGTTCCGCCATCTTGCCAAGGTCGTCTGCGGCAGCACGACGATCACCTATCAGGGCACGGAGATCGATCTCGGCAAGCCGTTTGAGCGCCTGACGATGATCGACGCTATCAAGAAGTACTCCGGTGTTGATTTCGACACCATCAAGACCGAGGAAGAGGCGAAGGCTCTGGCCAAGGCGCACAACATCGCCTTTGAGGATCGCCATGCCCGCGGCGATATCATCAATCTCTTCTTTGAAACGTACTGTGAAGAAAACCTCATCCAGCCGGTGTTCATCATGGATCACCCGGTGGAGATCAGCCCGCTCACGAAGAAGAAACCCACCGACCCGACGAAGGTAGAGCGCTTCGAGCTTTTCATCTATGGCCGCGAGATGTGCAACGCCTACTCGGAGCTGAACGACCCGATCGACCAGCGTGCGCGTTTCGCCGCGCAGGATGCGCTCGCCGCTGCCGGTGACGCCGAGGCGAATCACACCGACGAGGACTTCCTTAACGCCCTGGAGATCGGCATGCCGCCCACAGGCGGCATCGGCTACGGCATTGACCGCCTTGTCATGCTGCTCACCGACTCCGCAGCCATCCGCGATGTGCTGCTCTTCCCCACAATGAAGCCGTTGGACTCTGACAAGAAGGTTTCCAAGGAAGTTTCGGCTCCTGCGGAGGCTGCTCAGAC
>CAKTBC010000151.1 GCA_934533005.1 uncultured Oscillospiraceae bacterium | reverse complement strand
TGAGATAATCCACCGTCATGCCGTTCAGGTCGAGCGTCAAGGTTTTCTTGACGACAGCCAAAGTGGCATACTCGCCCGCTTCGACGTCGCTCCAATTTGTCGTATGGTTTGCCAGCAGCTTGACGGTGTCGCCGTCCCGTGCCGCAGCCAGCGCCGCCGGGAGGGATTCGTATGTGCCGCCATCCGTGCCGTCCGCTTTTGTTACCGAAGCGGCCTCAACGACAGCCTCGTTGACCGTGAGTTCCACGGTTGCTGACCTTTCCTCTTTGTAGTTCTTGGTCTCGCCGGTCTTGGCATAGACATAATATGTGCCGGGTTCGCTGATTGCGGTGTTTCCGTCGATTGGGGGCATGGATGTGCCTCCTTCCGCATCGGAAGAGCCAGCCCAGTCTTTAAGTTCGGCCGCCAGATAATAATACGTTACCTCGGCGTCCTTCGGCGCACCCTCGACAGACAACAGCGGAAGAAGCTTTTCGCCCACCGTGCAAGCCGTCTTGGAAAGAGTTACGGTCAATTCGGGAGTGGCCTTGTCGATGTAGCCGCCGATCTCAAATTTTTCTTCGCCCGCCTTGAGCTTGTACTTTGCCGCGGCATCACCGATCAGCTCGATTTCCACAGTGACGGTACGCCGTCCCGCATCCGCGGAATCAAACGTTTTCTTGGCAGTAAAGCCCGCTCCTTCTTTGAGTTTGATTTCATTTGTGCCGTCTGTGAACGTCAAGTTGATTGGTATCGTACTGCCGTCCGTCGTGCCGTCATAGCTGCGCTGAATTAAAGAGGGCTTGCTTGTGCACCGAATCTCCGTCCGCGTGTCTTCTCCGGAAATATACGTGCCGCCGCCCCCTTCTGTCGGGCTTCCGGGGGCTGCATAGATCCCACCGCTCTCCGCGACGTAGTGCGTCCCGCCGCTTCCTTCGCCGTTCTCCGTGACGTCGGCGAAGACTGCCGTGGGCAGCGTCGTCAGACAGAGCGTCAGCGCCATCAGCAGGCTCAATACTCGTTTTTTCATGTGACTCCTCCTTGATTCCTGATCCGCCCGCCGCTGCGGGCATGTCCGGCAAGAGGGGAATCATTCCGCCGGAGCTCCGGCGCATCAGGCCCTTTTGCCGCTATTCTGTTTTCATTATACACACCGCGGTGAAAATGTAAATCGTTCCGAAGTATGACGCCGGAAAGATTTGCCGCGCCCTGCATTTCAGGACGAAAAACCATACATTTCGGCACGTCCGCACGCACGGCTCGCCGCCGCCGTGCTATGATAGCGGCAGATATGAGGATGGGGCGAGGGAACTCGCCCCTGCCGCGCAGAGCAGGCGCGCGGTTTTCTCCGATCAACAAAGGACCCCCCGGCGCGGGAGCGATGCTCCGTGCCGGGGGGTTGTGCTGTTTTCTTCTTGCTCTTATTCCTCGCCGACGGCGTGCGATGTCTCGTCCGTCAGTTCCGGCGCGCCGTTTTCCAGCAGCTCGGGATGGCGGAGATAGCGGCGCAGCGCCGCCCAGAAAAGCGCATACTCGTGCCCCGTGCAGATGCGCTCATCCATCACCACGGACAGCGGAATGAGCTTTTTGCGGTATTCGCCGCTGATGTAGTTCGCCACCGGCTTGCCCATGCAGACGAACACGCCGGTCGTGCCGAATTCGTAGCAGTGGTGGTAGATGGCGCTGGTGTTGATCGAGGCAAGGTTCGTGATGAAAAGGCTCGTATGGAAGGGGCTCAGATCGATGATCCTGCGCGGCAGCAGGCCGCAGTGATCCAGCAGATTGACAAAGCCCATCACGAGTGCCGGCAGCACCGGAAGGGAAAACATAAAGTTTGCGAACTTGTCGGTATTGTTGTTGTGCGCGGCGACCTGATTTTTCGCCACCGCCTCTTCGATCTTGCGGTTGATGGAGAAAATATCGTCCCCATCCTCGAAAAAGAGCTTAACGGTCGTCTCGTCCGGCGTGCCGTCGGCGCGGTTCTTGAGAATGACAAAGCTCACGCAGAAATGGTTGCGCTGATAGATCCGGCGGTTCATGATGAAACGGTTGATCTTCGGGTTTTCCTGATACGCCTTGAAGTAGGCGGCAAGGATCAGCGCCATGTAGGGGATGCGCACCCCCTCGCGCCGCTTTTCGTGGATATAGCGGCGCAGGATCTCCATGTCCGCATATTCGGTGATGTAATTCTGCGCGTCATAGCGCTTGGGCATGATATAGGGGATCGCCGAGACGATCGCCGTGGTATTTTTCACTCTTACTCCATCAGGACGCATAGGACAGTTCCTCCCCGATCGCTTGAACTGCCTTTATCTTACACGCAAACGGGGCGTTTTGCAACGTTTTCTTAACGTTTTCTTTATTAAAAGCTTCTTAAGATGGCGATCCTCCCCAGTCGAGCGAGACATCGACAACGCGCAGAAGTCCGGAAAGCGTCGAGGGAACATAGGCTCTGGTGAACAGATCGTCCTGCGTGCAGAGCGTGCGGGCGCTTGTGCCGTCCGCACTCGTCTGCGTCACGACAAGGATCTCCGCGCCGTCCGGCGCGGCCAGCGTCTCGGGAAGAGCGCCGGCGGCGTATTCCGCGCGCGACAGAACGTTCTTATCGCTGTCCATCCAGACAAATTCGACCGATTCCACCGCTATGCGCTCAACAAGCGAGACGCTCACCTTGATCGAGCGACTCTTCGTTTTGCCGTTCGCGCGCCAGTCGCTCGACCGCTCGGTCGAGATCGTCCGCGTCTGGCTCAGGCCAAAGCCCGGCCCGCAGTAGGCCGACTTCATCCCGTTGTACAGCACACACTCGGCGTAGTAGTCGCCCGCAGGCGTGCGGTAGACATAACATTCGTACAGCTCCACCCTCTTCTGCGCGTCGAGCACGATCTCGCCGCCCGTCTCGTAGCTGCTGCCGTTGTCGCCGACATTGATGTGCATTCCGCTGCCAACGACCTCGCCGGACACCGCCGCGCCGACAGAATAGTTGAATTCCGAGCCCTCTTCGTAGTCCGGTTCGCCGGGCTTAAACGGCGTGATGGTCACAAACACCGGCACGCCGGACACGCCGAAGTCGTAGTCGCCGCCGTTCTCCGTCGCGTAGCGCCTTCCGTCAAAGGGTTCGGGGGCGAAGAAATAGCCGACCCACTCATCCTCCGCAGCCTCCTGCGCTGCATCCTTAATACTGTCAGGCTCATAGAGCGCAAAGCTCACACCAAACACCACCGCGAGCGCCAGCGCAAAAGCAATGATGCGTTTCATGCCGCTCCCTCCTCCCAGTTGACCCAAATGCTGACCGCCTTGAGTTTGCCGTCCTGATACGCAAACGTGTCCAGAGGCGGTTGAATCCTTCCGTCACGGTTGCAAATGCTATATTCCGCCGTCTCTCCGTCCCCGTCTTGTCCATAGCTCGTGCCGATGAGATACGCCGCGCCGTCCGCGGCAGTGATAGACTCGGGCAGCGCATCGGGCGCGAACTCCTCGAGCTTCAAGAGATCGTCGTTTTCGTCCATGTGCGCGACGGTGAACTTCGTCGGTGTCGGGCG
>CAKTBC010000150.1 GCA_934533005.1 uncultured Oscillospiraceae bacterium | reverse complement strand
GGTCACCCCCGGCGGGCGTTACCCGTTATCCTTGCCCTGTGGAGCCCGGACTTTCCTCACGCACAGGCTTTCGCCTTATGCCCGCGGCTGCTTGGCTTTCTCGCACAGGTATTTTACCTGTTCAAAGCGCGCTTGTCAACGGCGATAGGTGTTGAATTTCTGCCGGAAAGCGAATATAATATATAAGTTAAAGAAGATATTCAGGAGGCAATTATGACGCTCGACTCTTATATACAGTCTCTGCGCGGAAAAAGCATTGCGGTCATCGGTCTCGGCGTGAGCAACCGGCCGCTGCTGCGGCTGCTGCTCGATGCAGGGTATACCGTCACGGTGCGCGATAAACGCACACGCGAAGCGTTCGGCGAGGACGAGGCCGCAGCGCTGGAAGCGGCGGGCTGTCGTCTTGTGCTGGGCGATGGGTACCTTGCCGGTATCACCGAGGACGTGATTTTCCGCACGCCGGGGCTTCACCCCTTTACGCCGGAGCTCGCCGCGGCCAAAGCGCGCGGAGCGCTTCTTACGTCTGAAATGGAGGCGTTCTTTACCGTCTGCCCGTGCCGCATCATCGCTGTGACCGGCTCGGACGGAAAAACGACGACCACCACCATCATTTCTGAACTTCTGAAGGCACAGGGATACCGCGTGTTCCTTGGCGGCAACATCGGCACTCCGCTGCTCGACAAAGCACCGGAAATGACAAGCACAGACTGGGCGGTGCTCGAGCTCAGCTCCTTCCAGCTCCACAGCATGAACTGCCGGCCGGATATCGCGGTCGTTACCAACGTTTCGCCGAACCATCTGGACGTTCATCCGAGCTACGAGGATTACCAGACCGCCAAAAAACAGATTTTCCTTTCACAGGGCAGCGCCGGTGTCACGGTACTCAATGCCGACAACGCCATTACGCGTGTCTTTGCGGAGGATTGTCCCGGTGAAGTCCGGTTTTTCAGCCGCGAAACGGCGCCGGAAAACGGCGTGTTCCTGTGTGACGATGTTATCTACCGCGCCCACAGTGGTAAAGAAACCAAGCTCATGGACGCAGAAAGTATCCTTCTTCCTGGTTTACATAATGTTGAGAATTATATGGCGGCGTTTGCCGCTACCGACGGAATCGTCTCTGATGATACCTGCCGCGCCGTGGCGGAGAGCTTCCGCGGTGTAGCGCACCGGCTCGAAATGATCCGGACGCTGCATGGCGTTACCTACTGTAACGACTCCATCGCATCCAGCCCGACCCGCACGATCGCTGGGCTTCACGCGCTGCGGCAGAAGCCCATCCTTATCGCGGGCGGGTATGACAAGCACATCCCGTTTGATACGCTCGGCGATGAGATCTGCCGCCACGTCAAAGCGCTGTTCCTCACCGGCTTCACGGCGGAAAAGATATATGATGCCGTGACAAAATCGCCGCTGTACGCCCCGGAAGCCCTCCCGATTCGGAAAATCGACGATTTCCGCGAGGCCGTGCTCGCCGCCGCTGCGAGCGCGGAAGAAGGGGATCTTGTGCTGCTCTCTCCAGCGTGCGCGTCGTTTGACCATTTCAAAAACTTTGTGGAACGCGGCGAAACTTTCCGCTCCATCGTTAACGAACTGAAATAAAGGATATACTGCCATGAATTACGAAGAGCTTTATACACTGGCCGCCCATGTGGAGGAACGGCTCCAGCCCATTTTCCGCGGATTTGAACGCACGGCGGAGAAGAATACGAAGCGCGTGCTGGATGCCTTCCGCACGCACCGAGTGTCCGAGCCGTGCTTTGCCGGAACGACCGGCTATGGCTACGATGATCTCGGACGCGAAACGCTGGAAAAGGTCTATGCCGACGTGTTTGGCGCAGAAGCCGCCCTCGTGCGCACTACGTTTGTGAACGGAACGCACGCGATCGCCTGCGCGCTGTACGGCGCGCTCCAGCCGGGCGACACGCTCCTTGCCGTTACGGGAGCGCCGTACGATACGCTCCATACCGCCATCACCGGCTCCGGCCGCGGCTCGCTCGCCTCGCTCGGCATACGGTATGAGCAGCTGGAGCTTGCTTCCGACGGCGGGCCGGACTATGCCGCGATTACGCAGCGCGTATCGGAGCTGCGCCCGGCGGCGGCGTTTGTGCAGCGCAGCCGCGGATACGCGCCCCGGCGCGCGCTTTCGGCTGCGGAGATCGGGGAGATCGTCCGCGCAGTTAAAGCGGGCTGCCCGGATACGGCGGTCATTGTGGACAACTGTTACGGGGAGTTTACCGAGGAATGTGAGCCGACGGCGCTCGGCGCGGATCTCATCGCCGGATCGCTTATCAAAAACCCCGGCGGCGGTCTTGCGCCCATGGGCGGATATGTTGCCGGACGTGCCGATCTCGTGGAGCTTGCCGCCGAACGTTTGACGGTGCCGGGCATCGGCAGCGAGTGCGGCGCTTCGCTCGGCGTGAACCGGACGCTCTTCCAAGGCTTCTTCTTTGCGCCGCACACCGTGTCGCAGGCGCTCAAAACGATGGCCTTCGCCGCCGGAATGCTGGAAGAGCTTGGTTTTGAGAGCTTCCCGGCGTCCGATGAAAAGCGCTCGGACATCATTCAGACCATCCGCCTGAAAACGGCGGACAACCTTGTGAAATTCTGTCAGGGTATTCAGAAGGGTTCGCCCGTGGACAGCTTCGCCCTGCCCGTCCCCGCGCCGATGCCGGGGTACGAGAGCCCGGTCGTCATGGCGGCAGGAACGTTCATTCAGGGCGCGTCGCTTGAGCTTTCGTGCGACGGCCCGGTGCGTGAGCCATATCTCGGCTTTCTGCAGGGCGGGCTTACGTATGAATCCGGCAAGCTCGGCGTACTGAGCGCCCTGTCTGAAATGCTCGCCTGAGGCATATACTCTTGGCATAGGGGGTGACCCGTATGCCATTTCTGCGAAAGATCACGCCGCAGCAAACGACGGCGCTGCTGTTTCTTGCCCTCGCCGGCGCGCTGATCACTTTCCTGATCCCCGCTGTGCGGTATTTCCGAACGCTTACCGGCGCGATGGCAGTCTCCAATGCGTCGGATCTCATTACACAGACCGTGAGCAACATCGTGGAGAATGAAATGCGTCTGCTCGGGCCGGACGGCGGAAAATTCGTATCCTTTGAAAAAGACGGCGACGGACAGATCAGCGCCATTGTAACCGATACGGCGCGGGTGAATATCCTTTCCGCCGAGCTTCTCAACGCTATCGTGGAGGCGTCCGACCGGGGGGATCTCGATCTTTCTATACCCTTTGGGAATCTGCTGGGAATCAGTTTTTTCCTTGGTCGGGGTCCTGTGGTGCCGGTCAAGATCACGATGCTGACGTCCTCGCGGGTCGATTTTCGCAATGTACTGACAGATGCCGGTATCAACCAGACAAAGCACCAGCTGCTTCTGGAGGTGTGCGTTGATGCGGACGTCCTGCTGCCGTGGGAGATCCGCTCCACGCAGATCATCACGGAGGTGCTGGTTGCCGAAACGATCATCGTCGGACGTGTTCCGCAAACCTATTTCTATACGGGAGAGACATGATGGACTAT
>CAKTBC010000149.1 GCA_934533005.1 uncultured Oscillospiraceae bacterium | reverse complement strand
ACGCCCGCCCCGCCCGTCCCGGCGGGAACGTATTCCTATGTGGATGCGGACGGCGGCGAATGGAAGCTCGAGCTGCGCGACGACGGATTATTTACCATCACCGACCCGGACGGCAAGCCCCACACCGGTGAGGGCTGGTCGACTGCCGCGGACGGCTCCGTCCACTGCGGGCCGACGGATATCTATTTTGCGCCCTTCGCCTACAACGGCGGGTGCAGCCGCTGGAGCGTCACCGGCAGCACGTGCCAGCCGCTCGAGCGCAACGGATAAAAGAACATTTCCCGGACGCACGAAACCGCGCCCGGTTTGGGGGAGAGATCACCATGTGTGCAAAGGAAACCGCCAAAGAATTTCTCCGGCGCCACGATATGCTCTATGAGCAGCAGTCCTTTGAGGACTTGACGGACGCCTACATCGCCGACATGCGCGCGGGGCTGCGCGGGGAGAGCTCCACGCTCATGATGCTGCCGTCGTTCCTTCCCGCGGCGAGCGCGCCGCGCACGGGCGAGAGCGTTCTCGTGCTCGACGCCGGCGGCACGAATCTGCGCGCCGGACGCGTCCGCTTTGACGAGGCGGGAAAGCCCGTCACGGAAGCGCTCCAAAAGCGCCGTATGCCCGGCACGCTCGGCAAGGACACAAGCGCGGGAGAGATGTTTCGCGCCTTTGCGGAGCTTGCTCTCACCGTTATGGGCGATGCGGACCGCGCGTGCATCGCGTTCTCGTTCCCGTGCGAGTGCCTGCCGAATGGCGATGGGCGCATCATCAGCATGGGCAAGGAATCGCGTGTCACTGGCGCGGAGGGAAAGCTCGTATGCGAGGGCATCGAAACGGCAATGCGCGCGCTCGGCGCGTCCGGCGCTCGCCGCTGGCGGCTCATCAACGATACCGTCGGCTCCATGCTCGGCGGTATGGCCTCGTGCGACCGCTCCCGCTATGCCGACTTCATCGGCTTCATTCTCGGCACCGGCACGAACGCCTGCTGCCATGTGAAAGCGTCCGACGTCACCAAATCGCCCGAAACCGTGGCGATGGGCGGGGAAACGCTTGTCAATCTCGAATCCGGCTGCTTTGGCCGCGCGCTGCGCGGCACGGCGGACATCACCGTGGACGAAGCCTCCGGCCTGCCCGGCGACCACCCGGCGGAAAAAATGATCTCCGGGGCATACTATCGGCTGCTGCTGCGCGAAACGCTCGCGCTCGCGGCAAGGGAAGGACTCCTCTCGGCAAAGAGCGGGGAGAACATCGCTGCGCTCTCCGTTACGAGCGCGATGGTGGACGCTTTTTGTCTTGACCCCATGGGCGGCAACGCCGTGGCGGACGCGCTGGAAACCGAGGACGACCGCCGCTTTGCCTCGGAGATCAATGCGATGCTTTTGGAGCGCGCCGCGCGCATCGCGGCGGCGTGCCTGTGCGCGATTTTGCGTGAGCGCGGCTTCGGCGCCGGGAAGCTCACCGGCATCTGCGCGGACGGGACGATGCTCAAGCTCAACCCTGTGCTGCGTCCGCGTATGGAGGCGCTGATCGCGGAGTATGCCGCACGGCATGAGCTCGGCGGCGCGGAATTTCTCTTCGCCGGCGACGCCACGCTCCTCGGCTGCGCCTGGGCGGCGCTCGCGTAATTTAAAAAATGCCTCCCTCTGACGAGGGAGGTGGCGCGGCGCGCAGCACTGTGACGGAGGGAGAGACGTTCTGCGCGGAAGCTCATACATTTTCTCTCCCCCCAGTCTCGCTCCGCTCGACAGATCCCTCGTCAGGTGGGGCCAAGAAAAGCCTCCCTCTGACGAGGGAGGTGGATTTTGCCGAAGGCAAAAGACGGAGGGAGAGAAAATCCATCAAACCCGGAAACCGCGAATCTATCTCTCCCTCAGTCGGCTGCGCCGACAGCTCCCTCGTCAGAGGGAGCCTTTGATAAAAAGGAACACACCATGAAAAACTACCGATCCCCTCGCAAAGAAACGGAAGAAAACCCCTCCCGCCGCGCGCGGCGCGCCTCGCAAAAGCGCATCATGCTCATCGGCTGGATCTTTCTCGGCGTGATGCTCATTGCCGCGATCGCCGCCATCATCCTCCTGCTTCCCGGGCGGGACAAGAGCCCCGAAACGGAGGATCGCCCGCTTTCCGTGCCGCAGCTCAACCCCGGCGCGGGCGGCAGCGCGTTCCAGACCGAGCAGACCGCCGCGCCCATCTCCACGGGCAAGACCGGCAGCGGGCGGCGCGTGTCCATCACGCGGTTTGACTGCGACTATACCCCGCCGGAGACCGTGACGGCCGGCATTTTAAAATCCGTCGATCTCGCATCGCTCGGCGAGACCGTCGCGGCGAACGTTGCGGCGAACGGCTGGGGCAGTGTGACATATTCCGTCTCGGAAAATGGCTCGCTCCTCCTCCAAAACCCCAACGCCGCGCCCCTCACGCCGGACAATTACGATAAACAGGAAGCGTTCCTCGCCTCGTCGCAGCCGGAGGCCGCGGCGCGCACGTTTTTAGAGCACAGCGGCCTCATCGACCTGCTGCGCAATTACGGTCTGGAGCTCGGCACAACGGCGGAAAACGACAACGGCGAGATCACCTTCCGCGGCACGGGCAGCACCGCGCAGAGCGAGTGCAGCGTGCGCTTCAGCTTCCTTTATACCGGCGACTTCAACCAGGCCGTTGTCCGCGCCGTGTATCTCGACGGCGCGGCGGACGTCCCCTCGCTCGCGCTCAAAAGGGCGGCGTCCAACGCCGTCACGTGGGACAGCGCCGACGACGGTACGGTCTCCGTGACTGCCGTGGAGCTTCGCAGCGTGCGCGGCCTGCCGTTTTACGCCTTCACCTGCTCGGACGGCTCGGTTGCCTACGCGCTCGCCTGCGACGAGCGCGCGCTCGATGCCGTTTCCGGCGCGCGGGAGATTTACGAGGAGATCATGCGCGACGGTCTGCGCGAATACATCGAGATCCGCGGCGCGGAGTGAGGCTCGTGCCTCGCCGGAATGTCCGATTTTCGGCAGAATGACGGATTTCGTCCGTCTCAGTGAAACATTTTTCGCCACAGTACGGAAATGTTACACTGTAAGCGAAGAAAAACACACTACTGGATGATTTACTATTTTACACTTTATTCGTTAAAATTAGTAAATCCAACCGGGGGTCTTTGTACATACTAACCACGCTCCGGTAAAGTGTTTACCGTGAGGAGAAAAACGTATGCGCGAGGATTACAGAGAACGATTTAGAATACTTGGCCTGCGGATTGCCTATTACCGCAAAATGCGCGGCATGACGCAGGAGCAGTTCGCTGAGGCGATCGGCCGGAGCGTGAGCTTCGTGAGCCAGATCGAGGCGAACAACGCCGCCGAGGTCAAGGGTGTGTCGCTCGAAACGCTCTTTCTCATGAGCGAGAAGCTCGGCGTATCCATGGCGCGCCTCTTTGAGGACTGAGCCGGATACATAAGGTTTATTAACGCTACCCGCGTTTAATAAAAAAGTTTGAAAATCCAATAAGGAGGAGAACAAACAATGAAGAAATTCCTTGCGCTGCTTCTT
>CAKTBC010000148.1 GCA_934533005.1 uncultured Oscillospiraceae bacterium | reverse complement strand
GAGTTTTTTTGTCTCCCTCATCGCCAAAGGCTCTTTTGAACCACGCGTCTAACGCGTGGTTTTCGGGTATACAAAAAAGTAGACACCCACACTTTTGTGTGTGTCTACTTTCATTTTACAGGTGCACTCCGCAGAAACGGAGAATGCGTTTTTTTGTACTTAGACGGACACCGCAACGCACTTCTGTTTTTGAGTTTTCCACGTGTCATTGCGCTGGCCGGTGTTCCCGCCGCAGAAATAAGACGCCGATGGTCCTGCAGGGAAAATTATGCCTTTCATGCCGGGATACGGCTTGGAAAAGGATGCGTATTGCTGATCGTGTTTCTCTGCAAGCTCCGGCTCCGAGCAGATGCAGCCCGCCGCTCGGACCATAAATAGCCGCCATCCGCTGGCCGTGGGTCAGTCCGTTTGGGCAGAGGGTCTTTACATATTCCTGCCATCCAAAAATCTGTGTAAATTTCTTGTAAATTTGTTCTTGCACTTTTCAGGATATTGTACTATAATCACGACACAAAACCGGCGGACGACACCCGGTTTTGTTACTTTTATCCGAAGCAGGTGTGGTTTATGACATCTTTCAGCGCGGTTATGGACTATCTGCACGAAGTGAATCTCGTCTCCATGCTGGTGCGCTTTGCCATCGCGCTTCTCGGCGGCGGCATCATCGGCATGTCCCGCGGCAAGCGGCAGCACGCCGCCGGACTGCGTACCCATCTTCTCGTGTGCATTGGCGCGGCGTCTGTTATGATGACGAGCCTCTATCAGGCGCAGAATCTCGGCGTGCCGGGCGATGCGTTTCGTATGCCGGCGCAGGTCGTGAGCGGTGTCGGCTTTCTCGGCGCTGGAAGCATTCTTGTCACCGGCAAGCGCCATGTTACCGGCCTGACGACCGCCGCGGGTCTCTGGGCCTCGGCATGCATGGGCCTCGCCGCGGGCGCAGGCTTCTATGAAGGCGCGCTCATGATGTGCGTGCTCATCTACATTGTGCTCGTCTCCCTCAACAAGCTGGATTCGACCCACGTGAAAGCCTCGCGGGTGATGAATGTGTATATAGAGCTCAAGCGTGGCGTGCCGCTCAGTGCGCTGCTGCGCGCAATCAAAAGTCTGGGCATCCAGGTCAACGACATACAGGACATCGGCTCGCGCACCGCGGAAACGCACGGGTACATTCTGGAGCTGGAGATCATGCGGCCCGAGCTTGGTCACGCGGAGGCGGCGGAGCTCGTTGCCAAGGTCGAGCAGGTCGAGTTCTGCGAGGAAATGAAGGCGTAAAATTTTTCAAACAACCCCCACTACATTGAGGGGGTTATACAAAGAAACCGGCGGCTTTCCGAAAATCGGAGAGCCGCCGGTCTCTTACATTTAAAAATAAAAGCAATTATAACACCCAGAAGAGCGCTGCGCCGAGAAACGTGCCGACAGCGTAGCCGAGCGCGCCGCAGATGAGTCCCGGCGCGGTGAGAGCATCACAGCGAAGCTGCTTCGTGACCGCCGGGATGAACGCCGGGCCATACAGCCCCGCCGTCATCGTGACGATGGCGCAGTCCGCGCCGATGCGGAAGACGCGGCAGAGCAGCAGGTGCAGCAGCGCGGAGCACACCGTGATGGAGGCGAGCAGCGCGACCGCGTGCAGCAGATTCCCTCCGAGCGTGCCGAGATCAAGCGAGCTTGCGAGCGCAAACGAAAACACGAGAATGAGATAGTGCCCCGCGGCGGCATTTTCCTTCACATTCCGCACCTTCGGCACGAACGAGAGCGCGAGCCCAAGTATTGTCCCCGCGATCATTACCGCCGGAACGAGCGGATCGGTAAGCGCGCCGCCCTTGATCCTCCAAATCACAAAGCCAATGACTGCGCCGACAAGCACGCACCCGAGTGAGAGGAGGAGATTTCGCACGATGCCGCGGTGAAAGCCGTTCCACTCAAGCGCATCCATATTCTCCGCGCCGCCGCTCTCGCGCATGTACGCGCCCTGCTTTGCGTGCCGGTCGAGGACTCTGGCGCAGAGGGGCTTGGCAAGCGTGAGAATGAATATGTAAAAGACGGTACCGACGATCATATCGGAGAGATTGCCGATAGCGATCGTGTCGCCCGGCACGCCGAGAATGACGCCGATGGCGTTAAAGTTCGGCGAACCGCCGGTATACATGCCCGCAGCCATCGCCGCGAGCTGCCGTCCCCACGGGAAGCTCGCCCCGAGCGTTCGTCCCAGAATCACAACGACCGCGCTCACGGCGAGCAGCAGCAGCGCAAACGAGATGAGCACCGGCTTTGCGAGCCGCCGCACATCGGCAAGGTTCGTTCCGAACATCAAAAGCGGGATCGCGAGCCCGATGCACACATAGCTGCCGATCTGCCCGACGTCGGCGTTCAGCCGGATGTCCAGCCCCGCCTTCCGGCAGAGAAACGCCGCTACCGCAACGACGATACCCCAGAAATACGCCATGGCGATCGTTCCGAACGTGCGCACGAGCCCCTTTTCCCGCTGCCGCAGGATGAGCACCGGCACGCCGAACACCGCGACGAGCTGCAAAACCGTAATGATCATTAATCTTCCCTCCCCTGTTTTCTCGCATAGGATACCGGATTTTCGCCGGAAAGAAAAGGGGGAAAAAGGAATTTTCACACACCCTTTTCAAATACAAATTAAAGTGATAAACTGCGAGATAAGAAAAAAGGAGGGAAGCTTGTATGGGAATCTTATCTCAGCTCAACAGTCCTGTCATGTATCTCATCTGCGGCGGCATCATTCTCTTCGTCGCGCTCGTATGCGTGTTCTTCATGATCCGCGCCTACCGCGCCGGTGTCGCCATCGGCATGGACAAAACGAAAATGAAACGCACCATCACCGCGAGCGCCACGTTTGCCGCGCTGCCGAGCGTCGGTATTCTGCTCGGCGTCATCGCGCTCTCGGGCAGTCTCGGCACGCCGTGGTCGTGGCTGCGTCTTTCGGTCATCGGTGCGCTGCACTATGAAACGCAGGTTGCGGAGGCCGCGGCGGAGGCGGTCGGTCTGCCGGGTCTTTCGGCTTCGGCGATGACGGCGCAGGCGTTCACCACGATCGCCCTTCTGATGGGCGTTTGCATCATGTGGGGCATGGTGTTTTCCATTCTGTTTAATAAAAAGTATCTCTCCCGCCTCAAGACGCCGAAAAAGGATGGCGCGGCGGGCGGCGGCTTTGGCGACACGGCGATGACCGCCATGTTCATCGGTCTCGTGAGCGCGTATATTGGAAGCTACATCGGCGCGCTCGTCTCCGGCGCGGGACGGTTCACGTTTGCGGGAAGCTGGATGCCGCTCGCGGTCGTTGCAGTGTCGGCGGCGGTGATGGCGGTGTTTGTATGGCTCGCCGAGAAGAAGAACGCCGCATGGGTCGATAACTTTTCCATCGCGGGCAGCATGCTCGCGGGTATGGCGGCAGCGGTGCTGCTGCGCGGTGTATAAGGAGGGAATGCCATGAACGAACAGGAAAAGACCGCCCGGTTTGAGGCCTACAACCGCCGGACGCATACCTATGGCCGCATCGCCTGCGG
>CAKTBC010000147.1 GCA_934533005.1 uncultured Oscillospiraceae bacterium | reverse complement strand
AACACGTCTACGCCGCCGTATTTACCGCCCGTGAGCTTGCCGGTGCCTACGCAGTCGGTCAGGGTCAGATGCGCATTCTTGCCAACGACACGAATCAAACTGCTGATGGCCCCGGATTGGTACGCCTGGTCAATGGTGTGTCCGTTCAGGCAGAACTTGACATCGCCGCTGATCAGGATAGGTGTGCCGTTGAGCTTAAGGTCAGTGCCCAGATAGTAAGTGCCCTCCGAAAGGGCGTAGCCTTCTTCTTTGTCGCCGCTGCTGCTATCAGCTCGTTCGACCTTGCCCAGCGTCCACTCCTTGTCCCCCATCTTCAGCGTGTCGCCGTCCATCCACAGCTTCGTTTCAAAGGTGGTCTTGCCGTTCTCCGTATGCCCGCCGACCTTGGTGCAGTTATCGCCGCCGCAGAGGAAATGGGTGTGCGGCTTTTCGGGGGCAACTTTCAGCACCAGTTTGGTCGCGTCAGTGCTGTCGTGCGCGACTTCGTAAGTATCGTCGTCACTCGTGATAATCTCGGTGTAGTTTTTATTCTCAGTTGCGCCGGTGGCGATGACAAGGCCCGCAGAGGGCGTTTCTGCGGTCACGCCGATCTTTGCATTGTTCAGACCGTCCTCGCCAATCTTGATCGTGGCCATGGGGTCATAGTTGGATTGCCCAAGATAGACGTTGTTCGCCTTGTTGTTTTTCGTGTTGCCGGTGATCTGCACATTGCCGGACACGGTGAGCGCCGCATCACTATCGACAAACACACCACCGCCATTGTAGAAGGCAATGGTGCTGCCACAGCTGTTGCCGGTGATCGATGCATTGCCGCTCATAGTGAACTGGCCATCGCTCATATACACGCCGCCACCTTGGCCTTGGCTGCCACAGCTGTTGCCGGTGATCGTTGCATTGCCGCTCATAGTAAATGTACCGCCGGACACATCCACGCCGCCACCGCTACTACGACTTTCACTGTTGTCGGCGATCTTCGCGGTGCCGCTCATGATAAATGTGCTATTGTACATATACACACCGCCGCCGCCCCAGCTGGAGGTGTTGCCTTTCCCCTCACCGCCGATGGTGCCGCCGGTCATGTTGAATGTAGCTTTGTCGTACACATTCACGCCACCGCCGCTGGCATTTTTTCTTGTTGCATTGTTGGTGATCTCGCCGCCGTACATATTGAACGTGTTGCTGTCACCACGCACATACACGCCGGCGCCGCCATCGCTGGTACTCCCGCCGGATACCCGGTTGCCGGTAATGGCACCGCCGTACATGTTGAACGTGTTGCCGCTGTCGTTAAATCCAACAAACACGCCGCCGCCCTTGTTGCTGTTGCCGCTGTTGCCGACGATGGTGCCGCCGTACATGTTGAAGGTGCCTTTCTGGATATATACGCCGCTGCCATACGGGGCGGTGAGGATACCGCCGATGACCGTATGGCTGCCGGACGCATCCAGCTTCCACGGATCATAATATCCACCATCCGCAAATTGATAACTCTTACCGCTGCCGTTGCAGTCGGTCAGGGTGAAGGTCACGCTTTTGTCAATATGGATGCCGTAATTAATACTTTCGCTCATGATCTTGTGGCCGTTCAGGCAGAGCACTGTGCCGTCGGCGGGCTTCCAACTCGTTCTCAGCACCACATCCTGAGTCAGGTAATAATAGCCATTCCCCACCTTGGGCAGGGAGTTGGCCGCGGTCTTTTCGCTGTTGCCGTACTGTTCTTTCGCCAGTTCGTCCGTCCACTCGGTAAATGTGATCGATACAGCCTTAGCGTCCGTGTGGTCGCCGGTTGCCTTGTGCGCCGCGCCGCAGAGGCAGTGATCATGCCCCGCCGCCTGCGTGAAAAGGCCGCTCGCCATCAGCGCCGCAGGCTCCGCCGCTGGAGCCGCCGCGGGCAGCAGCGCTCCTTCGGCGAGCTGCGTCTCCTGCTGTTCGCCGGGCGCAGCGTTCCTCTCTTCCCCGGAGAGGATCGTTTCCTGCTCTCCGGTGAGCTGGAGATCCTCCACGCCGTTGCCGTTCGCCAGCGCCGCCGCGGGCAGCAGCGCCAGGCACAGGGTCAGGGCCATGAGCCAACTCAATAAACGTTTTTTCATCGGTCTCCTCCTTCAGTCTCCTTCCCTGCCCCTTGGGCTGTCTCCCGCGGGCAGAGGGCATCCCGTAGGGTCAACCCTACGGGGTCCGGGGGCGTCCCGGACGGATCTTTATAGCTTTTGCTGTTTCAGTGTAGCACCTTCGCGCCGTTTTGTGGGAAGACCTGCCTGAAATGTATGTTTTTTCTGCCTGAAATGCACATCCTCGCCCGGCGCGGCGCGCAGGCCTGCCGTGCGTTCGGCCGCCCCGCGCCCGCGTCCTCATAGTAGCTGCCCTTGGGCACATCGCGGAACGTCTCGCCGCTCTCGGTCAGCTTGCCGAGCGCGCGGTAGAGGAACGTCACGCTCTGCGCTCTCGTGCAGGGCGCGTTCGGGGAGAAGGTCGTCTCGCTCGTGCCGGTCGTGATGCCGTTTTCTACGGCCCACGCCACGGCCTTGGCATTGCCTTGCGTTTTGTATTCTAAAAGCGGCTTTTGAGAAAATCAACATAAATGTAAGCTAATAGAGAACAAAAACCATGCCACAGGCATACAAGCGGAGGCGAAAGCATGGACAGAAGATCGCTCGGAAAGCGCATCAATATGGCACGCAAGGAACGGGGCCGGACGAGTGAGCGTCTGTCTGAGGCTTGCAACATCAACGCGACCTATCTGCGTCAAATCGAACCCGGCGCGAAGATGCCGAGCCTGCCTGTGTTCGTTTCCATCTGCAAAGCGCTGAACGTATCGCCGACCTACCCGCTGGCGGATATGCTGCCGGATGCGGAATCGCAGGACATCGCCGCGATCATGAACCTGTGCAGGCAAGCAGCGCCGAAGCATCTGAACATGATGATCCTTGTAATACCTACACCATAAAATTTAATGCAGGACTGGACAGGCGCATTTTGACCTGCTATAATAATATATTGTATCCGGGTGTAGCGCAGTTGGTAGCGCGCCTGCTTTGGGAGCAAGATGTTGGGAGTTCGAGTCTCCCATCTCGGACCACAGCCACTGAAATCGTTCGATTTCAGTGGCTGTGGTCTTATTTTTCTCTATCATAATTTGTTTGCAGAATAAATCTTTCAAATGTGGACTTTTCAAAAACAAGAAATGCGTAAGTCCGCCAAACCCGGACTTACGCATTTCTGCTGCACGATTTGTTTATGAACTTTTACCCATTTCCGCAAAAAAAGACGTGCGGCGTTTCAGCAACCGGATTTACGCAGAAACGCCGCACGTTGTAAATTTATTATAGCGGACTCGAGTAAGAATTTCAAATGTTCTTTCAGCACGTTTTCGCTAAATGAGTCTGCCCCCTGCCGCGCCGTCGTTTGTCAACTCCGCGCAAGCGCTCCTCTTCTGTTCTCTTGCCTCAATAGTTTTCCGCGCGGAGCTCGAAGTAGCTCTGTGGGTGATTGCAGGTCGGGCAGACCTCGGGGGCCTTCTCGCCCACCACGATGTGGCCGCAGTTGCGGCACTCCCACAC
>CAKTBC010000146.1 GCA_934533005.1 uncultured Oscillospiraceae bacterium | reverse complement strand
ACAGAGGGGCGAACTCCGCGATATGGGCATACGTTTCGGCTCCCTCGTCAGAGGGAGCTTTTTTAACCCCTCAGTCACGGTGCTTTGCGCCGCGCCAGCTCCCCCTCTCTGTCACCTTCGGCGACATCTCTCCCCGCCGGGGAGAGTCTGCCCCTATTAGGGTGGCCAAGTCAGTTTTCGGAAGCCTTCTTGCCTCCCCTAATAGGGGAGGTGGCAAACCCGGAGGGCTTGACAGTGGGTTTTCTCCCCTCTTTCCCTTTTTCAGCCGTTGGACACCACGCAGTACATGGTCATTTCCTCGTCGCCGTCGTTGAAGACGGAGTGGGAGTGGCCCTTCGGGCAGTAGTGCGCAACGCCGGGCTCGAGCGGCAGGACTTTGCCGTCATACAGCACCTTGGCGCGGCCGGAGAGGATGTAGCAGACTTCGCTGCTGGTTTCGTGCGTGTGCATGCCGATGGAGCAGCCGGGCTGCACGCGGACGAGCATGATCTTTCCGGCATCGTCCATGAAGCGCCGGAGATAAATCGTGCCTTCGCCGCCGAGCATGTGCTCGGCCGGGGTTTCCTCGATCTGGTTGAGATGGATGAGCATTGCAGTTCCTCCTACTTATATAATAATGTACGTTTATCCCTTGAGCGGCACGCCGTTCAGCTCGGCGGCGGTGAGCTCCTCGCCGCGGTAAACGAGCTTTAGCGAGAAAAACGGCGCGTCCTCCGCGAGCAGGCGGAGGAAAATTTTATCGCCCTCCCAGAGCTTTTTCGTAAGCAGCTCGTCCTTGCCGATCCACGCAAGCTCGCCCTCGTCGCAGGGCTTTTCCTCGCCCGTCCATGCGTCCGCGGTGAACAGGTGCATATACTCGCACGGCCATACGTCGGAGACGAACGTCACGAGACCGCGGTAGCGCCAGCGCGTGAGCGTGAGCCCCGTTTCCTCGCGCACCTCGCGGCGGAGGCAGTCCTCCGGGCTCTCCCCCGGCTCAAACTTGCCGCCGACGCCGATCCATTTGTCGTGGTTCTCGTCGTTTTCTTTTTTCGTGCGGTGGAGCATCAGATACTCGCCGCCGCGCTCCATATAGCAGAGCGTCGTGAGCTTCGTTTCCATTTATATATCTCCGGAAAATTCCGTCCACGGGTACGCCGCGGGCGGCTTTTTTTCAAATGTCATGGTTTCGCCGGTGAGCGGGTGCGGAAAGGCGAGCGCACACGAGAAGAGCGCGATGTCCCCTTCCCCGCTGCCGCCGTATTTTGCATCGCCCCAGAGCGGCGCGCCGTGCGCGGCAAGCTGGCAGCGGATCTGGTGCGCGCGCCCGGTGTACAGCCGGACGCGGCAGAGCGAGAGCCCGGCGCGAGAGGCGAGCACCTCATACGCGAGACGCGCTTCGCGCACGTCCTTGCCCGGCGCTTCGGCCACAAACGTTTTGCGGAGTTTCCGGTCGCGCCGCAAAAGGTCGCGCAGCTCGCCGGACGGCTCCGGCAGCGCGCCGCAGGCGACGGCAAGGTATTCCTTGCGCACGTCGCCGCGCTCGATCGCGCGGCCAAGGTCAGCAGCGGCGTGGCGCGTGCGCGCGTAGACCATCACGCCGCCGACGGCGGCGTCCAGCCGGTGGACGGTGTAGATTGAAGCGGCATCGTCTCCGAGCACAGCGCGCAGAAGGGACGGCATGCCGCCCGGCTCGTCCGTGGAGAGGACGCCCACGGGCTTTACGCAGACGATGATTTTGTTGTCCAGATACAATATTTCCACAGCGATACTCCTTTGGTGCACTATATATAGTATCACATACAGGGTGGCGGGGCAAGATGTTTTGTGGTATACTTCTCTGGGAAAAGGAGGGGATCGTCATGACGGAGATGTATCCCGCGTATTACGGGGCGTTTCGCTGCACGGCGGGCGCATGCCGCCACAACTGCTGCATCGGCTGGGAGATCGACATCGACGAGGCGAGCGCGGCGCGGTACACGGCACTGCCGGGCGAAATGGGCGAGCAGGTGCGCGCGGCCATGGAGCCGGGCGAGCCGCCGCACTTCCGACTGGACGGCGCGGGGCGGTGCGCCATGCTCCGGGAGGATAACCTTTGTGAAATACAGCGCGCGCTCGGTGAGAGCGCGCTGTGCAGCATCTGCCGTGACCATCCGCGCTACCGCGTGTTTCTGCCCGGGCGGACGGAAATCGGGCTGGGGCTCTGCTGCGAGGAGGCGGCGCGGCTGCTCCTGGCGCAGACAGAGAAGGTAACGCTCTGCGGCGAGGTTTCCGCCGCGCCGCCGCGCGAGAGCGTGGAGCTGCTGCTCTTCCGGCAGAAGCTGCTGGACGCGGCGCAGGACCGGCGGCTGTCGCTCGGCGGGCGGATGCAGAAAATTCTCTCGATCGCCGGTGCTTCCCTGCCCCGGCGGACGGCGCGCGCGTGGGCGGCGTTTTTCGCTGCGCTCGAACCGCTGGAGGAGGAGTTCCCGGAAGAGCTCGCGCGGCTCGGCGGAGCGGTGGACTTTGTGGGTTTCCACGCCGTTTCCGCTGCGTGGGAGACGGAGTATGAGCATCTGCTCGTTTATTTTCTGCTGCGGCACCTGCTCGCGGACGAGGGGCGCGAGCTGCCGGCGCGCGCGGCATTCGCGGTGTTGAGTACCGCAATGCTCTATGCGCTCGGCGCGGCGGTGCGGACGGAGCGGGGCGCTCTCAGCTTTGCGGAGCGTGTGGAGCTCGCGCGGCTGTGGTCGGCGAACATCGAGTATTCCGAGGAAAACATGCGGGCGGCTCTCGATGAGTTGACGTAATTTACTTTACGTAATATAGTTTTCATAATATTAGCGGAGGGCGTTTTCATTGGATATTTGGGAAAGGCTGTACGAGGCGGCGGCGAAGGAATACCACCCGGAGGATGTTTCGCCGTTCGTGTATGCGCACCACGTTGTGTGCGCGCTGGAGGCAGACAACGGCGAGATTTACACGGGGTTCTGCATAGAATCGTGCAGCGGCGTGATGAATCTCTGCGCTGAGCGCGTCGCGCTGCTCAATATGTACATCCAGAGTGGGCAGACGAAGGTGCGGCGAATGATCGCCTTTCGGGACAAGCCGCCCTACGGCGAGGGCAGCGGGATGCCCTGCGGCGCGTGCCGGGAGTTTTTCTACCAGCTTAACGAAGAAAACGAGGATATGGAGATCCTCGTGGACTACGCAACGCGCGAGACCGTGACGCTCAAAGAGCTCATGCCCAAGTGGTGGGGTAAGGAGAGATACGAGCAAGCGAAAGCGTAACGTGAAAAAAGCCTCCCTCTGACGAGGGAGGTGGATTTTGCTGCAGGCAAAAGACGGAGGGAGAGACGTTTTGCGCGGAAGCCTTTGGCTTTTCTCTCCCTCAGTCAGCGGCTATGCCGCTGCCAGCTCCCTCGTCAGAGGGAGCCATATATAAACAACCGCCCTTTCCGGGGTATTCCGGAAAGCGGAGCCCGAATAAGAAAACATAGATTTTCCCCCGCAGACAACGTCTGCGGGGGAAAACTGTTTACAGCCATTCGGCGAAGAATTTTTCGTTGGAACAAGGCGCTTTTTCGCGGCAATGCTTTGTGCATTGCAAGGAAAAGGAACGCAGTTCCGGCGGAAAAGGCTCGGCGAAGGGGCTATG
>CAKTBC010000145.1 GCA_934533005.1 uncultured Oscillospiraceae bacterium | reverse complement strand
GCCCTGCTGCGGCGCTGGTACGATCTCTTTCTCGCGCTGCCGGTCTGGCTCGGGTGGTTTCTCGCGGCAACGGCGCTCTATTTCCTGCTGCTGTATCTGCTTTCCCTGACCGTGGACAAGACGAAGCCGGTGCAGAAGAAAAGTTCCTTTTACCGCTGGCTTTTGAATGAGACGGCGTGGCTGATTCTCCGTCTGGGCCGGATCCGGATCGAATGCACCGGACTCGAAAAGCTTCAGGGGCTGCCGCCGTTTTTGCTGGTGGCCAATCACCGGTCGAACTTCGATCCGTTCATCGCCATCGTTGCCTGTCCGCGCTCCGAGCTTGCCTATATCGCAAAGCCGGAAATTTTCGATATCCCCATCACGGGAAGTGTTGTGCACAAGTGCTTTTTCCTGTCCATAGACCGGGAGGACAACCGCAAGGCACTCGGGACGATCCTGCGCGCTGCGGCGCTGCTGCGGGATGGCACCGTGTCCATCGGCGTTTACCCGGAGGGGACGCGCAGCAAAACGGGAGAGCTTCTCCCCTTTCGCAACGGCGCGTTTCAAATCGCAAAGCGGGCAGGCGCGCCCATTGTGATCGCAAAAACGACCGGCACCGAGCAGATCGCGCACCGCTTTGCACAGAGGCGCACGATCGTCCGGTTTGATATTCTCGATGTTCTGAGCGCCGATACCGTTGCGAAAATGACCACGCGGGAGATCGGAGAATATGCCCGCGCGCAGATGCTGCAAAGCGAGCCGGCAACATCAACAAAGAAAGAGGCAATCACCGTATGACCTATCATGTTTTCTATAACCCACACGCGGGAAACGGGCGCGGCACGGATGCCGCGCACAAGCTCACCGTACTGCTGCCAAACGACAAAGTGCAATTTAACGACATTACGGAGATCGAGGACTACGCCGCTCTTTTCCGCTCACTTCCGGACGAGGACCGCGTTGTGATCGCCGGCGGCGACGGAACGCTCAACCGCTTCATCAACGACACCGCGTCACTCCCGCCCGAACGGAGCATTTACTACTATGCCACCGGCAGCGGCAACGACTTTCTCACCGACATTGGCGGGAAGGCTGGCGACGCGCCCCGGCGCATCGACCAGTACCTGACGGAGCTGCCGTCGGTGTATGTAAACGGCATGCACCGGTACTTCCTCAACGGCATCGGCTATGGCATCGACGGCTACTGCTGTCTGGAGGGCGACCGCCAGCGTCAAACCTCCGCGAAGCCGGTAAATTATACAGCCATCGCCGTCAAGGGGCTTTTATTCCACTATAAGCCCACCTCTGCCGTTATCACGGTGGACGGCGTGCGGCATACCTGCAACCACGTCTGGCTCGCGCCGGCGATGAACGGGCGCTATTACGGCGGCGGCATGATCCCAACGCCGCAGCAAGACCGTCTTGCGAAGCCGAGAGAGCTTTCCGTCATGGTGTTCCGTAGCCCCGGCAAGCTCAAGGCGCTCGCCGTGTTCCCGTCCATCTTCAAGGGCGAGCACGTCCGGCACACCGATGTGGTGGAGGTGCTGACCGGGCACGAGATCACCGTGGAATTTGACCGCCCCACCCCGCTTCAGATCGACGGCGAGACCGTCCCCGATGTGACGGCCTACCGCGCCGTAGCCTTCACGAAAGAAGCGGCCAAAGCCGCAAACGCATAATAAAAAAGGGGCTGCCGCATATACTTTGTATGCGACAGCCCTTTTTATTCTTATTCGCTTGTTTCCTCCCGAAGCTGGCGAAGACAGCTCCGGCAGATCTGCTTTCCCCGGTAGGAGAGAAGCTCGCGCGGCGAGCCGCAGAACAGGCACCCGGCGTCGTACTTGCGAAGGACGATGGCGTCGCCCTCGATGAAGATTTCGACCGGGTCGCGCACCTCCAGATTCAATGTCCGGCGCAGCTCGACCGGCAGTACCACTCGCCCCAGCTCGTCAATGCGACGGACGATACCCGTTGATTTCATAGAACCGCACACCCCTTATACGTTTTCTTTTCTCGACAAAATTTTATACTGGCCGATACGAAAATGCAAGATGGAACCGCGCTGATTTTTATTGGTAATTTTTTCCGGTCGAGGTCTCGCCATGGCTATGTCGTATGTCTGGGTCATCCTTCTTTTTGTGTCGGTCGTTTTCGGCGCGCTCACCGGCTCGGCGGGCGCGGTCGGCGCGGCGGCGGTGCAGGGCGCGGAGAGCGCCGTGGAGCTCTCGCTCTCGCTCGCCGGGCCGATGATTTTTTACAGCGCCCTTCTTGAGGTCATGGAGCGCTCGGGGCTCACCGAAAAGCTCTCCAGCGCGCTGCGCCCCATATTAGGGCGGCTTTTCCCCTCATCCCAAAAGGACGCGGAGCTTGCCGGGGAGCTATCCTGCAACGTGAGCGCGAATCTGCTCGGGCTCGGGAACGCCGCCACACCCGCCGGGATCCGCGCCGCGCAGCGGCTGCATGCGCTCTCCGGCAGGGAGGCCGCCTCCGACGAACTCTGCCGTCTCGTTGTGCTCAACACCGCGTCCATCCAGCTTCTCCCGACGACCGCCGCCGCGCTGCGCTCGGCCTGCGGCGCGGAAAGCCCGTTTGATATTTTGCCTGCTGTGTGGATATCGTCCGCGGCGGGCGTGGCCGCGGGACTGCTCACCGAGCGGCTATTTCGGAGAGCGCCATGAAAATGCTTTTTCAGCTGCTCCCCGCACTGCTCGCCGTAGGCGTCGGGGGATACGCGCTCTTTCACGGCACAGACGTATTCTCCGCGCTCACCGACGGCGCTCTCAAAGGGCTTCGCACCGTGGGGCGCGTTGCGCCGGTGCTCGTGTGTCTGCTCCCGGCAGTCGCCGCGCTGCGCGCCTCGGGCGCGATCGACGCCTTCACGGCGCTGCTGCGGCCCGCGCTCTCCTTTCTCGGCATCCCGCCGGAGACCGTGCCGCTCATGCTGCTGCGCCCGATGAGCGGCAGCGGCGCGCTTGCTGTGGCCGGGGACATTTTCACCGCGTGCGGCGCAGATTCCCCCGCCGGACGCACCGCCGCGGTCATGCTCGGCTCAACGGAGACAACGTTCTACGTTCTCTCCGTCTATTTCGGCGCGGCGGGCGTGCGCAAAACGCGCCACGCCGTCCCCGCGGCGCTCTGCGCCGATCTCGCGGGATTTCTCGCCGCGGCGTTCTGCGTCAATATGCTGCATCTGTAAATAAAAAACGGCTCCCTCGTCAGAGGAAACCAGGGAACCCCTCAGTCAGCCTTACGGCTGACAGCTCCCCTATTAGGGGAGCCAAGTGGGTTTGCTGTAATCTATCTTGCCTCCCCTAAAAGGGGAGGTGGCAAAAACGAAGTTTTTGACGGAGGGGTTCTCCTTAGTTTGGGTAAGTAACATCGCCGATATGGCTCGCTCTCGGCTCCTGCACACGGATGAAAAACCGGTTGCGGCCAACGATCGTATCGTCCATATCCACGCTGTAGTCGATCTCGATCTCACCGCCGTGCGCGCCGAGACGGTTGATGATGCGGCGGGTGTTCAGTCCCATCGTCGCCGAGCCGAACGGCGTTTCGTACAGGAAATAGCGCTTGCGCCCCTCTTCAAACTCCATGCGGGTGTTGAGCGTCCCCTCGCGCGAGAGCACAACGCCGCGCGGCTGAAC
>CAKTBC010000144.1 GCA_934533005.1 uncultured Oscillospiraceae bacterium | reverse complement strand
TCTACGATGGAAATGTCCCGCCACTATGTCAATCTATACGGTCAGGATCTCCACCTGAATTATGAGATGTATAACCCTTTGGATACATTCAGCAAGCGAGCCGGAAGCAACTCTCACACCGCTTTTAATTAAGCAGGAAACGTCCTCAAAATCGCAAACTCTCTGCGAGGCACAAAGGCGACTTCCGCGCACGGACGGGTCAAAACAATTTCTCTTTTCCAAGAGGAGCGAGAATTTTTTCAATCTCCTTCTCAATTCTCCCCCCTATCTGCTTATCGCGCTCCCCTTCATTCCGGTATTGCTCACGAAAACCGCGAAGGATCGCATAGGGGTCTTTTTCGGTTAAATACAGAAAGCGCGTATACTCCGGCGTATTATCGTTGTATTTCATTAAGCAATTCCTCCGCCGTTATTTCTCCCGCTTTTGGATTAACATCCCATTCACACCAATTATCCTCGTGCGGGATCTATGTATTGAGAAGGCACGGAGTTAAGTTTTTCCGGATATAGCGCCCTTCCATCTCTCCAAGGGCGTCCGCTGATCCGCTCATCTCGCGCTCAAGAACAATGAAGCGAAGTTTATGCCCCATTTTTTCAAGGTCGTGAAGGACGCCGTATTTATGTTCTTTCCCTGCCGGTGCCATTATTCCGGCTCTGTGCTGGCTCATTCTCTTCAATATATTCTGCGCCTTGCCGACGTAAATGATCTTTCTATCATCCAGCACGATGGCGTATATTCCAGAAGCAAGGAAGGGCTATGCCCATTCCTGCTTTATCCATTTGTTATATATGTTCTCCGCGAGAGTTTTCTTTCTCATTAAAATTACTCCTTGTATTATAGAGTAGTAGTTATTAGAGCCCCTCTCCAAGGGCTGTGCTACACTGTAAGGGATGCTGTGGATTGGTTTATCCCTCCTACCGCAATGTTTTTCTTCTCTGGGGGCTGATAACGTTGGCTATCGCCGCTGCGTTTTTCCTCACGGAAAAGAAGTATCTGCCGCCTATCCAAGCTTCACAGAGCAGGTTTTGTGCGCCGTCCAGTCTCCGTCAGGCCGTACACTTCCGCAATATCTGGATCCTATCGGCATCGACTGCCGGTGCAATGTGGGTCTATAACAGCTTCTCCTCCTACCTACCTGCATTTTTAGGCGGCGTCCATCAAATGAGCGATACCGGTGCCGGCAACGCCACCAGCATTATGCAGTTCAGCGGCATTGTTGGGAGTGTGCTTTGTGGCTGGCTGCTCGGCAGAGGTGTGCATTCCAAGCTTCTTCTCACCGGTGCGGCAGCGTTGCTCTTTGCCGGTGCGCTGGGAACGGCACTGCTTGCCGCTTTGCCGTCTCTTTTTGTCTGCGTTTTTCTGATTGGTATGGGATACTATGCGTTTCAGGCTGCTGCCGTCACCGCGGTAATGCATATGGACGGCATGCAGCCGCAGATGGTTGGCGCCGCTACCGCCGTCTACACCGGGGTCGGCAGTTTGCTCGGGCTGGCCGCGCCATACGCCTTCAGCGCCATTCAGGCAGGCCAGGGTATGCGCGTCGCGCTTGCCGGATTCAGCCTGTTTGCGTTCCTATCCGCAGCAGTCTGCCTCTTTTACCGGGAAAACCATGCCGCGCACTGAAATCGTCGGTCGTCACTTTGGGTTTCGCTGTCTGCGCAGTAGGCAGAGAAAGGAAAAACGTCCTTCCAGGTTGGAAGGGCGTTTTTCGCGATAGGTTTTATTTTCTTCTTTCCGCAGACCGTTCGCCCCGCTGGCGGAGCTTTTCGAGGGCTGCGCCGTCGATCTGATTGACGGTTACAAACTTCCCGCCGTAGAATACCGCCCAGTTATTGAAAACGCAGGGCAGGCTCTTGGCCTTTTCGAGCGTGTCCACATGAACGAACTGCGCGGGGATATCTTTGGCCGCGCAATATTCGCGCAGCTTTTCCACGCGCTGGTAAATGAACGGACATTGATCGCTGTAGTATACGGAAAGCCCCGGAAAGTCCACCGTCATGGCCTTCGCGCCGGGGGCAAACCGCGGCGCAGTGCCGTCAAAGCTCAGCGCGAGAAGCTCATACTCCCTGGCGGTGTCCACGCCAGCAAAGCCATAGCGTTTGGCAAAGCTCTGGTCGGAGAGCCACGACTTCTGCTTTGCCGCACCGAGCATGCACACGCCGGATTTTCCGTGCGCTTTGGCGTCTGCGATGCAGTATTCCATGAGCTGCCGCCCGTAGCCATGCCCCTTCGGCGCGCCCTGCACCCAAAGACAGTAAATGTAATAAAAGTTCTCGCCCAGCACCGGAACCCACGCCGTTTCCAGCGGGGCGTACTCAATGAAAACGCACTCCTTCGCATTCAGCTTGCGGAACACGTGTCCCTCGCCGAGCCGCTCAGCGAGCCACGCACGCTTCGTCTCCACGCCCGGATGCGCCGTTTTCGAGCGGATGATGCAGCAGAGATGTTCAGAGCTTATATTCTCCGGCGTCAAATTCAGAAATTCACCGTCCATAACGATACTCCATTTCAGCCGAGATGCTTCTGGAAAAAGCTGACGTCCAGATACCTTCCAAACTTAAACGCGACACCGTGCATCACACCGATCTCCGTGAAGCCGTTTTTGCGGTGGAAGCGCAGCGAACCTTCGTTCTCTGACGTGATGATAGAGATGAGATTTTCGATACCACGCTCGCGGCCAAGGCGCTCGATCTCCGTATAGAGCTTCTGGCCAACGCCGCCGTGGCGGCAGGCACGATCCACGTAGATCGAAAGATCGGCGGTGCAGCGGTAGGCGCTACGCGCATTGAACACATCCAGATAGGCATAGCCGACGGTCTTCCCCGCGCCGTTGCGCGCGACGATGTAGGGATAGCCCTTCGTGATGCGCGCCACACGCGCGCCGAACTCCTCCGGTGTGACCGGCTCTTCTTCGAGCGTGACGCAGGTGTTTTCGATATAGTAATTATTACAGCTCCGCGCAGGCGGCAATGTCCTCCGGCGCGATAGGGGCGAGCGTGACCGCAGCGCTCCGCGCAGCGATGGCGGCCTCCAGAACAGCGATATCCCGCTGATCCTTTTCGCGGTTGAGCCGCCGTTTGAGCGCAAGCACGTCTTCGAGCGGCGCTACCGGGATGCCGTCGAGAAACACGGTCTCGCCCGGCAGCATATTTTCAAAGATCTCCACATCCGGCGCGGGGACGAACCGCCGTATGCCGTCCGGGAGAACCTGTGGTTCGCAGCGGTGCGCGAGCTCATCGCCGAGCTTTTTTGTACACCATACGTCCAGATCGTGCGTCTCCTCGCGCAGGCCATAAAGCACCATGGCCCCGCCGGCATTGATGCGGTATTCGTTCGCGTCGAGCGCGAGCTCCGCAAGCCGACGCCGGATATCCTCTGCTTTCATCCGTTTTCCCTCTCTTTTTCCGAAAAAAGTGTCAACCGTCCGTTCGTTTTCCTCATAGCCTCATAGAATGTAGCACACATTTCCCGCCGCTGCAATCGATTTTTTTGTACAACAGTTTTTCCGGTTAACGCCTTGCCATTTGGACAAAGAACTCATATAATGTAGTACATTATGAAAAAAGGTATGAGCTTGAAAACGGCGCTGACGGCTCTGGCGGCGTCGTTTGTATGGGGAACCGCGTTC
>CAKTBC010000143.1 GCA_934533005.1 uncultured Oscillospiraceae bacterium | reverse complement strand
CCGGCGATGTTCTTTTCAAAGTATTCGTCCGTGTAGATCTGGCCGGCGGTCGAGCCGCGGTAGCCGACGCGGATCATCGCAAAATCGATGCCGTCGGCGGCTACCTTCGCCCAGTCAATGTCAGCCTGATGCTCGGAAACATCGATGCCGGTGAGATATTTCCCGCCGGAATACTGCATCCGCCCGCGGCTGTCGGTGGAAAAACCGTCCAGCGCCCAGGCGAGCATCGGAAAGCCGTTGGAGCGCACCGCGGCGCGCTCGGCGATCTCCGCTTCGGGGGAGAGGGGCGCTTCGCGCAGCTCCTCCGGCAGCGGCGTTTCGGAAGGGGAGCCGGACGTGTCCGGCGTGGTGGGCGCGGCGGTATTCTCCGGCGTTTCCGTGCCGGATGGGCGGCCAAGAAGGGAGATGACGCCGATCACTGCGCCGAGAAGCAGCACCGCGAGCAGCACCCAAAGAACGATGCGTCCCGCGCGCGGGCGCGTTTTGAGCGCCGTGCCGCCGGAATGGTCAGAGCGTTTTGCCATAGGTCTTTTATCCTTTGATCTTATCTTTCTTTTGGAAAAAAGAGACCCGCGAGAGCGGGTCTCTTTTTATAAGACGGATGGGGAGGAAAAAACGTTCACTCCGCCGCGATCATGTAATAATATACCGGCTGACCGCCGCTCACGAGAGAAACGTCCGCCTCCGGGAAGCAGGAGGTGAGACTTTCGGCAACGCCGTTGGCGTCGGCTTCGGTCACATCCTGGCCATAGTACACGGTGAGGAATTCGGGCTCGAGCTCGCCGAATGCCCAGTTGAGCTCCTTGAGGAGCGTCGGGAGGCTGGCGTAGCTGCCGAGAAGCTTTCCGTCGAGCAGCGCGAGATATTCACCTGCATGGATGACGTGGCCGTCGTAGTCCGAATCGCGCGCGGCGTAGGTCACGAGCGCGGTGTGGACACGCGCGGCGCTCTCCTTAAAGGACTCCTCCAGATCGTCAGGCGACTGGTCGGGATCCATGTAGGCCAACGCTGCCACGCCCTGCGGCACGGTGCGGGTCGGGATGACGCGCACGGTCTTTTCCGTGAGCGGGATGCACTGCTCCGCCGCCATGATGATGTTCTTGTTGTTCGGGAACACGAACACGGTGGAAGCCGGGGTCCTGTTCACCTCGCGGAGGATATCGTCCGTGGAGGGGTTCATCGTCTGGCCGCCGGTCACGATCCGGTCGGCGCCGAGCGAGCGGAAGAGATCGGCCATGCCGTCTCCGGCGCACACGGCAACGAAGCCGACTTCCTTCTCGGCGGGGGCGATCTCCGGCTCGGCCTCGGCCTCCGGCTGGGCGGGGGCGGCCGGCGCGGCGGCGGTCTCCTTGTCGGCGAGAGAGGTGTGCTGGTTGCGCATGTTCTCGATCTTCACGGTCTGGAGCGGGCCATAGCGCAGCGCTTCGGTCAGCGCGCGGCCCGGCGCGTCCGTGTGGACGTGCACCTTGATGATATCGTCGTCCTCCACGAGCACGAGCGAGTCGCCGAGGCTCTCGAGGAAGCTGCGCAGCAGCTCGGGATCGCGCCGCTTTTCGCGCGCGACGATAAACTCGGTGCAATAGGTGAACGTGATCTCCTCGTCGTTGATCGCGGAAAATTCCGCGCTCGTCTTGGTCTCCGTCGCGGGAGCCTTGGCGACGAACTTGCCCTGCAGGCAGAGCAGCATCGCGTTGAGGATGACAACGTAGCCCTGGCCGCCGGCGTCCACGACGCCCGCTTTTTTGAGCACGGGGTTCATGTCCACGGTTTTGGCGAGCGTTTCGCGCGCCACGGCGAGAGCGTCGGTGAGGAGCTCTTCAATATCAGTCACGCCGGCCTTGATCCGCTCGGCGGCGGCTTCCGAGGCGCAGCGGGACACGGTGAGCACCGTGCCCTCGGCGGGCTTCATAACGGCTTTATAGGCGGCGTCCACGCCGTCGCACATCGCCTTGGCCCAGTCGGCGGCATTGCACTCGGCCTTGCCGCGCAGACTTTTGGCAAGTCCGCGGAACAGCAGGGAGAGAATAACGCCGGAGTTGCCGCGCGCACCGCGCAGCAGCGCGGAGGCGGCGGTATCGGCAGCGTCGCCGACGGCGGAGGGCGTGCGGCCGTGCAGAGCGGCCGCGGCGGCAGACATGGTCAAAGACATGTTCGTGCCGGTGTCGCCGTCCGGCACGGGGAAAACGTTAAGCTCGTTGAGTTGCTGGCGGTTCTCGTCCAGCGCGGCCGAGGCGCAGAAGATCATTTCCGCGAATACCTGACCGCTGATTGTATTTCTCACTGCGGGGCTTCCTCCTTGGCTAATCAGTCCATCGTCATGGAATCTACATAGACGTCCACCTGACGGACGGAAACGTCCGTAGCGGAGGAGACCTTGTAGCTGACTTCGTTCATAATGCTGCTGCAGAGCGCGGCAATGTTCACACCGTGATCGACCACGATGTGGAGTTCGATCGTAATGCTTCCGTCGTCGTTGGGCGTGACGGAGACGCCCTTGGTCATAGACTCCCGACGGAGAAGCTGCACCAGACCGCTTTCCTTGGCGCGTCCGGCCATGCCTTTGACGCCGAAGCAGCGCGTCGCCGCATCCCCTGCCAGCCAAGTGAACACTTCGGAGCTGATGCAGATGGAGCCTCTTTCGTTGTCAAGTTTTACCATGGCAAGTCTTCCTTTCCACAAATCGATTCATAATTATAAAACAGATTGTCGAAAAGTACAAGGACTTTCTTGTCGCCGAGAACGTGAAAAACATACCAAAAATCGGGGGAAATCCTGTGCGATTCAGGCAAAATTGAGAGAAAAAACCCCTTCGCAGACTCTTTACATCAGCGGGCCGGCGTGGTAAAATGACTCTGTTCGCAAAGACGTTTCGGAAAGCCCTGTTGTATTTCCGGAACAGGAGCAAAAAATTATAGGAGATGAATCGAATGGTAAGAAAGCTTAAGTCCATGGACGGCAATACCGCTGCCGCCCACGTGTCCTATGCATTTACCGAAGTCGCGGCAATCTATCCCATCACGCCGTCCAGCCCCATGGCGGACTACGTGGATCAGTGGTCTGCCGAGGGTCGGAAGAATGTGTTCGGCACCACCGTCAAGGTTGCGGAGCTTGAGTCCGAAGCCGGCGCCGCCGGCAGCGTGCACGGCTCTCTCAACGCCGGTGCGCTGACCACCACCTACACCGCCTCTCAGGGCCTGCTGCTGATGATCCCCAACATGTACAAGATCGCCGGCGAGCTGCTGCCCTGCGTGTTCCACGTTTCCGCCCGTGCGGTCGCGTCCCACGCGCTGAGCATCTTCGGTGACCACGGCGACGTTTACGCCTGCCGTCAGACCGGCTTCGCCATGCTGGCGGAGACCAACATTCAGGAGATCATGGATCTCTCCCCGGTGGCGCACCTGTCCGCCATCCAGGGCCGCGTCCCGTTCATTAACTTCTTCGACGGCTTCCGCACCTCTCACGAGATCCAGAAGGTCGCCGTCTGGGATTACGAGGATCTGGCCGACATGCTCGACTGGGATGCCGTCAAGGCGTTCCGTGAGCGCGCTCTCAATCCCGAGCATCCGACGATGCGCGGCTCCCACGAGAACGGCGATATCTTCTTCCAGAACCGCGAGGCTTCCAACAAGTA
>CAKTBC010000142.1 GCA_934533005.1 uncultured Oscillospiraceae bacterium | reverse complement strand
GTCAAGGATAATTCCCTCGTCATCGAGCCGGGCGAGTTTGTCACGCTGCTCGGCCCCTCCGGCTGCGGCAAAACCACCACGCTGCGCATGATCGCCGGGTTTGAAAGCCCCGACGAGGGCGAGATCTATCTGGGCGACGAGGCCATCAACGCCCTCACCCCGAACAAGCGGGACACCGCCATGGTGTTCCAGAGCTATGCTCTTCTCCCCCACTACAACGTGTTTGATAACGTTGCCTACGGTCTCAAGCTGCGCCACGTACCGAAGGACGAGATCCGCGAGCGCGTTATGAAAATTCTCGATCTCGTGGAGCTCACCGGCATGGAAGGCCGCATGACCAATCAGCTCTCCGGCGGCCAGCAGCAGCGCGTAGCGCTCGCACGTGCGCTCGTCATCGAGCCGAGCGTTCTGCTCTTCGATGAGCCGCTCTCCAACCTGGATGCCAAGCTGCGCGTCACAATGCGCACAGAGATCCGCCGCATCCAGCAGGAGGTCGGCATCACCGCCATTTACGTCACGCACGACCAGAGCGAGGCCATGGCGCTCTCCGACCGGATCATCATCATGCGCTCCGGCGTTGTGGAGCAGATCGGCTCGCCGCAGGAAATCTACTATCATCCCGTCAACGAATTTGTCGCTGACTTTATCGGCGAGGCGAACTTCCTCAAGGGAAAGCTTGAATCGCTCTCGGACGGCAAAGCACAGCTTAATGTATCGGGCGATATCTGCCACGCCGCCGCTGTGCCGGACATGGAGGTCGGCAAGGAATACACGATCGTCCTCCGTCCCGAGGCCGCATCTCTTGCCGAGGAGGGCGGGCTGCCCTGCGAGGTCGTTCTCTCCTGCTTCATGGGCAGCTACCAGAACTACCACGTCAAGGTCGGCGAAACGCTCGTAAAGCTGACCGATCCCAACCCCAAGAACAAGCGCATCTACCGCGTTGGCGAGCATTGCCGCCTGGTCTTTGACCCGGAAAGCGTACACGTTCTCTGATCCGTCTCTTTGCATTATGTACTGTCCCCCCGTCCGCTTTTGGCAGACGGGGGGCTTTTTTCTCGGTCTTGGATTGGCAGAGCGCAGAGGTCTCACGTATGCTGTAAAGGGGGTGCGCCTCAACATCTTTATCTTGGAGTGTGAATCATGGCAAGCTTTACCAACTTCGCCACGCTTTCCTATAACGGCGGCACTACGAACTCGAACATTGTTACCGGCGAAATTCTCGAAGCTCTCACCGCCGTCAAAACGGCGGTTTCGGCCAACTACTCGGCGGGAGACCGCATCACCTATGCGCTCTCGCTCGTAAACACCGGCACCACAGCCGTCACGGACTACACGGTCACCGACAATCTCGGCAGCTACACCGTCGGCGCAAACACGGTATACCCGCTCGCCTACAACGCCGGAACGGTGCGCTATTATATTAACGGCGTACTGCAGACGGCACCGGCCGTCACCGCCGGGCCGCCGCTCACCGTGACCGGACTCACTGTTCCCGCAGGCGGGAACGCCCTCCTCATCTACGAGACGACCGCGACGAACGTTGCCCCGCTCGCGACGGGCAACTCAATCACCAATACCGCGACGATCACCGGCGGCGGTCTTACGAACCCGATCACCGCGCAGGCGACGGTCGAGACCGCGAACAGCGCCGATCTCACCATCAGCAAAGCGCTCTCGCCAACGACCGTTACGGAAAACGGTCAGATCACCTATACGTTCGTCATCTCTAACACCGGCAACACCGAAGCGACGGCGGCGGGCAATGTTGTCGTCACCGACACGTTCGCCCCCATTCTCCGCAACATCGCCGTCACATACAACGGCACGGCATGGACGGAGGGCACAAACTACACCTACAACGCCGCGACCGGCGTTTTCACAACGCTGGCCGGTCAGATCACCGTTCCGGCGGCCTCGTTCACGCAGAACACGGACGGGACGTTCACCGTAACGCCCGGCACGGCCACGCTCGTCATCACCGGCACGATCTAAGCGCTCCTTGCACAAAAGCTGCCGTCCCCGGCTTAAAGCCGGGGACATTCTTTTCCGAAAAAGCTTTTCGTTCCGGTGCTTCCATGGTATAATGGGCGCGATTTTCGCATTCTGCTGACGGAGAAAGAGACATCATGGAGAAGAAAACGTTTTATCTGACCTGCGAGCGGACATGGGTGTACGATATGCTCATCTTTGCCGCCGGTATCCTCGGTTCCTATACCTACATGCTCTGCGGCGGCATTTTCTGCAACGCGCAGACCGGCAACATCGTGCTTCTGGGCATTGCGCTCGGCACACGAAACTGGGCACATGCGCTCTATTATCTCATTCCCATCTCCGCCTACACGCTCGGCGCGTTTATTTCCGAGCTCATCCCCGACGGTGCGAAGCACCGCTTCCATATCCGCTGGGAGACGATTCTCGTCGCGGTGGAGATCGTATTCGTCACCGTGCTCGGCGCGCTCCCGGCAACAACGCCGGTGCAGGTGTTTCAGGTAGCCATCAACTTCATCGCCTCCATGCAGTACAACACGTTCCGCAACTCCGAGGGCGTGCCGATGGCAACGACGTTCGCCACCAACCATGTCCGTCAGCTCGGCATCGGCCTTGCCAAGGAGCTGCACCGCCGCCATGGCGACACATCGCACCGCCGCATTCTCAAGCGGCATTTTTCCATGATCCTCTTCTTTCTCGCCGGGACGGTTTTCGGCGCGGTCGCGTGTACACTGCTCGGCCGCCGGGCGGTCTGGGTAGCCGCGCTCCCCTACGCCGTTGTATTCGCCGCATTTCTCCATGCCGATCTCACCTCCGAAAAGGAGTGGCTGGAACGCGATCCCGCAGGACATTGAGCCGCGCCGCAGGTTCCTCTTGCATCCGAAAATGTTTTGCGCTATAATGCGCTAAATCATAAAGCAGGAGAATTCTATCATGGCCGGATATCATAAAAAGGAAGTTTATGCCCTTCTCAACAAAAAGGGCGTTTCCTATGAAGCCGTTGAGCACGAGGCAGTATTCACGATGGAGGAGATGGAGCGCGCCGGGATCAACGCCCACGGGTGCATCTGCAAGAATCTTTTTCTCCGCGATACGAAGGGACGGCAGCACTATCTTGTGACCGTTCCGGACGAGCGGCGGGTCGATCTCAAATGGCTTTCCGCATCGCTCGGGACCTCCAAGCTCAGCTTTGCCTCCGCCGAACGGCTGGATAAGTATCTGGATGTCCCGCAGGGCAGTGTTTCCCCGCTCGGTCTGCTCAACGATGAGACCGCGTCCGTTATCTTTGTCCCGGACGCCTCGCTCGCCGCACTGCCGGCGGTCGGCGTTCACCCGAACGACAACACCGCCACGGTGTTTCTCTCCTTTGCCGACCTCCGGCAGATCATCGAAGAGCACGGAAATCCCGTTGTTCTCATGGATTTTTCCTCCTGCCCGGCACAGGAGTGACTCTCTGCCCCGCGCCCGGCGTACACAGGCCCGACGCGGGGGTTTTTGCACAAAAGACGATTCAGCAATTTTTACAAGCATTTCTTTGCATCGTTAAAGAATTTGATGAATATCTTCTCTTGAAAATCACGGCGGCACGCTGTAGAATCTCCCCATAAATTTTTTACCGGAAGGGAGCGCAGCACGTCGCACAGCGCTCTCCCCCTCTGCGAGG
>CAKTBC010000141.1 GCA_934533005.1 uncultured Oscillospiraceae bacterium | reverse complement strand
GCGCATGCACATCATCATGTTCATGCACATCTCGGTCATCATGCTGGCGAACGTACGGCGCATCGGCTGAGCTCCTTTCCTCGGTAATCAAGTTGTCTGCATTATATCCCTACGGTTTTGGTCTGTCAATACACTTTAACACCGCAAAGACAGAATCGTCGAAAAAACACAAAACCCTCTCCCGTTCAGGAAGAGGGTTTGTGAATAATCATTCAGGATTTGTACTCAAATGTCATGCCGCAGATGGAAATGGTGTCGCCGTCGCGGATGCCGAGTGCTTCCATGCGCTCGTAGATCCCGGCGTCGCGCAGCGACTTGTCGAAATACATCCGGCTTTCATAGTCGGTAAAGTTGACGGTCGAAACGAGACGGTCCATCCAGGGGCCGGAGACATACCAGACGCCGTCGTCCTCTTCAATCTCCACATCCTCGGGCGAGCCGAGATCGGGCGCGGGCGGAACATAGTCCGGCTCGTATACGGCGATCGGAGGGAGTGTGGAGAGCATGGCAGCGGCGCGCTGCATGAGCTCCTTCGTTCCGGCGGTTGTGGCGGCAGAGAGCTCGAAAAACTCATAGCCCTGCTCCTCCACATGTTTTTTCAGCCGCTCGATGGGCTCGCGGTCGTTGCCGAGCAGGTCACACTTGTTGGCTGCAACGATCTGCGGGCGCGAGGCGAGCGTGGGGGAGTAGTCCGCAAGCTCACGGTTGATGGTTTCGAAATCCTCGATGGGGTCACGCCCCTCGCTCCCGGCGACGTCTACTACATGGATGAGCAGACGGCAGCGGTCGATGTGGCGGAGAAAATCGTGGCCAAGCCCAGCACCTTCGCTCGCACCCTCAATAATGCCGGGAATATCCGCCAGCACGAAGGAAGCGCCCTCGGCCACGTAGACAACGCCGAGATTGGGGGAGAGAGTAGTGAAATGATAGTCCGCGATCTTCGGCCGCGCGCGGGAAACGCTCGCGAGCAGCGTGGATTTTCCGACGTTCGGGAAGCCGACGAGACCGACATCCGCGAGCAGCTTGAGCTCCAGAATGAGCTCGTGGCTCTCGCCGGGCATGCCGGGCTTGGCAAAGCGGGGCACCTGCCGCGTCGGCGTGGCAAAATGCTGGTTGCCCCAGCCGCCGCGCCCGCCCTTCGCGGCGACGAACGGCTCGCCCGTGGACATGTCGGCCATGATGCCGCCGGTGGCCTTGTCGCGCACGAGCGTGCCGCGCGGCACGCGGATCGTGACGTTCTCGCCGTCCTTGCCGGAGCAGCGCTTGTTGAGACCGTTTTCTCCATTGGCCGCGGTAAATTTGCGCTTATAGCGGAAATCCATCAGCGTGGACATATGATCGTCCACAACGAGGATCACATCGCCGCCGCGTCCGCCGTCGCCGCCGTCCGGACCGCCCGCCGCGACAAATTTCTCGCGGTGGAAGGTGACGGCGCCGTCGCCGCCCTTGCCGGCGTAAACGCTGATGGTGACTTTATCTACAAATCCGTAGCTCATGCGTGTTCCACCTGTCTTTGAAAATAAAAAGAGACCGACGAGCCCGTCGGTCTCTTTGGGTAATTACTGCGCGATTTCGTAAACAGAGACCTTTTTGCGGTCCTTGCCCATGCGCTCAAACTTCACGGTGCCGTCCACGAGGGCGTAGAGAGTGTCATCTCCGCCGATGCCCACGTTGGTGCCGGGGTGAATCTTCGTTCCGCGCTGTCTGACAAGGATGTTGCCGGCCAGAACGAACTGACCGTCGGCCCGCTTCGCACCCAGACGCTTCGACTCGCTGTCGCGACCGTTGCGGGTGCTGCCCATGCCTTTTTTATGTGCCATTTAAATCACACCTCCAATAGTCAAATAGTACGGATCAAGCGTTGATCGCGGTGATTTCCACCTTCGTGTAGGGCTGACGATGGCCCTGCGTGCGACGGTAGTTTTTCTTGGGCTTCATCTTGTAGACACGGATCTTCTTGCTCTTTCCGGTCTTGATGATCTTGCCGGTCACGGTGGCGCCTTCCACAACGGGGGTGCCGAACACGTTGACGCCCTCATCGACAACGGCCAGAACCTGATCAAAGGTGACGGTCTCGCCATCGGCAACGTTGAGCTTCTCGACGTAGATAACGTCGTTCTCGGCGACGCGGTACTGCTTACCGCCGGTCATGATAACTGCGTGCTTCATTTTACATCCTGCCTTTCTTGCAGACTCGCTCTCCCGGGCGGAGGTTGCCCTCGCTTAGTTACCCTTTCAATGCGGCTCTGATACTATACCACGCCGAAAATGGCTTGTCAACACAAGATTTGGCGTTTTTCAGCGGATCATCGGCTAAATCTTATTGTTTCTCCGTTTTTTCCGCTTCGCGATGCGGGTGCCTACGAGCACGCCCGTGCCGATGACCACAAAAAGCCCGGCCACGGCGGCAATGACGATGTTTTCCACATATTTGCCGTGCACGGAGGTGAGACCGCCGGGCAGCGGCTCGGATACGAGATCCTTATAATAAAGCATTTCAGTCTCGTATTCCGCAGGGGAGTTCTCGTGCAGTATGACCAGCCGAGCGCCGTGATATTCGCGGTCGCCGTAGATATAAAAGCCAGTGCTTGTGGTGTTTACCAGGTCGATGCCCTCATACGTCCCGGCAAAGTCGTTTTTGTGATCGTGACCGAAAAACGCCGCGACCACGTCGCCCGTATCGCGCATTGCGGCAAACTCCCCGGAGGGGATGTCCGGCGGGCAGGGCGCTTCGCCGAGATGCCCGGCGGTGAAGCTGTCACCCATTTTATAATAGCGACCCGAGCGGCTGGAATAGCCCTCGACGACGCCCTCGGCCTTTTTCTCCGAGGCGGGAACTTCCGTCAGAAGATCATAAATCTCCGGAACGATGATGTGCTGGAAAAGATAGGCGGGAAGCATCTCGCCATACTGCGCCTCGAGCGCTGCGGCGGTGGAGGTGTACCAGTCGATCTGATCCTGCTCGACACGGGCGTATTTGGAAACGCCCTTCTCGCCGTAGGTCCCGCTGTCAAGAAACCAGAGATTGCACACCGGGCGGCTCCCGTCCGACGACCAGACGAGAAGGTTATAGTTTCCGCAGCCGGTGATATCGTCCGGCCCGGCAGACATAAGGCAGCCGGGATAGCTATGATAGATGGCAAGCTGCGTCTCCTTGCTCACGCCGCCCTCGTCGTCGTGGTTGCCGAAAACGGCGGCGAAGGGAATGCCGCGCTCGGCCACGGGCGCGAGGATGGCGTCGAGCGCTTTTCCCATCGCCTCCGTAGTACGGACGGACGGGCCGTGCACCTGATCGCCGGTGAATACGACGAGATCGGCGTTGGCGGCGTCGAGCTCGGCATTGAGCAGACGGAGCGTTGCCTCATGCGGCGTGGCGGTGTCCTGCGTGTCGGCAACGATCAAAATACGAAATTCCCCGTTTTCGTCAAATTGGAGCACAGTATCCTCCTCCGCGGCATAGGCCGGTGCGGCAAGCGCTGTCAAAAGCAGCGCCGAGAGCGCCGCACACAGGAACGTTTTCCATTTTTTCATGTTGAACCCTCCGGATAAAAAAGCCGCCCCCGGCCGGAAAAGCAGGGGGCGGGCGGGATGAATCTTACTTCGTGACGAGAGCGAGCGTGTCGCGCGCGATCATCAGCTCTTCGTTCGTCGGGATGACGTACACCTTCAC
>CAKTBC010000140.1 GCA_934533005.1 uncultured Oscillospiraceae bacterium | reverse complement strand
TTCGTCATGTCGCTCGTCGATCTCCACAAGGAGACGGGCGTCTCCGCGCTCGACCTTGCCAAGGGCATGCTCGACTTCGGCCTGCACCCGCCCACGATGTACTTCCCGCTCATCGTCCACGAGGCGCTGATGATCGAGCCCTGCGAGACCGAGAGCAAGGAGACCATGGACGAGGTCTGCGACATCTACTGCAGGCTCTTCGAACTCGCGCACTCCGATCCCGAGGCGCTCCACACCGCTCCCCACTCCACGCCCGTCCGCCGCCTCGATGAGGTCGGCGCGGCGCGCAACATGGTTTTACGTTATCAATTCGCCTGACGGAGGCAATATAATATCTCAACATCACGCAATGCCGCCGAAACGTCGGCGGCATTGCTCTCAAAAAGGAACGAACTATTATGGCTCATTATGAACTCATTGTCATCGGAGCGGGCCCCGGCGGCTATGAAGCCGCGCTCCACGCGGCCAAGCTCGGCAAGAAGGTCGCCGTCGTCGAAAAGCGTGAGGCGGGCGGCACCTGCCTAAACCGCGGCTGTATCCCAACGAAAACGCTGCTGCACTCCTCCAAAATTTTCCACGACGCCAAGCACGGCGCACACGCCGGCATCCACACCGACGATATCCGCGCCGACATGACGGAGATCTTCGCCTACAAGCGCGAAATTTCGCAGAAGCTGTCGAGCGGCATCGAATCGCTCTTCAAGATCGCGAAGATTGACTTCCTGCGCGGCACGGCGCTTATCGCCGCGCCCGGCGCCGTCCGCGTGACGGACGCCGAGGGCGGTGCCAACGACTACACCTGCGGCGATATCCTCATCGCCACCGGCTCTGTCCCGTCCCGCCCGCCGATCCCCGGACTTGAGCTCGCGATGACCTCCGACGAGCTGCTCGAGGGCTGCGGCCATCTGTACCGCTCCATCGTCATCATCGGCGGCGGCGTCATCGGCATCGAGTTTGCGACGTTTTACGCAGACCTCGGCTGCGAGGTGACGGTCATTGAGGGCATGGACCGCCTGCTGCCCAACATGGACAAGGAGCTCGGCCAGAACCTCGCGCTCATCCTCAAAAAGCAGGGCGTGAAGGTCTTCACGAACGCGATGGTCCAGAGCGTTGAGAAGTCCGGCGAGGACATCGCCGTCAACTTCACCTGCAAGGAAAAGAGTGAGACTGTCTCCGGCGAGGCTGTCCTCTGCGCCATCGGCCGCCGCCCTTACTGCGACGGCCTGTTCGCGGACGGCCTCAGCGTCGAAATGAACCGCCGCAGCATCGCCGTGAACGAGCGCTACGAGACGAGCATCCCCCACATTTACGCCATCGGCGATGTCTCGGCCAGAATTCAGCTTGCCCACGTTGCGACCGCGCAGGGCATCGCCTGCGTTGATCTGCTCTGCGGCAAAGAAAATCACACGGACATGTCCGTCGTGCCGAGCTGTATCTACTGCCGTCCGGAGATCGCAGTCGTCGGCATGACTGAGGCTGAAGCGAAGGAAGCCGGCATCCCTGTCAAGGTCGGCAAGCACGTCATGTTCGACAACGCCAGGACGCTCATCGCCGACCCGGGCCGCTGCTTGATGAAGTTCGTCGCAAACGCCGAAACGCGCGAGCTTCTCGGCGCACAGCTCATGTGCGAGCATTCAAGCGATATGATCGGCGGCGTCTCGCAGGCGCTTGCCAACCACATGACGGTCGAGCAGTTCCTGCTGGCCATGCGCCCGCATCCCTCGTTCGAAGAGGCGATGACCGCCGCGCTCGAGGACCTTGCGCAGAAGCTCGGCTGAGCGCCGCACGCTTGGAGAGGCCGGTCCGGCGCCGTAGGACAAGGCCGTCCTCTTGCGCCGGGCCGCCGCCCATGCTATGATAGAATCGCTGATGCGCCGGGGCGACCGGCGCTGCAAAGGAGGAACCGCCATGCCAAGCGTATACGACCGCACGGATATCTACGATCTTTTTGACTCTCCGCGCAAGGATGCCGCCACGAAGGCTCACTGGGCGGCATTGCTTGCGGGAAAGCCGGTCCGCTCCGCGCTCGATGTAAGCATCGGCACCGGCAGTCTGACGCTGCCGCTCGCCGCGCTGGGCGTGCAGCTCTCCGGCTCTGACCTGAGTGGGACAATGCTTGCACGCTGCCGGAAAAAGGCGGAGACACGCGGTATTTCCATTGACCTGCGGCAGTGTGATTTTCGCACGCTCACCGCGCACTTTGACCGCAAATACGACCTTGTGATGAGCACCGGCAACTCGCTGGCCTATGTTCCGAACAATGAGATCACCGGCGTGCTCGCACAGATGGATGCGCTCGTTGCGCCCGGCGGGTATCTTTCCTTCGATCTGCGCAATTGGGACAAGATCCTCACGCAGAACCAGCGCTTTTACTTCTATAACCCCGCCTTTGTCGGCGACGACCGCGTGAATCTCATGCAGGTCTGGGATCACCATGACGATGGCTCGATCACCTTTCACCTGCTCTACACCTTTGAGCGCGGCAACAAAATATTCCAAAAGGAGCACTTCGAAGAGCGCTACTATCCCGTGCGGCAGCAGCTTCTGCTCGACACGCTGGCATCGCTGGGCTATAAAAGCATTCAGGTAAATGCCTTTCCCGTGCAGTTCGGCGCGTTCGATATCGAACGCTCAGACTGGTACTGCGTCCTTGCGCAAAAGGCAAAATGACCCTTGCTTTTTCCGCGCGAGCGGGGCATGATAGGAGCATGATCACCGCGCGGCGGAGCCGCGCCTTGCAGCAGGAGGATAGTCCATGAGCGGTATGAAAAACATCACCAAGGCCGAAGTGCTGGCGCTGCGCGATCAGGTCGCGTATCAGCAGGGGCAGGTCGTCAGCCGCACGCTGGCGCAGAACGAACATGTCAGCGTTACGCTTTTCGCATTTGACAAGGGCGAGGAGATCAGCACACATGAATCCGGCGGCGACGCGATGGTCACGTGTCTCGACGGCGTAGGCAGGATCACGATCGACGGCGCCGCGCACGTTCTGCGCGAGGGGGAAAGCATCGTCATGCCCGCGCGCCACCCCCACGCGGTCTATGGGCAGGAGCAGTTCAAGATGCTGTTGGTCGTTGTGTTCTGAGAAACGGACAAATGAGAAAAGCGGAGCCGTACGGCTCCGCTTTTTTCATTGCTTTTCGTAGATGGCAAGGCCAAATGCCAGCCGGACGTCCAGCGTCTCCGCCCGCGCGGCTTTTTCCTGATCCCGTGCGCCGGTCTTGTAATAGTACGGCGTCATGCGGAACAAAGATAGAATATCCTCGTTGCAGGATAAATGGATCTCATCGCGCACCTCGCGCGTTTCGACAAGCCGAAAGCTCTCCGCTTCGAGCGGCGTGGGCGGGTTATCGCGCGGCGCATCGTAAACGAGCTGCTTCAGCTCCCACAGATGCTCGCGCAAGGGATAGGCGCGCAGAAGATAGCCGCCGCGCCGCAAAACGCGCGCAAACTCCTCCGGCACAAAGGGGGAGAAGATGTTCAGCACCTCATCAACGCTGCCGTCCCCGACCGGCAGGTGCGCGCACGAGGCGACGCAGAGCGTGAAGTCCGGCGAGCGCTTCGATGCGTACTGGAGCGCGGTCTTCGAGATATCGACGCCCAGAAGCTCGCCATGCTTGCCCGCCTTTTCGATCGCGCGCAGCACGGCAAGAGAATAAATCCCCTCGCCGCAGCCTGCGTCGAGGACCGTCGCCTCCGGCGGCGTGAACTCCGCCGCGGC
>CAKTBC010000139.1 GCA_934533005.1 uncultured Oscillospiraceae bacterium | reverse complement strand
CGCAATGATAAAGAACATCCTTTTTGATATGGGCAACGTGCTCATCCGGTTTGAGCCGAAGGAGTACGTAAAAAAGGTTGGCCTTTCGGAGAGCGAGCAGCAGCTGATGCTGCGCGAGCTTTATGGCAGCATCGACTGGATCAAGCTCGACCGCGGCACCATTGACGAAGCGGAGATCATCGACCGGGTCACGGCGCGCGTCGGCGAGCCGCTGCGCGGCGCGATCGAAAAGCTTGTCTGCCACTGGGACCGCCCGGAGCTGCCCGTCGAGGGTATGAAGGCGCTCACGGACGAGCTCTGCGAAAAGGGGTACGAGCTGTACCTCCTTACGAACGCGGGGCCGCGCCACAAAGAATATTGGCCGCGGTTCGCGGCGGCGGAGCACTTCCCGGAGGAGCGGATCTACCGCTCCGCGGACGTGAAGCTGCTAAAGCCCGATCCGGCGTTCTTCGAAGGGGCGCTTGAAAAGTTCGGTCTCGACCGCAGCGAGTGCGTGTTCATCGACGATTCGGCGGCAAATGCCGAGGGCGCGCAGCGCGCTGGGCTTGACGCCATCGTCTTCTTCGGCGATGCCGCCCGCCTGCGCCGTGAGCTTCGCGCGCGAGGCGTGGACGTAAGCGAATAATTAGAAACGGCTTCCCGCTATACAGGGAGGCCGTTTTTCTGCATTATAGCCGCCATAATGCCGCGACAAGCGAAACGGATAAAACGCTGTGGTGCGGCGCGGTGTTTTGAGCTGAAGGATCGTCAAAACGCCAAAAATCCGGCAAAAATTTTTGCCGGATTTTTACTTTGCCTTATAGCAACTGCATGCCATATTCTGTTATTATTAGAATAGCGTCGATTGACAAGGGCACACGCGGTTCTGCCGGGCGGAAGTGCCCTCATATGGCGTCAGAGCCCTTGAGAATACGGAAAGTATTCCCTGCGGGCTCTTCCTAATCTGAGAGCATTTCTGTTCCGGCAGAACTGCTCTGCATCGGACAGCCTTGGATTTTTGAGGGATTTTTGTTCTTCTTTGGCGACGGCGGGCTGCCGCCCGCCGAGACAAAAAGGGCAAAAAGCACCGAAAAGACTGGCTGTCCGACGTGTGTGCCCTTGTTAATCGACGCTAAAGAGAGGGGAAACTTTATGAATCGCTACGCCGTCGCCGCCGTGCTGTCCGGCGCATTTTTCGGCCTGACCGGCCTCTTTACCCGCACGCTGACCGGCGCGGGATTGAGCACGATGGGCATTCTCGCCATCCGCTGCTCCGTCGCCGCGCTCTGCTTCTTCTGCACCGCGCTGGGGGATATCCGCCAGCTCAAAATGCATAAGAAGGACTTCTGGCTCTTTGCCGCCGTCGGCATCCTCGGGCAGGGCATGTTCTCGTTCTGCTACTATAACGCCATCAATATGATGTCCATCTCTACGGCGTGCATCCTCATGTATCTCTCGCCGGTGTTCGTCACGATCCTGGCGCACTTTGTGTTCAAGGACGGCATCTCCCGCCGCACGGTGTTTGCGATCATTCTGTGCATTGCGGGGTGCGCGTGCGTGTCCGGCTTCGGCGGCACGGTGACGGTCCTCGGCCTCATCTGCGGGCTTGGCTCCGCGATCGCGTTTGCGCTCATCAACATTTTAACGCGCGCCCTCCTTGGCCGCGGCTACACCGGCAAGGCCGTCAGCTTCTGGATCTGCGTGTTTGCCGCCGTGTTCGGCATCGTCATGGATCTGCTGCTCTTCCGCGAGGGCTATTCCCGTCCGTTCGCGGTGCTCTTCTCCGGCTGGAAGATCTTCTTCGTTGGCATTGCAATGGCGCTCACGACCGGGTTCCTTGCCTACCGATTCTTCTCTCTGGCGCTGCACGGCTGCAAGAGCGGCACGGTGTCCATCCTCGCGAGCAGCGAGCCTGTGGTGGAAACGCTCGTGAGCGTGTTTGTGTTCCATGAGCCGTTCGGCATTCTCTGCATTGTCGGCATCGTGCTCGTGCTCGCGGGCATCGTGCTGCAGAACACCACGTCCAAAGCGGAATCCGCTGCGCAGTAATTTCAAAGCTTCCCGAAAGAAGGGGTCATCATGAGTTCCCGCGAATACGATATGTCCTATCCGCAGTACACGGTGCACGATGTCTCGGCGCTCACCGGTCTCACGCCGCAGACCATCCGGTACTATGACAGCATCGGCGTGGTTGTCCCGCGGCGCGGCGCGCAGGGACAGCGGCTCTACTCGTACTATGACGTACTCAATCTCGTCCGGCGCAGTCTCTATAAAGCGCAGGGCTTCTCCCTGCAGGAGACGGAACAGGTGCTCTCCGGCGCGATCACGCCGCAGCTCGGCGCGCTGCTGGAGGAAAAACGCGCAGATATTGAGGAAAAGCAGCGCGCGCTCCGGCTTGCGCAGCTCAATCTCGGCCGCCTGTCCAAACAGCTCGACCGGCTCAGCGTCTGCCGCGGGCGCGTGATGTATCTCGAGCGCCCGGCGTGCTGGCACGTGCCGTACAGCCGCGACGGGCACATCTGCTTCGAGGAGGCGAGCCGCGCCGCGCACTCAAAGTGCGGCAGTGCGTTTTCCTTCGCGTTCTCGCTGCCCGCCGTTGGCGAAGAGGAGGACTGTGTAGACTGGGATGTGACGATGCCGTCGCCCTTTGCCGAGGAGCTTGGCTTCACAGAGCTGCCGGGGGCGTTCTTTGTTCCGGCGCGGTACTGCCTGTACACTGTGATCGAAACGCCGGGCATGGACTTCCTCCGCCGCGAATCGCTCCGGCCGCTCTACGATTTTGCCGCGCAGCAGCGCCTGACGCCCGAGGGAACGGTTTGCGGGCGCGATATCGTGAATGCTGCGTCCGACGGCGCGGTGCTGCGCTATTACGAAGCGTGGCTGCCTGTTGGCGAATCGGAAGGGTAAAGCTGCTATAACGCCGCAATGGCCGAAAACCGTGGGTTTTCCGGCCGCTGCGGCGTTTTTCGCTTTTTGGGTGTCGTCTTTTCGCACAAAAACCGGCACGCAGAAACAGGAAAAAACTATTTGCCTGTCCAGCGGCAAAATGGTTTATGATAAAACCATCGGAAAGCAGTTCTTCCGATAATGCCTCTCTTTGAAAAACCGGCGCCGGAGCGTGATGAACTCCGGCGCCGGTTTTTATCATTTTACAGGTTACAGGAAAAGGCTCCCTCGGACGAGGGAGCCTTCAGACTGTCGAAAAAGCCTCGCAGAGTTTGCGCCCGCAGGCGCAAATAGAGTCTTGATCATTTTCTCCGGCGACATGTGCGTCGGAGAAAATACTTTTCAGCTCGCAAACGTGCGAGCGAAGCGAGTGCGCTGCGGCGAGCTGCAGCCCCTTCAAACGAGAGCCCAACGCAGTGGGTCTCGTTTGAGAGCGTGTCAAAAGCACTTTTTTGACACGCTCAAGGCTCCCTCGGACGAGGGAGCCTTTTACGGTCTTAGCAGAGAATGCTTCCGACAGGGATATTGTCATTGAGCATGACGAGATGCAGCTCCTCCTTGCCATTCACCATGCGCACGGCGGAGAGCAGCATGCCGCAGGATTCAAGACCCATCATCTTGCGCGGCGGCAGGTTGACGATGGCGGCCACGGTCTTGCCGACGAGCTCTTCCGGCTTATAGTGCATCGCGATGCCGGAGAGGATCTGGCGCGTGGTGCCGGAGCCGTCGTCCAGCTCAAAGCGCAGCAGCTTCTGCGACTTTTTCACCGCCTCGCATTTGAGAACGCGGCAGACGCGGAAGTCGCACTTTTCAAAATCATCGAACACCACGTTCGGCTTGAACGGCTCGATGGG
>CAKTBC010000138.1 GCA_934533005.1 uncultured Oscillospiraceae bacterium | reverse complement strand
CTCGACAAGCTCCGCTACGAGCCCATCGTGCGCCACGTGCTCGAATACCGCGAGCTTACAAAGCTCAAATCCACCTATGCCGACGGCCTTTTGAAGGTCATCGGCGCGGATGGACGCATCCATACGAATTTCCAGATGACTGTCACGGCGACGGGGCGGCTTTCGTCCACGGAGCCGAATCTCCAGAACATCCCCGTCCGGCGCGAGCTGGGCGCGGGGCTTCGCAAAATGTTTGTCGCCGCGCCCGGCAATGTGCTCGTGGACGCGGACTATTCACAGATCGAGCTGCGCCTGCTCGCGCACATCTCGGGCGACGAGAATATGCGCGCGGCGTTCCTCTCCGGTGAGGACGTCCACCGCGTCACGGCCTCACAGGTGTTCGGCGTGCCGCTCGAGAATGTGACCGCCGAGGAGCGCCGGAAAGCGAAGGCCGTGAACTTCGGCATCGTGTACGGCATTTCCGCCTTCTCGCTCGCGCAGGACATCGGCGTCGGCTACGGCGAGGCGAAGAACTATATGGACGCCTATTTCGCGCGCTTCCACGGCGTGCGTGATTACCAGAAGGAGGCCGTCCGGCGCGCCAAGGAGCTTGGCTACGCCGAAACGCTTTTCCACCGGCGGCGGTATCTGCCGGAGCTGAACGTTCCGGCGCTGCGCGCCTTCGGCGAGCGCGTCGCGCTCAACATGCCCATCCAGGGCACGGCGGCGGATGTTATAAAGCTTGCGATGGTGAATGTGGACCGGCGTCTTCGTGCCGAGGGCATGAAGGCGAAGCTCATATTGCAGGTGCACGACGAGCTGATCGTTGAATGCCCGGAAGCGGAGCGCGAAAAGGCCGTGCAGGTGCTGCGCGAGGAAATGGAAAACGCCGTATCCTACACCGTGCCGCTCACCGCGGACGCCGGCTGGGGCAAAAACTGGGCGGAGGCGCACGGGACATGATCGTTCGCAAAGCGGCTGCCGCCGACATTCCCGCCGTCGCGGCGCTCGAACGCTCGGAGTTCCCGGACGGCGCGGACGAGGGAATGCTCGCACGGCTTTTGGCGGCCGGCGGCGTCATTCTCATCGCCGAAGAGGGGGGAGAACTTCTCGGCTATGTCTGGGCGCGCTTCGTGCTCGACGAGGGCGATATCGGAAATGTCGCCGTGGCGCCGGGCTTTCGCCGGCGCGGTGCCGGTGCGGCGCTTTTGGAAGCGCTCCTGGAGGAAGCGGCGCGGCGGCAGGCCGCCGTGGTGCAGCTCGAGGTGCGTGAGAGCAATCTTGCGGGGCGGCGGCTTTATGAAAAAAACGGCTTTGAAACCGTGGGAAAACGAAAAAACTACTATGAAAAACCGGCGGAAGATGCTATTCTGATGTCGAAATTCTTCCAAAAAGAGGCGGAATAACGCTATGCTGATACTATCCGTGGAATCCACGTGCGACGAGACCGCCGTCGCCGTGACCGAAAATGGGCGAAAGGTACTCACCGACCAGATCTTCTCGCAGGCCGACCTGCACGCCGTATACGGCGGCGTTGTGCCGGAGATCGCCTCGCGCAGCCATGTGGAGGTCATCTCCCGGCTGGCCGACCGCGCGATCGCGGCGGCGGGCATAAAGAAATCCGATCTCAACGCCGTGGCGGTGTCGTATGCGCCGGGGCTCATCGGCGCGGTGCTCGTGGGCGTGAACTTTGCCAAGAGCGCCGCGGCGGCGCTCGGCATCCCGCTCATCCCGGTGCACCATATCCGCGGCCATATCGCCGCCAATTACATCGCCTACCCGGAGCTGGAGCCGCCGTTTCTCTGCCTGGCCATCTCCGGCGGCAACACGATGCTCGTGGACGTGCGCGACTATACCGATCTTCGCATTCTCGGCCAGACGCGCGACGACGCCGCGGGCGAGTGCTTTGATAAATCCGCGCGTGTGCTCGGCCTGCCGTATCCCGGCGGCGCGCCGATCGACCGTCTGGCAAAAGAGGGGCGCGACGATGCTTATACCCTGCCGCACCCGTTCGTCGGCGAGAACCCTTACGACATGAGCTTTTCCGGTCTCAAGACCGCGGTCATTAATCTCGCGCACCATTGCGAGCAGACCGGCGAAACGCTCGACCGCGCGGGGCTCGCCGCGTCGCTCTGCCGCGCGGTGAGCGAATCGCTCGTGCCGCGCACGATGGCGGCAGCTGCGGAGCTCGGCTATAAAAAAATCGCCGTGGCGGGCGGCGTTGCAGCCAATTCACGCATCCGCGCCGACTTTGCCGCCGCGGCGGAAAAGGCGGGGGCAAAGCTCTTTGTCCCGCCGCTCCGGCTCTGCGGCGACAATGCCGCGATGATCGGCTGCCAGGGCTACTATGAGTTCCTTGCCGGACACACCGCCGGGCCGGAGCTCAATGCCTACGCGACGATGCCGCTGGAAAAACAGATTTGATTTAAGAGATAAGGGGCGAGGGAAATGGGCGTCCATGACGGACACCGCTCGCGGATGAAGGAACGCTTCCGCGGCCACGGTCTTGAAAACTTCAACGACATAAACGCCCTGGAGCTGCTGCTCTTTTATGCCGCGCCCCGGCGCGATACGAACGGAATGGCGCATGCGCTGCTGGAGAAGTTCGGCTCGCTTTCCGCCGTGCTGGAAGCAAACGAGCAGGAGCTTCTCACGGTGCCGGGCATCGGCGAGAACGCCGTGACGCTTCTGCGGCTCATCCCGGCATTCAGCCGCCGGTATTTGCTCGACAAAACACCGTCGGACGAACCGGTCGACTCCGCCGCGGCCGCAGGGCGCTATTTCATCCCGCGGTTCATGTACGAAACGGAAGAGGTCGTCTACGCGCTGCTGCTCGATGCGAGAAAGCGCCCCATCCAATGCATGGCGGTGAGCCGCGGCACGGTAGACGCCGCCGAGATCAACGCGCGGAAGCTCGCGGAGATCGCGCTGCAATACCGCGCGAGCGCCGTGATCCTTGCGCACAACCACCGCAGCGGCGTGGCGCTGCCCTCGGTGGAGGACGAGACCTCCACGGCGCGGCTCTCCCGCGCGCTCGACCTGCTCGGCGTGGAGCTTTCCGACCACATCATCGTTGCCGGAAACGACTATGTCTCCATGCGCGAGGGCGGATTCATGCGATAAATCAAACGAGAGTTCACTTCAAATTTGATACCGGCGGAGGCTTAAGCCTTCGCCGGTTTTGCGTCATCGTGCAGTTTTCCCTGCATATTGTGCGGAGACGTCCGTTATGGAAACCGCATAACGGGAAGCGAAGCGATGCAAACTGCCGTTTGCGGGGTTGACATTTTCTGGCATATTTGCGGAGAAGCATTGAAACATAAAGAAAAAATCGATGTTGAAAAGTCTGTGGGAAATGTTGATAACTCTTTGAAAACCCGGTTGCGTTTTCCCGGTGCTGAGGTGTTCGACGGCCTCCGACGGCGGAAATTATGGAAAGTCAATGCGGAAAAGCGTAGAAAATAGAGCCGGGATTTTTGGCAAAATTCGGTCTTGACATACAAAGATCCGGGCGTACCAAAAGCTGCTGCGTGCAACTTCGTCCTGCATATTACAGATTGTAATAATCTGTTTCCGCCGAAGCAGAAACAGCTTGACATAATGCTAAATAATCGATAAAATATACCTTATGATATTATAGGAGAGATGGGGAACTCCTTTAATTTCAAAATGACCCTTTATCATAAGAGAAGTACGCAAGAAGGAGGTAGACCGACTTATGCCGCAAATGTCCGTATGGATGATCGTCGCCAGCATCGTTGCCGTGCTGGTGTTTTTGCTGATCGGCTTTGTGCTGGGCGTCATGTACCGGAAAAAGGTTTCCGAGCGCGAGATCGCCAGCGCCGAGGATGAAGCGAAGCGCATCATCAACGAAGGCATTAAAACCGCTGAAAACAAAAAGCGCGAGGCGCTGCTCGAGGCGAAGGAAGAGATCCATCGCACCCGCACCGAGTGCGACCGCGAAGT
>CAKTBC010000137.1 GCA_934533005.1 uncultured Oscillospiraceae bacterium | reverse complement strand
TCGCCCACGATATCCGTCGCCTGATAGAACGACTTGCCCGTGCACCAGACGTTGCCCTCCTTCACGGCCTTGAAGTCCGCGAACAGGGCGTCTTTGGCAAGCAGCTCATTGATGCTCGAAATGGGCGCGTCGATGGAGGCGTTATAGATGAGCACATCGGCGTCCACGGCGTTGCCGTAGAACGTCTCCATGGTGACGGAGATGGAGGTGTTCGTCTGGTCGGTCACAAAGTCTGCGAAGGCATAGTGGCCGCCCGCAAGCTCGATCATCTTGGGGATGTAATCGGTGGGCTTGCGGATGACGACGGAGCCGTCGGAGTTCACGAAGAAGAACGCCACGGTCTTGCCGGTGTTCTCAAAGCCCTCGAGCTGCGTGATGATGTCCGCCTGCTTATCGAAAAAGGCTTCGGCCTCGGCGTCCTTACCGACGAGCGCGGCATAGAGCTTGATCCACTCGGTACGGCCGAGCGGATGGGTCTCATAGCTCGAGCGGTCGACCAGCACGGGGATGCCGAGATCCTCGATCATCTCCTTGACCTTGGGCGTGTGATAGATCATCGTGGACTCAATCGCAAGATCGCACTCCTCGTCGATCAGGCGCTCATAGTCGGGCTCGCTGTACTTGCCGGCGAACTCAATATCGCCGCGCTGCATCGCCTCCACAGCGGAATCGATGTACCAGCCGGACTCGCGCGTTCCGGTGAGACGGATGTGGTCGAGCGCGTCCACAGCGGAAAAGAGCGACATGGCGGAGGTCGCCGCGAGATAGATCTTGTCCAGGGGCTGCTGGAGCACCGTAACGGAGCCGTCCAGCTTCGCCGGGACCGCCGCGCCCTCCGGCACGACGAGATAGTCCGCGTCGCCGTCGATGCGGATGAGCGTATAGCCGCCCTCATAGCGGAAGAGGCGGAACACCTTGGCGTATTTGAGCGGCGTCTCCTCCGTAAAGGTCAGCCCCTCGATGACCGGCGCATCGGCCGGGGAGGCGGCGGTATCTCCCGCCGTGTTCGCTTCGCCGGCGGCCTCCGCCGGAGCGGAGGTCGTCTCGATGCCGGCGGAGGCGGGAGGGGTGCTCCCGCCGCATCCGGCCATAGTCAAAAGCAGCGTCAGCGCCAACAGAAGCGCCGAAATTCTTGTTGCGGTGTGTTTCATTCGTTAACCCTCCCGGGAGGTAATTTCGCGGATCATGCGGTCTGCCGTCGTCTCGTCGCCGAGCAGGACGCCATAGAGCTTCAACCAGTCGGCCTGCGCAAGAGCGTCGGCCTCGTCGGAGGAGCGGTCGATGAGCATCGGGATATCCAGCACGGCGAAGCGGTCGGCCAGATCGTACAGGCGATCGCGGTATTCCACTGCGGTCAGCTCTTCGGCTTCGGCAGGCGCGGTCTCCTTGCGCTCGGCGAGCGTTTCCTCGCTCAGCGGCAGGAGCTTGCCGGAGGTGAGCACGAGATCGGTCTTGTTCTGCACGAGCTTTTTATACTCAGGCTTATCCCATGTGCCGCCGCATACCGTGCTGCCGTCGGCGAGTGCCGCGGCGAGCGTTTCGTTCTCGGCCGTCTCCGCGCCGAATACCTTGACGAGGTTGAGCGATTCAAAGATATCGAGCGTATCGACGGGTGTTTCGTCCATCACGTACAGGCTCTTTGCCGGCAGCGTTACGATGATGAGCTGCTTTTCAAGACCCGCGGGGAGCTCCGTCCCTTCCGGAACGAGCAGGTAGCGCAGGATGTTCTGCTTATAAAGCTCGGAGACATAGTCGGCCTTGATCTGCGCGTTGTCCACGCTCTCTTCCTCGGCGACAGCTTCCTCGGTTTCCTCCGCCGCGGCGGCCTTGTCCGCCTTTTCGATCTCGGCTTTGGCCTTCTCGGTATCGAGCACCGTGTCGGTCATAACGTCGATCTCCGCGAGAACGATATTGCCCTCATAGCGGAAGAGCTTGAGATACTGTGCGTGGTCGAGCTTGATCTCTTCCTGGAACGTGAGACCCATGATCTCGGGGGCTTCGGTGCTGAGCGTGGTGGTCGTTTTTTCGGTGTCCTTCTGGCTGTTGGCTGTCGTTTTGAGCTGCACAAAGATGATGTATTCGATCTCGTGTGCGGAGGACATCTTCGTGGTCATGCCGAGAATGCGGTTATTTTTGTTGAGCTCCACGGGGATCGTGAACGTGCAGCCGTCGTTGGAGTAGTACGTATTGCCGGAGGCCTTCACGTAGGAGAACTGCGGCGGGTTGCCGCTGCTGCTCACAAAGCGGATGGTGGCATACGCCTGGCCGTTCTTCACCGTGACCTTGTCGCACACAATGCGCGTGCGGCCGGAGCCGCCGGAGAAGGAGAAGCTGTCGGGCGTGTAAGCGCCGTCCTTGAGCGTCGTGCTGTTGTTCACGCGGGAGGTGGAGCCGCTCGCGTCCGTTTCGTGGTCGGATTCATCGTCCGGCTTCGTCGGGTCGACCGGGGCGGGCGTCGGGGTCGGCGTGGGCGTGGGCGTCGGGCCGACGGGATCGGTCGCGTCGCCGGTCTTCTTGAGACTGCTCGCATCGAACGTTACCGTGCGGTCGTACCAGATGTTGTTCTTCAGGCTGTGCGAGGAAATCGTAATGGGTTTGTCGAGCTCGGAAACGGGGATGGTGTAGGTATACTTGCCGTTCTCGTCCACGGCGAAGGGCGCCCAGTTGTCCTTGTCGTTTTCGGCCTGGTCGCCGGTGCCGGGGTAGAGATAATCGTAGCCGGTGCCGCCGAGCGTCAGCGTGGCCAGGATCGTGCCGTTCACCACGTTGAGCTTCGCGTCGATGATCTTGAACATGGCAGCACCGCATTCCGCCGTCACGGAATACTGGCCGTCCTCAGCGGTGCGCTTGAGGTTTTCGAGATCCAGCGTGATGCTGCGGTCATACCACTTGTTGTTCTTCTGGCTGTGGGACGTGACGGCCAGCGGGTTCGTCAGCTTGTCCACCGTGATGGTGTAGGTGTGCCAGTTGTCGCGCGTCTCGCCGTCGATCGTGCCGCTCACGACCTTCGCGGGAGACCACGCGCTCTTGCCGGCTGCGTCGGCCTGCGTGCCCGTTCCGGGGAAGAGGTAATCGTAGCTGGCGCCGTTGAGCGTCAGCGTCACATCATACTTGCCGTCCTTCGCCGTGATGACAACGCGGCGGACGCGGAACATGGCGGCGCCGGACTCGCCCGTGGTGTAGTAGGTGCCGCCGTCCTTGATGACCGAGCTCGGATCGCTCGGATCGACCGGATCAGGATCTGTCGCGCCGCCGATGCGGGGCAGGAAGCGCGGTACCAGCAGCTGATCCTGCTTCGTGCTCCACGTTCCGCTCTTGCTGCAGCTCACGAACGGGATCTTTTCCGCAAGAGCGCTCTTCGGCAGCGTGACGGAGAAGTAGCGGTAGCTGTAAGCCTCGTCGGGATTGAGGATCTCGGCGGAAACGGCATTTTTGTCGCGCGTCGCCTCGTCGTCGGTCACGGAGCCGAAATACAGCTTGCTGTAGCCGCTGCTGCGCGTGACATACTTGATCGTGATGGTGTCGCCGGAAACGGTCAGCGTCGCGCCCGCATCGACCGGGACAACGCCCTTTTCGGTATAGCCGTAGCCGAAGAGATCGTACACGCCGTCGGTAAAGGCGGAGGCGTCAAACGTGCCGTTGAAGTTGGGGACGTTCAGGAAGTAGGACTGCGAGGTATCCCACGTGCCGTCCGTGTAACCGAGCACGGCAGGCGTGTAGGAGCCCTGCCGTTCGGCGTTCACGGTGTAGACAAACGTTGTAGTGCCGTCGCCGTTCACGGTGCCGGTGACATAGCCGGATTTATCCTTATCGCTGCGGTCGCCGAGATACAGCTTGTCCGCCGTCTTGGAGGAGTTGTTGCCGGCCGGTTTGCCGGTGATCGTGCAGGTGATGGTGGTGCCCTTGAGCACCGCGGAGGACGAGGTGATCTTGAAGCTCTGCTCCACCTGGCTGCCGCCGG
>CAKTBC010000136.1 GCA_934533005.1 uncultured Oscillospiraceae bacterium | reverse complement strand
CCGTGGGCGAAGTTGATAAGTCGAAGAATACCGTAAACCATCGTGTAGCCGATGGCGATCAGGGCATATATACTGCCGATGGATATACCGTTCAGACAGTTCTGGAGAAATGCCGTCATAGAGCTTGCCTCCTCTTTCGGATTGCCGATGCGACGGGGTAAGAACGAATAAAGAGAATCGGCGGGGTGACCCGCCGATTCAGATCAGTTTTGCGGAATACGAAATCAGGCAGCGGGAGTGAAGGTGCCGTCGGTCTTCTGCGTACCGACGAACTTGAAAACGCCCTCGGACATGATCTTGATGTAAGCCATATCCTTGTTGGCATCGCCGTTCTCGTCGAACGAAATGCTGCCGGTCACGCCGTCAAAGGAGACAGCGGTGAGAGCGTCGCGAACCGCCTCGCCGGTGATATCGCCGGAGACACTCTTAAGCGCCTCGATGATCGCCATGTAAGCGTCGTAGCCGAGCGCGGAAACGGCGGCGACCGTATCGTTGTTGCCGTTGAGCTTGAGCGCTTCGTCATCACCGTTCAGATACGCCTTGAAGCCCTGGACGAACTCGGAAGCACTAGCGTCGTTCTCGTCAAAGAAAGTGGAAAGGGCAACGCCTTCGCAGTTTTCCACACCGGCGTTTTCCATGATAGTGGCGTTCTCCCAGGTATCGCCCGCCATGATACGAGCCGTGATGCCCATGTCACGCGCCTGCTTGATGATGATGCCGGCGGTCGTGATGGAGGACGGAATGAACAGCACATCGGGGTCGGCCGCCTTGGCAGCCGTCAGGATCGCGTTGAAGTCGGTCTCGTTGGTGTTGTAAGTACCGGCGTAAACAACTTCGCAGCCATCCATCTTGGAAAAGGCTTCGGCGAAATAGTTCGCAAGGCCGGTGGAGTAGTCATCGCCGTTCTGCATGATGACAGCGGCCTTCTTGCAGCCTTCGTTGTTGGCGTAGCTCGCCATAACGGTTCCCTGGAACGGGTCAAGGAAGCAGACGCGGAAGTAGTAGTCGTTGCCGAGGGTTACCTGGGGGTTCGTGCAGGAGCCGCCGATGGCGGGGATCTTCGCCTGCTCAAACGTGGAGCCGGCGGCGATGGACACGCCGGAGCCGTAGGAGCCGATGACGGCGATGACGCCGCTGCTCACAAGGTTCTGCGCGGCGGTAACGGCCGCGGTCTTGTCGGACTGGTTATCGACCTCGACGAGCTCGATCTTGTATTCCTTGCCGTTGACCGTCACGCTGGGAACAACCTGGTTGGCATAGCGCGCACCGAGCACTTCCTGCATGCCGCCGGCGCCGTTCTCGCCCGTGGCGGGCTCAAAGATGCCGACCTTCAGCACATCGCCTTCCACGGCGGCCGCCGGGGAATCGTTGCTTCCGCAGCCGGCAAGCATCGCGCAGAGCATGCACGCGCAAAGGACAATAGACAAAAACTTTTTCATGGTTTTTCCTCCCTCTCCGGAATACGCAAAGTCCGTATATCGCGGACAATTGTGTTTCCATTTCAAATATGACGGTAGTATAATACCGCCGGGAAGAAATTGCAACCCTTTTTTTCGCTAAATCGAGAAAAAATTTCAAACACTCTCTTGGTTATCGTGCATGGATACATGCGGTGTGGCTCGATAATCGCCGTCTGCGGCCTGCGCAGCACGGTTTTCCCAGCCGAGAACATAGAGATCGTGCGCGCGGCTCCCGAGATCGAACACGCGCCGGACGGCCTCATTTTCGTCTCTGACGCGCGCACTTTTGACAATGACCGGCAGAGACGCACACATTTTCATCTCCCGCAGCAGCGCAGCTCCCTGTGCGTCAAACGCCAGGACGCGAAGATATGGCGGCACGCCGCCGGCGTCTCCGGCGCATATACCGAGCACAGCGCACATCACCATGCGGCGCAGCCGCGCGTGGGCGTACCGTTTGGATTTGGCAAGATCCGCGATCTCTTCGGCCGATGCGCCGCGGCGCGCAGCCTCGTAGAGGCGGAAGTGCAGTCCCTCCGCCGCATCGGGCACAGCGGCAAAGTCCTCCGGCGTTTTCTCCCGCAGGCGGGAGAGAAGCGCCGTACGCAGGCTTTCCGGGGAGACATAGCCGCGCCCGGCCTCGTCCGCGCGGCGAAAAACGTCCCACGCCTCATCTGGGATACGCCCGGAAAGGCTCTCCCCTTCGCGAAGTCGGGCGCGCAGCTCGGAGGCGCTTCCCGCGCCGTCGTGAACGGAGCCCTCGCGCCGGATGGGAATATATTTAAATGTATAACCAAGCTTCGCCGCGGCACGGAGATACTCCACGGCCAGAAGATCGTTCGGCGTATCGAGCACCGCCGCAGCATTTCCGAGCAAAGCTTGTGCCGCTTTGGCGCGCGCCGCAGCAAACGGCGTTCCGCCGGTGAGCGACGCTTTCAGCGCATCGGTAAATTCCGGCGTATCGAGCGCGGCCGCCGTCTTTTCCAGCGCGGCAAGATCGCCGCTCTCACTGCCGAAGGAGAGTTTATCCACAACACCTGTTGCGCCAAGCAGCCCGACGCCGCCGCGCGCGAAGCCTTCGGCGGAAGAAAGACTCCAGGGAAGCGGCAACTCGATCACGAGGGACACGCCGCAGCCCACGGCAGCTGCCGCGCGGGTGAATTTATCGTAAGCAGCCGCCTCGCCGCGCTGCACGAAATCGCCGGACATGACCGCGACGATGGGCATATCTGCCCCGCACATTTCGCGGATCTTCCGTATCTGGTATTGGTGTCCGCTGTGAAATGGATTGTATTCCGCAACGATGCCGATCGCTTTCATAAGAATCCATCCTTTTTTCTCTTGCGTTTTGGAGAAAAGAACGCTAAAATAGATATTTGTGAAACAATGATACCCTGAAGCGGTAAAATTTTCAACATGGAAAGGATCCCGAACCAATGAAGATTCTGGTTATCAACGCCGGCAGCTCTTCGCTGAAGTATCAGCTCATCGACATGGAGAATGAGTCTCTGCTCGCCAAAGGTCTTTGTGAGCGCATCGGCATCGACGGCCGTCTGACCCACAAGCCCCAGAACGGCAAGCCCGTTTACGAAGCGGACGTTCCGTTCCCCACCCACAAGGAAGCGATCGAGGCCGTTCTCGAGAAGCTGACCAGCAAGGAATACGGCGTCGTTGAGACGATGGCGGAGATTGGCGCTGTCGGCCATCGCGTGCTCCACGGCGGCATCGAGTTCACCGAGTCCTGCGTCGTAGACGACGCGTGCGAAGCCGCGATCAAAAAGTGCTTCCCCCTCGGACCTCTGCACAACCCCGCCAACCTCATGGGCATCAAGGCGTGCCAGGCGGCGATGCCCGGCGTGCCGCAGGTCGCCGTGTTTGACACCTCCTTCGGCATGTCCATGACGCCGGAAGCGTATATCTACGCTATTCCGTATGAGTACTACGAGAACGACTCCATCCGCCGCTACGGCTTCCATGGCACGTCCCACCGCTTCGTGTCTGCCCGTGCCTGCGAGATCATGGGCAGGAAGGGCACGCGCGTCATCAACTGCCATCTCGGCAACGGCTCCTCCGTCTCCGCGAGCATCGACGGCAAGTGCGTCGACACCTCCATGGGTCTTACGCCTCTCGAGGGTCTGCCGATGGGCACCCGCTCCGGCAACCTTGACCCCGCCATTCTCCAGTTCATCATGAACAAGTATGGCTACACCGCCGATGAGATGCTCAACATCCTCAACAAGAAGTCCGGCGTGCTCGGCATTTCCGGCGTCGGCTCCGACTTCCGCGATCTCGAAAAGGCCGCCAAAGAGGGCAACGAGCGCGCGCAGCTCGCTCTCGATAAGTTTGCTTACGAGGTCCGCAAGTATATCGGCTCCTACGCGGCGGCCATGGGCGGCGTTGATATCATTACGTTCACCGCCGGCGTCGGCGAGAACGGCCCCGACATGCGCGAGAGCATCTGCAAGGGTCTCGAGTTCCTCGGCGTCCACGTTGACCACGAGAAAAACCAGGTCCGCGGCAAGGAGACCGATATCTCCGCTGCCGACAGCACCGTGAAGGTGTACGTC
>CAKTBC010000135.1 GCA_934533005.1 uncultured Oscillospiraceae bacterium | reverse complement strand
GCACCGCACAAAGGGGTGAGAGATAATGTGACATGGTGGAAAAGCATACATCCGGGGAAGCGTTTTCCCTGTTTGCGAGGTTATCATACGCTAACTGCAAAGCCGCATCCGCTCCAAATCGAGCGAATGCGGCTCCAAAATTGTTTTTCTCGGTTCGAAAACGGATCAGACCGGCGCGCAGCTGTCCGCGGTCGCCCCGCCGCGGTAGGCGTTGGGCGATACGCCGATGACGCTGCGGAACGCGCGGGCAAACTTGCTGGCGTTGTCATACCCGAACTGCCCGGCGATATCGAGCACCGTCCGGTCGGTCGAGCGGAGAAGTTCCGCTGCGGCGTGCATTTTCTGCCCGCGAAGGAACGCCGCCGGGGACATGCCGTAAACACCCTGAAAGCTCTGCAATATCTGTGTGGCCGAGGCGTGAAACCGGGCGGAAAGCTCCGCCGTCGTCGGGCGCTCCTCTGTGGCGGAGAGCAGATACTCGCTCACGGCAGAGGCAAGGCGCACCTGCGCGCCGGAATAGGCCGCGCGCCGCCGCTCGGTTGGGAGCGCGCTAAGAAAGAGCAGCAGCTCCAAAATCTTCACTTTGAAATACCCTTTGCGGATCTCCTCCGGCACGGAGTACAGCTCCGAAAAGATGTGCTCCACGCTCGCAGACGAGCGGGCGGCAAAATAGCCGCCGTCCGCGCAGAACTTTTCCATCAGCGCCGCCGGGCGGACGTTCACATCCGAGAGCAGGCACGAAAGACACTCCGGTGCTCTGGCCGGGTCGATCGTCACGGTGATGCCGTGGTAATGCCCGGTGGGGAAGCACGCCGCAGCGTCCGATGCGCCGCTGCGGGATATACCAAGATCGCCCGGCGCGAGAAAGTAATATTCATTTCCCATCGGCTGCTCGAGCCGCCCCTCGCGGCAATGGCTGATGCGCATGAGCGCGCCCCCCGGCGAATGGTCAAGGCGGCACTCATGCGCGTGGATATCATAGTACGCGATCTCTATGCCCGGAAATACCGGATAGGCGGTAACAACGGCTTCGCCGTCCGCCCCTTCCAGATGCCGGACGATCCGCCCGTCTGCCTCCGCCGCGGCGGTGCAGCCGGTGCAGGCATTCTTCTTTTCTTTCATGATATTGCGATGCATCTCCTTGAGTTAGTTCATGCTAACTACAGAATAGCACAAACCGGTCCGTTTTGCAAGCGCGGTGAGAGAGCGTCTTATTTTCCGTATTCCCTTGACTTTTTTACAGCAATACTTTAAAATAATGAAGCTTTGCAAATACGGGAAAACGAAAGGGTTTTCCGGTCAAGAGGGAAACGATGAAGAAAAAGAGTGTAAAAAGCTTTTCCACCCGCTGGGGCTTTATTCTCGCGTCGGTCGGCTCGGCCGTCGGCATGGCGAACGTCTGGGGCTTTCCAAACAAAATGGGCAGCAACGGCGGAGGTGCGTTTCTGCTCATCTATGTTCTATTCGTGCTGATCTTCAGCTATGTCGGCCTCCCGGCGGAGTTTGCGATGGGACGCCGCGCCGCCACCGGCACGCTCGGCGCTTACGAAAACGCCTGGGCTACGCGCGGCAAGGGCGCGGGGAAGGCGGGCGCAGTGGTCGGCTGGCTGCCGCTCGCGGGCTCGCTTTGCATTGCCATTGGCTACGCCGTTATTGTAACGTATGTGCTCAAGGCGCTCGTAGACTCCGTGGCCGGAACGCTCATGACCGCGGATACTGCGTCGTGGTTTTCGGACTTTTCCTCGCGCGATTACTCCGTGATCCCGTACCATGTGATCGTCGTTGCCGGAACGCTTCTGACGCTCTTCCTCGGCGCGCACAGCATCGAAAAGACGAACCGGATCATGATGCCGGTGTTCTTCCTCATCTTCGTTGTCCTCGCGGTGCGCGTGGCGTTCCTGCCGGGCGCGGCGGAGGGCTATAAGTTCATGTTCACGCCGCGTTGGGAAATGCTCCGCGACCCGATGATCTGGATCTGGGCGATGGGGCAGGCGTTTTTCTCCCTTTCCGTCACGGGCAGCGGCATGATTGTTTACGGCGCATATCTCTCCAAGGACGAGGACGTCGTCGGCGTGGCGCAGCACACGGCGCTTTTTGATACGATTGCCGCCGTGGTCGCGGCGCTTGTCATCATCCCCGCATGCTTCTCCTACGGGCTGGACGTCGGGGCGGGGCCGAGCCTCCTTTTCGTAACGCTCCCCACCATTTTGCAGGATATCCCGCTCGGGCGGCTGTTCGCGATCATTCTCTATGTTGCCATGATCTTCGCGGGCGTCAGCTCGCTGCAAAATATGTTTGAGGCAGTAGCGGAATCGCTGCTGCACAAATTCCCGAAGCTCAGCCGCAAGGCGGTGCTCGTGCTGCTCGGCATCATCTGCCTCGGCTTCGGCATCGGCATGGAGACGATCTCCAAATGGGGGCCGTGGATGGATCTTGTGTCCATCTACATCATCCCCATCGGCGCGACGCTCGGCGCGGTCTCGTGGTTCTATGTGATGAAAAAGGACGAACTGCTCTCCGCCGTCAACACCGGCGCGCAGCACGTGCGCGGCACGGTGTGGTACGCCGTCGGGCGGTATGTGTATGTGCCGCTCGCCGTGATCCTTTGCTGCGTGGCGCTCTTCCGCCATGTGGCGTTTTGAAAACCGGATATGAAAAGCTGCGGCGGCGTCTCTTTTGAGACGCCGCCGTCAGTTTCTCGACAGACTGACCGCCCGGAGGGCTTGCCTCCGGGCGGTTTACGTTATGCGGTTTTACAGGATATCGCGTCCCTTGTAGTGGACGTGCAGCAGCTCGTGCTCGCGCTCGCCGATGTCGCGCAGGAGCGTTTCGATGACGGGGTTCTGCTCGCTGCGTTTGATGAGCGCGGTCTTGTCGGCGTTGTAGAGCCCTGCGGCACGGTCGTATTTGTCCTTAGTCAGGCCGTGCGGCTGGCCTGCGCCGCCGACGCAGCCGGCGCGGCAGGTCATGACCTCGATGAGGTCGAAGTACTCGCGCCCGGTCTCGATCTCGTCGATGAGCTTCTGGGCATTGAGAAGACCGTTGCACACCGCGATGCGGATCGTCCGCTCGCCGACGAGCATATTGGCTACGCGCACGCCCTCCACGCCGCGAAGGCCGGAATACTCAATGGCCATCGCCGCATTTTTGGTCTTATCCGGGCAGCAGCAGCGCGCAACCGCTTCCGCCACGCCGCCGGTCGCGCCGAAGATGACGCCGGAGCCGGTCGTGATGCCGAACGGCATATCCACGGCCTCGTCCTCGAGATTGGCGAAGTCGATGCCGCTTTCCTTGATCATGTTGATGAGCTCGATCGTCGTGAGCACGGCGTCCACATCGGGCTTACCGTTGCGGGTGAACTCCTCGCGCTTCGCCTCGCCCTTTTTCGCGGTGCAGGGCATGATGGCGACGTGGTAGACCTCGCGGCCGTCGCTGTTCTTTTCGTAATGGTCGCGCAGCACAGCGGCGAACATCTCCATCGGGGACTTGCAGGAGGAGATGTGGCGGAGAAGCTCGGGGCGCTGATACTCGACATACTTGACCCACGCCGGGCAGCAGGAGGTGAACATCGGGAACGTGCCGCCGTTTTTCAGACGGTCCATGAACTCCTTCGCCTCGACGACCGTGGTGAGGTCGGCGGCGAACGAGGTGTCGAACACCTCCGCCGCGCCCATGAGGCGGAGCGCCGCGACCATTTTGCCCATGGCGTTGTCACCGGCGCGCAGACCGAACGCCTCGCCGATGGCGACGCGCACCGCCGGGGCGATCTGGAACACGACACGTTTATTTTTGTCGTGCAGCGCGCGCCACACGCGGCCGATGTCATTATACACGGTGATCGCGGCGGTGGGGCACACGGCGGCGCACTGGCCGCAGCCGATGCAGTCGGTCTCAGCGAGCTTCTGGTCAAACGCCGGCATCACGCGCAGATCGGCGCTGCGGTGCGTGAAGTCGATGATGTTCATGCCCTGAATTTCCTCGCACGTGCGCACGCAGTCGCCGCAGAGGATGCACTTGTTCGGGTCGCGCACGACCGAGGGGCTGGAGGTATC
>CAKTBC010000134.1 GCA_934533005.1 uncultured Oscillospiraceae bacterium | reverse complement strand
TTCAGGTGGTAACACGGAGTATTTTCCGCCCTGAGCCGTTTGGCTCAGGGCGTTTTCATTTTTGCGAAAAGGAGAAACACCATGGAAAAAAGAAATTACGAGCAGTCTCAAAAGCTCGACAACGTCTGCTACGACATCCGCGGCCCCGTAATGGATGAGGCCATGCGCATGGAGGCGCGCGGCGCGAATATACTGAAGCTCAACATCGGCAACCCTGCGCCCTTCGGCTTTTATGCGCCCGACGAGGTCATTCTCGACATGATCTATAACCTGCGCAACTGCGAGGGCTATTCCGACTCCCGCGGCCTGTTCTCCGCCCGCAAGGCGATCATGCAGTACTGCCAGCTCAAGGGCATCCCCAACGTCGGCATCAACGACATCTTCACCGGCAACGGCGTGAGTGAGCTCATCACGCTCACCATGCAGGGGCTTCTCAATGACGGCGACGAGATCCTCGTTCCCGCGCCGGATTACCCGCTCTGGACGGCGTCCATCACGCTTGCCGGCGGCAAGGCAGTGCATTATCTCTGCGATGAGCAGCAGGACTGGTATCCCGATATCAACGATCTCCGCTCCAAGGTAACACCCCGGACGAAGGGCATCGTTGTCATCAACCCGAACAACCCGACCGGCGCGCTCTACCCGAAGGAGATCCTTGAGCAGATCGTGCAGGTCGCCCGGGAGAACGACCTCATCCTCTTTGCCGACGAGATCTACGACCGTCTCGTTATGCAGGGGGAGGACGAGCACATCGCGCTCGCCTCGCTCGCACCGGATCTTCTGACGCTCTGCTTCAACGGCCTTTCCAAGTCCCACCGCGTCGCGGGCTTCCGCGTGGGCTGGGTATGTCTCGCCGGGGATAAGTCCCACGCCAAGGGCTATATCGAGGGGTTGAACCTTCTTGCCAAAATGCGCCTCTGCTCCAATGTCCCGGCGCAGAGCATCATCCAGACCTCCCTCGGCGGCTATCAGTCGGTGGACGAATATCTCTGCCCCGGCGGGCGGCTGTATGAGCAGCGCGAGCTCATCTGGAAAACGCTCAACTCCATCCCCGGACTGAGCGCGGCCAAGCCGAGAGCGGCGTTTTACATCTTCCCGAAGGTGGATACGAAGAAGTTCAACATCCACAGCGACGAGCTGATGGCGCTTGATCTGCTGCGCGAGCAGAAGATCCTCGTTACCGCCGGAACGGGCTTCAACTGGGGCGAGCCGGATCACTTCCGTATCGTCTACCTGCCCGATCTCGTTTCCCTGAACGACGCTTCCCGGCGTCTGGAAAAGTTTTTCGGCAGCTACCGGCAGAAGGATTGATTGAAAAACGGATATGAGGAGAGCCCGCGGGAACTTCGGTTCCTGCGGGCTCGATTTATGCCGCGCGTTTGGCGGCTTTCTTTTTCAGCAGAAGATATAGTGTGAGAATGACCATGGCAGCGAGGAGAGCGAGAGATGCCCAGCCGAGCGGGAGGAAGATGGCGCTGCCGTAAATGTCCTTCAAGAGCGAGAGCGCCGAGGCAAAGCTCACGCACACCGCCGCCGGGATGACCTTCGGCTCAAGACAGCAGAGCGCAACGAGGAGCACCTCTGCGCCGTAGAGACTGTCGGCACTCATCCACGGCAGGAGTGCCACGGCGCAGAGCGAGGCGAGCGACAGCGCAGTGAGCTGCCGCCGCCGGTCGGCGGCGAGGCTTTTCCGGCTCATGCGCCATACGAGCAGCAGCGCGAAAACGACATAGAGCGCGATGCCGGTCGGCGCGATGAAGGAATACTGCGAGAGCGAGTAAATGCCCGGCGCGCCGGCAAAAAGCGGCCGCGCGGTGAGCGTTCCGAGCGCGGGGTAAAACGGCAGACACGCACTGCCGGGGCGGCCGAGCAGCAGCGCCGGGATCATGACGGCAATATACCAGCCGACAAGATGCAGCAGCGAAAACCATGTGTTGCGCCGCACGGCGGTGAACACCCAGAACACCGGTACGATCCAGAGCGCGGCAGGATGGAATGCGACGGCGAGCGCGAGCATTCCCGCACACCAGCGCCACTCTCCTCGCATGGCACAGGAGGCCGCAAGCGCAATGAACGCCCACCAGAGACTGTCGCCCGCGGCGGAGCAGACTCCCTGAAAGATGCCGGAGGGGAGGAGCAGCACAATGAGGAAGGCAAAGAGCCGCGGCTGCGCGCGTACCGTGACGCACTGCACACAGCGCTGCGCCGCCCATGCCATCGTCACCTCGGCAAAGACGCAGAGATATTTAAATAGGGTAAGTCCGCCGCCCGGCGCAAGAGAGAAGAATGCCAGAAAGTACTGCTCCGGGATCGAGTAGGGAAGCGTAGAGGAGCGAATACCCCAGAAGCCTCCGGCGTCGCGATACCAGGCGATGGCGTTTTCCACGGCACTTGCCGTGTCGTTCGGCGCGATGCCGAAAAGAAAAAAGCGCACGCCGAACGCGGCGAGCAGGACGCCGAGAATGGCAAAGCGCGTTCGGGAGTTCTTTACAAGTCCCTCGGTATACAGCAAAAGGTAGCTCAGCGCCGCAAGGGCGAGCAAAATCAAAAATCGTTCCATGGACAACTCCGGAAATGCGTTGTTTCTGTGTATTTTACGGCAAAAGGCGGCTCACGGCAACACGGAAATTATAAAAAAATCGCCCTTGACACTACAAGGACGGCTTGGTATAATAAATTGCTATATGTTGCTGTTGTCAGCGGCATACAGCCCCTTTTACTATCGTTAGTATATCAGCCGCTCCGTGAAAAATCAACCCGGATGCCGATGTTTTCGCAACGCAGCCGGGCGTTTCACAAAAGCGGCACAGCAAACCATATTCCCCCCGGAACGGGTATTCTGCGCCGGAGATAAGCTCCTCCGGCGGAAAAAGGGAGATTCGCCGATGCCTAAGGATGTACAGTACGGAAGAACAATCAGAAAGAGCTTCGCCCGCGCGGAAGAAATTCAGGACATGCCGCACCTGCTCGAGATCCAGAAGAATTCCTATAAGTGGTTTCTGGACGAGGGCCTGCGGGAGGTCTTTAAGGGCGTAGCTGCCATTACGGACTACTCCGGCAATCTGGAGCTTTCCTTCGTGGATTATTCCATGAACGAGCCCCCGAAGTATACGGAGGAGGAGTGCAAGGCGCGTGACGCCACATACGCTGCCCCGCTGAAGGTCAGTGTGCGTCTGCGCAACCGCGAGACCGAGGAGATCAAGGAACAGGAAATTTTCATGGGCGATTTCCCGCTCATGACCGCGAGCGGCACGTTCATCATCAACGGCGCCGAGCGTGTTATCGTCTCCCAGATCGTCCGTTCCCCCGGTATCTACTTCGACAAGAAAACGGACAAGACCAACAGCTCTGTCTACGGCACGACCATCATCCCGTACCACGGCGCGTGGCTTGAGTATGAGACCGATCTGAACGACGTGTTCTATGTCCGCATCGACAAGAACCGCAAGCTGCCCGCGACGCTTCTGCTCAAGGCTCTCGGCGCTTATAAGGCGGACAAGCCGCACACGTGGCTCAGCTGTCTCGACAATCCCGTGGGCGGCGCCGTCACCGGCGACGCGCTTCGCGAGATCTTCGGCGACGATAAGCGCATCGTCACCACGCTCGAGCGCGACACCTGCATCTCCCGCGACGACTGCCTGCTGGAGATCTACAAGAAGCTCCGTCCCGGCGATCCCCCGACGGTCGAGAGCAGTGAGACCCTGCTCGAAAACCTCTTCTTCGATCACCGCCGGTACGATATTTCCAACGTTGGCCGATATAAGTTCAACAAGAAGCTTTCCCTCTACCCGCGTGTGGCGGGCTATGCGCTCGCTGAGCCCGTGGCCGACCCGATGACCGGTGAGATCCTTGCCGACGCCGGCGAGGTCCTCACCCGCGAGCGCGTCCGCGAGCTGGAAGCGAAGGGCGTCAATTCCGTTCGTCTCGCTGTCGGCGAGAACGAGACCGTCCGCGTCTTCTCCAACGGCATGGTCGACGCGGCAAACTTTGTCCACTTCTCGGACGACGATGCGGAAAACCGCCGCATCATCAAGGAAGAGCTCGGTCTGCGCGAGCG
>CAKTBC010000133.1 GCA_934533005.1 uncultured Oscillospiraceae bacterium | reverse complement strand
CGCTCAATATCCTGCTGGCGGCGGCCAAATTCGTCGTCGGCACGCTCGCCGGGTCGGTCTCGATCACGGCGGACGCGATGAACAACCTCTCCGATGTCGGCAGCGGCGCGCTTACGCTCGTCGGCTTCCGCCTGTCGGGGAAAAAGCCCGATCTCGAGCATCCGTTCGGCCACGGGCGGATCGAGTATGTGATGGGGCTCGTTGTCGCGGGGCTTATCCTCTATGCCGGGCTCGACGCGCTGCGCGGCGCTGCCGGCAAGCTGCTGCACCCGGAGGCGATGGAGTTTACGTGGGCGGCGGTCGCAGTGCTCGTGCTCTCCATCCTTGTGAAGGTCTATATGTCGGTGTTCTACCGGCGGATCGGGCGGAAGATCGGCTCGACGACGATGGAAATGTCCGGCGCGGATGCGCTCAACGACACGATCTCCACGGCGCTCACGCTCGTGTGTCTGCTTGTTTTTAAGTTTACCGGGCTTGATCTCGATGCTTACGCCGGCATCGTCGTTGCGGGGCTTCTGCTCAAGACCGGATACGAGGGCGGGAAGGAAACGCTCGGGCAGCTCCTCGGTCAGCGGCCGAGCGCGGAGCTTGCCGAAAAGGTGCGGCAGATCGTGCTGTCGTACCCGGAAATTCTTGCCATTCACGATCTCGTCATCCACGATTACGGCCCCGGCCGCTGCCATGTGTCGCTCCACGCGGAGGTGGACGGCGAGGGAAATATTTACGAGCTCCACGAGGTGATCGACCGCGCGATGAGCGAGCTGGATCACAAGCTCGGCTGCTTCTCCGTGATCCATATGGACCCGGTCGATACAAAGAATGAACGGCTCGCGGAGCTGCGCGAGGAAACGGTGCAGCTTCTGCGGGAGATCGATCCCGCGCTCAGTCTGCACGACTTCCGTATGGTGCCGGGAAAGCACCGGACGAATCTTGTTTTCGATGTGCTCGTGCCGTTTTCGTATAAGCTCTCGGACGAGGATGTGCGCAAAACCGTCCGCGCCGCCGTGGAGGAGCGCCACCCGGACTGCCGGTGCATCATCCAGGTCGATAAATCCTATACATAACCTGCGGAGTGAACAAAATCCCTGATTTTATATGCCCAGGCAGTCAAAAAAAGCCTCGCAGAGTTTGCGCCCGCAGGCGCAAATAGAGTTTTGATCATTTTCTCCGGCGACATGTGCGTCGGAGAAAATACTTCTCGGCTCGCAAACGTGCGAGTTGTGCGCCGCTGGCGCACAGCGAGTGCGCTGCGGCGAGCCGCAGCCCTTTCAAACGAGAGCCCAACGCAGTGGGTCTCGTTTGAGAGCGTGTCAAAAAAGTATTAAAGTATTTTTGACACGCTCAGCGTACAAAATCCATGGTTTTGTACGTCCCGCGGCGTTGACAAGGCGCGAAAAACGTGGTAGAACAATAGACGCCGGATGATTCCGGCAGATTTTTAACGCCAAACCGAATACGGCTTATCAAGAGTGGTGGAGGGAACGGCCCTGTGAAGCCCGACAACCTGTGCGTGAGCATAAGGTGCCAAATCCGTCGGCGGAAGTCGAAAGATAAGATTTTTATCGCTCCGCCGTAAGCACGGGAGAAATCCCGACCAGAGGCGCGGCGATTTTTTTATTATCAGGAGGACACCATGGCAAATTATCTCTTCACATCCGAAAGCGTCACCGAAGGCCATCCCGACAAGATCTGCGACCAGATCTCCGACGCGGTGCTCGACGCCATTCTTGAAAAGGACCCCGACGGCCACGTTGCATGCGAATGCTCCGCCACGACCGGCCTTGTTCTCGTCATGGGCGAGATCACCACGAACTGCTATGTCGATATCCCGAAGATCGTGCGCGATGTTGTGCGCGACATCGGCTACGACCGCGCGAAGTTCGGCTTTGACTGCGAGACCTGCGCGGTGCTCACCTCCATCCACGAGCAGTCCGCCGATATCGCGATGGGCGTCAACGAGTCGCTCGAGCGCAAGCAGGGCGGCGAAGGCGACGATCTCACCAACGGCGCGGGCGACCAGGGCATGATGTTTGGCTACGCCTGCGACGAAACGAGCGAGCTCATGCCGCTGCCCATCTCGCTGGCGCACAAGATGGCACGCCGGCTGACCGAGGTGCGCAAGAACGGTACGCTCGACTATCTCCGTCCGGACGGCAAGACCCAGGTCACCGTCGAGTACGACAAGGACAACCGCCCCGTACGCATTGACACGGTCGTTATCTCCTCCCAGCACGCGCCGGAGGTCTCGCTCGAGCAGATTCGCGAGGATCTCATCCGCGAGGTCGCGCTGCCGGTGATCCCCGCCGAGCTCAACAAGGGAGATATCCGCTTCTTCATCAACCCCACCGGCCGCTTCGTCATCGGCGGCCCGCAGGGCGACAGCGGCCTCACCGGCCGCAAGATCATCGTCGACACCTACGGCGGCAGCGCACCCCACGGCGGCGGCGCTTTCTCCGGCAAGGACCCGACGAAGGTCGACCGCAGCGCCGCTTACGCCGCGCGCTACGTCGCGAAGAACATCGTCGCCGCCGGTCTTGCCCACCGCTGCCAGGTGCAGCTCGCCTACGCCATCGGCGTGGCGGAGCCCGTGAGCGTGAACGTCACGACGTTCGGCACCGGCACGGTGTCCGACGAAGCGCTCGAAAAGGCCGTGAAGAAGGTCTTTGACCTGCGCCCGACCGCCATCATCCGCGATCTCGACCTGCGCAAGCCGATCTATCGCCGTCTCGCCGCTTACGGCCACATGGGCCGCGAGGATCTCGGCGTCGCCTGGGAGAAGACTGACCGCACCGAGGAACTGAAAAAGGCCGTTCAGGGCTGATTTCAGAAAATATAAAAAAACAAGGAGGGCAAACCCATGAATGAGGAAATGCTGCGCGGACTTGTTTCCCGCCGCTCGAACCGCGCCTTTGCGCCGGAGCAGATCACCGATGAAGAGCTTCAGAAGGTGCTCGCCGCCGGTATGAACGCGCCGACCGCCAAAAACGGCCAGAGCCCGATCATCATCGCGGTACAGAACCCCGACGAGGTCGCCGCGGTCAACGCGCTCAACGCGAAGTTCACCCCGAACGCCAACCCCTACTACGGCGCGCCCACCATTTTGCTCGTGCTCGTGCCGCGCACCTTCCCGCTTGGCGATCTCGACGGCGCGGCGGTGCTCACGAACCTGTGCAACGGCGCATACGCCGCCGGGCTCGCGTCCTGCTGGATCAACCGGCCGCAGTTCATGTTCGAGACAAACGAGGGCCGCGAAATGCTCCGTCGCTGGGGCGTGGAGGGCGAATGGCGCGGCGTCGGCTCCGTGGCGATCGGCCACCCCGCCGCTCCCGACCCGGAGGCCAAGCCCCGCAAGGAAAATTACTGCTATATCGTGAAATAACAAAACGGCGGCAAGGTCTGAACTGACCTTGCCGCCGCAGCTTTAGCCGGTAATATAATAGGTTTGCGTATGGAGCACTTTTCCGGATTCTGTGGTTGTTGTTTCGGTTTCGCCCTTTTTATAGTTGAATTTTTCCGCCAAATGGATGCTTGCTGCATTTCGGATATCCACGTTGTAAATGTAATACAGATACCGGCCGGTCGCGTTCAGGTGGTCTACCAGCCCCTTCAGCGCTTCGTAGCCATATCCCTTCCCGTGCGCAGAGCTTTTCAGCCAAAGCCCGAGCACCGGCGTTTTTCCGGAAATATCAAACGCTTCCATGCTTCCTAAAAATTCACCGTCATGCGTGAGAATGACCAGCTCCAGCATGTCTCCGTGTTCCATGGCCTTGACAAAGTTGGACATGACGATATCCGCTGTATGTATATCGGGAAAACTGTCCGGATATTGGTATTTTGTGATTTCGGCAGTAAATTCTTTATAATATGGTGCCAGGAATGCGGCGGAAAACGGCTGTATGGTAAGCCTTTTCGTTTTTATCATGAACTTCATAACCGTTTTTTCTCTCTCAAATTCCTGCTTGGATTTTATTCGTCCAGCTTGAGCACCGCGAGGAAGGCCTCCGTCGGAATCTGCACCGTGCCGAGCTGGCGCATTTTCTTTTTGCCTTCCTTCTGCTTTTCGAGCAGCTTCTTCTTTCGCGTGAT
>CAKTBC010000132.1 GCA_934533005.1 uncultured Oscillospiraceae bacterium | reverse complement strand
TGGATGACCTCCTCGCCGCCCGCATTCTGGATGGGTCTCATGTTTTGTGTCTCCTTTCACATTCACTTGTTTCGGCTCAGATACTCGCGAGCCGACATTTTCATCTGCGGAAATGCACGGTTCCAGGCATCCAGCTCCGACTGCTGCCGGGCGTTGAGCGCCTCATAGGACCCGCTGCCGCCGCTGCCGGTAGACCGTGCAGCCCGGCTTGCCCCTCTTGCCTGCGCGGCCCGCAGCGCGCCGCCGGCAACCTCCAGATAATCTGCATACAGCTCGCTGAGCGGTTCTCTGCCGTAGCGGCTGCCGCAGAAACGGCGGAAGCTCTCCGAGGCATCCAGCCCCGCGAGATCCGCCTCCGGGAACCGGCGGGCAAACTCGCGCGCATCGTCGGCAATGAAGCGCATCTGCGCTTCCTCCTGCGAGCGCCGTTCGCTCTCGCGCCCGGCCAACTCGCGCATCGCCCGTTCATACCCGGCGCGCTCGCCCCCCAGTCTCGCCGCCTGGAAACGGCGATTGTCCTCGTGGCTCTGCGGCGCGGAAGCGCTCTCGCGCTGCTCCGCCGAGCCGTCCTCCTCGGGAGTTACGACCTCCCCGACCTCTTCCGGTCTTTCGTTTTCGTCCATCTAGGACTCCTTTCCGCCGGTATTCGCCCCGGCCCGCGTATTCCCTTACGGTGCTTATATCGTAACATAAAAACACGATTTGTGATCATCAACTTTTCCGTCAATTTTCACGAATCGTGTATCCGTTGTGTATATAGGAGTTTTAATGCGCATAATGCGTCCAACCGGCATTTCCCGCATCTGATATGCGCACGTTCCGTGATAATGACGAACGCAATTCACCCCCTTCTGGCAGGGGAGAAATGCATATGGATTTCAGAGAGCCATCTTGGCTCCCCTCGTCAGGGGAGCTGGCAGCCGCACGGCTGACTGAGAGGTTTCCCGTCCCGTAACACAAAGTGCTGCGCCTTCGTGTATACAAAAAACGCCGCCGGGGGAAACCCCGGCGGCGCGGTGCGGTGATTTGGTTTTACAGATCTTCTGCCCGTATCTCGTCGAACCACATACGGCAGCGGATTTCGGTCTCGCAATCGCTCAAAGGCTTCAGGCGCTCATAGCCGTACTGTGCTCGCGCCTGGCGAGTCTTGGCGTCATAGACGATCTTGATTACGGTTGGTACCGCTCTTTCATAATGCAGGCACAGTTCCCGGACGGCATAGGAATAGCAAAGGATTGTTAACCCTATATCTGTTTTTTCTTCTCTAGAAAGTGAAGACGATTCCTTTCCCTCGCGTATAGCCTTATCCCATTCGTAATCCGGATAGAATTTTCCGTTGATGCGGAACGCGGGCCTCGCCATAAGCGCGCCCTCTTCGAGGTCGGAATAGATATAAATCTTTTCTGCACGATTTTCCGCATAGGCAATGCTTTGCCGGATCATTTCACTCTGGTACTCGGAAAACAGGTCCTCAAACGGGCGCCCTTCTGCCGCTGCTTTTTTATTGCGTGCTTTCAGGATTTTTTCCAGCTCACCATATTTCATAACCCCAGTCCTCCTAATAGATCATTTGTAATAGTTTGGTGGTACTCTACTCCGTCAATAAAATAAACTATGATGAACTTGCTCGGCCGCAGATCATCTCCGGCATATACGACTTCTACATCTACCTCCACCGTTTTTCCGGCCTGTATTGCCCTGTACCATTTGTTCTCAAGCACCTTATAAGAGCTCAGGTTCACAAGCCAATATTGCGACACCAGGTTGTCCAACTGTCCGGAACCGCCGAAGCGGTCGCCCGCCAGATGCCCCGCGTGGTCGTCCGGCTGCTTTCCCGGCGTGGTTCGTACATACGGAAGACGCCCGGTGACGGTTCGTCCTTTTTCTCATAATCATACTGTACCATGCTTTGCTGAAAAAATCACGGACTTTTCCAGCACGCGAAACGCCGCCGGGGCGTCCCCCGGCGGCGCATGCATTATTCAATTAATCCGTCTCTTCGTGCCTTTTCAAATGCTTCGTGTACTTCGGCGAAAAAGACCTTTATTTTTCGTGACATCTCCTCCGGCTTGTCCAGCAGGAAATACGCATCAATTCCGGTATGGATCACCGTATTCATATCCGGGTTTTCCTTTTGGCCGGAATGAAACACCAAAAGATTTGCAATCTTTACAGACATCCGTACCGAATAATGCAACTTCTGATAGGCGATAGCCGTAATCGTTCCGTTGAACCAGCCCAGGCTTGCAAAATCGTTCTCATATGCAAGTGCGCATAGCTCCCCGAAAATCAGTCCGGCCATGGTTGCGCGGTCTATATCGTCATATTCCTCTACCGGTTTTCCGTAGGCCTCAATCGTCTTGTCTGCTATAGTAAAAGCCTTCGGCGAGAGCTCGTTCATTTTTGCCTCCACTTCCGGCGGGAGCTGCTGTTCTGCTTCTTTCTGCCGATCCGGCGGCACTCTCTTTTCCTTATCCATTTCCATTCTCTGAATCCTCCAATCATTTCAGATGCATTGAGCCGGGTAGTCTCGGAGGCAATCCGTTCTTTTTATAATCATACTGTATCATACTTCACCGGGAAAATCACGGATTTTCGGAGCATACAAAAACGCCGCCGGGGGTTCCCCGGCGGCGCGGCGCGGTGATTTGGTTTTACAGATCGTTTGCCCGTATCTCGTCAAACCACATGCGGCAGCGGATTTCATCATCATATTCGCTCAATGGCTTCAGGCGCTCATAGCCATACTGTGCTCTCACCTGGCGGGTCTTGGCATCATACACGATCTTAATTACGGTCGGCACTGCCCTTTTATAATGCAGGCACAGCTCACGGACGGCATAGGAATAGCAAAGAATTGTCAAACTCATGTCTCTTTTTTCTTCTTTGGACAGCGAAGATGATTCCCTTCCTTCGCGTATAGCTCTATCCCAGTCATTGTCCGTATAGAATTTTCCATCAATGCGGAACGCAGGCCTTGCCATTAGGGCGCCCTCTTCAAGGTCGGAATAGATATAAATTTTCTCTGCACGGTTTTCCGCATAGGCAATGCTCTGCCGGATCATTTCACTCTGGTACTCGGAAAACAGGTCCTCAAACGGGCGCCCTTCTGCCGCTGCTTTTTTGTTGCGTGCTTTTAGATATTTTTCCAGCTCACCATATTTCATAACCCAGTCCTCCCCATAAATCGTTCGTAATACGTTTCGTCTGCATTTCTCCATCGATGTAATAAACTATAAGGAACTCGCTTGGCCGCAGATCATCTCCGTTGTATATGACCGCAACATCTACCTTCACCGTTTTTCCGGCCTGTATTGCCCTGTACCATTTATTCTCAAGCACCTTATAAGAGCTCAGGTTTACAAGCCAATACTGCGACACCAGATTGTCCAATTTCCCGGAGCCGCCGAAGCGGTCGCCCGCCAGATGTCCGGCATGATCGCCCGGCTGCTTTCCCGGCGTGTTATGCACATACGGCAGACGCCCGGTGCGCTCGGTAAGCTGAAGCTCCGGCGCGTGCCAACTGGCAAGTCGCCCCTGGCTGTCCGTCTCATACTCATATCCGAACTCGCCTGCCAGATAGGTCGTATTCGGCGGCAGCGGCCCCTGCGGAGGAATGCGCTTCTCCTCGTCTTCAGTATACCAGTTTTCTTCCGGATTTCCAGCATTTTCTGTCTCTTCCGGCAAATCCCAAAGCGTCTCGGCGTCCGTTTCTCCGGCCGCAGGCAGCAGGCTTCGTTCTGTCTCGCCATCGTAGTCGTATTCCGACAGTCCCCAGATCTCCTCCGGCAGAGTTTTCTTTGGCTCCCACGCTTCCTTCTGCCATGCATCAGCCTTTTCTTCCACCTGATCCAGAAGTCCGTCGACCATATCATCAAAGATATCCGGAATCTCTTTGATATCCGGTTCCTCTGTCCCGTTCAATACGCGATCTATCCCCGGCTCAACCAGCATAAACATCGGTGTACAAGGGGTACAAACGAGATAAAATAGAAATGAGGGGCGATAGAGCGAAAATATCAGATTTTCCACTCTATCTGAACACGGTCGCTGGTGGCCTTGATTGTAGAGATCAAACCATCGGCGGCTTT
>CAKTBC010000131.1 GCA_934533005.1 uncultured Oscillospiraceae bacterium | reverse complement strand
TCGAGCATTTCCTCGATGCGCTCCATCGAGCCGGTGATGTTCTCCCCGGCGTACTCCTGCGCGTTCATGCGGTCGTAGGCATTGAGCAGGCGGATCGTTGTGGGGAGATAGTAATCAAGAAACTTTCGGATCTGCGGTACGTCGGCGGGATCGTCAATGGCGTCGCGGACGATCTTGTCGGAAACGCTCATCAGCTCGTTGATGCGCGAGCGGATCTCCGGGTTGGGGATGGAGGCGTACAGCCGTCCCATCTCCTTGAGAGCCACGCGGCCTTCCTTTATAATGGCCTGTACCTCGGGTGAGTAGGGACTCGGTTCCTCGGCGGGGGCCTCCTGCGCGGCGGGCTTTTCCGGCTCCGGCGTGACTTCCGTATACTGCACGGGGATCGCCTCGTTTTCGGGTTTGTCCTTGGCCTTTTCGGTCTTCCGACGCAGCGCGTTGGCCGCCCAAACGGACGCCATGATGGCGAGACCGGCAGCGATCAGCCCGCCGGACAGCCGGACGAGGGACGTAATACCCGCGAAAATTATCCATATAAGTACGATCGTGCCGACCGGCCCCATGCCGCGGCGACGCTTTCTCCGCATAAAACCGCCTCCTTCGAGAATCACACTATATTCTACATGGATTCCCGTCTTCCGTCAAGCACAGTTGTGTATCTGTTCACTTGAATTACCGGGCGGTTTGGTATATAATACAAATTGGCTTGATAGGCGCACAGCCGGGAGACGCCGGGCTACCGGCGTCTCCCGTATCGAAAAAGACAGCGCTCGAGCATCTGCCCGCAACCATACTTATGCCGGGGGACGACCCCGCGACACATACCGGAGGAATACCGCCATGCTGAAGATTGCCCCTTCCATCCTGTCTGCCGATTTTGCCCGTCTGGGCGCGGAGATCGAATCCGTCCGCCAGGGCGGTGCGGACTGGATCCACTATGACGTGATGGACGGCGTCTTTGTCCCGAATATCTCCATTGGCCTTCCCGTGCTCGCCTCGGTGCGGAAGGCGACAGGGATGTTTCTTGATGTCCATCTCATGATCGAAAAGCCCGTGCGGTACGCACGGCGCTTCTGCGACGCGGGGGCGGATCTCGTAACGGTGCATGTGGAGGCGGACGCGCCGGAGAATATCGGTGCGGCCATCGCCGAGATCAAAGCCGCGGGGAAAATGGCGGCGGTGGCGCTCAAGCCCGCGACGGCGGCGGAGGCGGTGCTCCCGTGGCTGGATGCGCTCGACATGGTGCTCGTGATGACGGTGGAGCCGGGCTTCGGCGGGCAGAAGTTCATGGCGGACATGCTGCCGAAGATCGAAACGATCCGCGGCTGGATCGCGGAGCGCGGCCTTTCCTGCGCACTGGAGTGCGACGGAGGCATTGACGCGAACACCGCGCCGCTCGTGAAAGCCGCAGGGTGCGACGTGCTCGTGGCGGGCAGCGCTGTTTTCGGCAAGGCAGACCGCGCCGCGGCCATCTCTTCGATCCGAGGCGTCGATTAACAAGGGCCCGCACGTCGGACAGCAAGTCTTTTTGGCGCTTTTTGCCCTTTTTGTCTCGGCGGGCGGCAGCCCGCCGCCGCCAAAGAAGAACAAAAATCCCTCGGAGATCCAAGGCTGTCCGATGCGAAGCAGTTCTGCCGGAGCAGAAATGCTCTCAGATTAGGAAAAGTCCGCAGGGAATACTTTCCCGTATTTTCAATGGCTTTGACGCCGTATGAGGGCGTTTCCACCCGGCAGAACCGCGTGTGCCCTTGTCAATCGACGCAAACGCCTGATTTTTTAAGGAGTAATATAGTATTATGGCATCGTTCTTTCCGGCGGCTATGGAAAATCTCATCGACGGCTTCGCCTCTCTGCCCGGCATCGGGCGCAAGAGCGCACAGCGCCTGGCGTTTCATGTGCTTTCGCTCCCGCAGGAGGAAGCGGAGCGCTTTGCCAACGCCGTGCTCGAGGCGAAAAAGAGCGTCCATACCTGCCCGGTGTGCCAGAATCTGACGGACGGCGAGCTCTGCCCTGTGTGTGCATCCGACAGCCGGGATAAGACAACGATCTGCGTTGTGTCCGAGCCGCGCGATGTGCTGAGCATCGAGCGCAGCCGGGAATACCACGGCGTATACCATGTGCTCCACGGCGCTCTCTCGCCGATGAACCGTGTCGGGCCGGACGACCTTCGCATCCGCGAGCTTCTCGAGCGCGTGGCGCAGGGCGGGGTGGAGGAGGTCATCCTCGCTACGAACCCCGACACCGAGGGCGACGCCACGGCAATGTATCTCTCGCGCCTTTTAAAGCCCTTCGGCATCCGCATCACGCGCCTCGGCTTCGGCGTGCCGGTCGGATCAAATCTCGAATACGCGGACGACGCCACCATGCTCAAAGCGCTCGAAGGCCGCCGCGAAATGTGACGGAGGTATAAACCTCCCCAACTGCGAACATAATCCGGTAAGGGCGCGGCCCGTCCGGATACATAAAAATCTTACATTTATTACAGGAGTAACTATTATTTATGGCACAAAAACTGAAAATCATTCCTCTTGGCGGTCTCAACGAGATTGGCAAGAACCTCACGGCGTACGAGTACGGCCGGGACATCATTGTCGTAGACTGCGGCATGGGCTTCCCGGATGACGACATGTACGGCGTGGACGTTGTCATTCCCGACGTGAGCTATCTTGTGAAGAACAAGAGCCGCATCCGCGGCATCTTCCTCACGCACGGCCACGAGGATCACATCGGCGCTCTGCCGTATGTGATGGATCGGATCAACCCGCCCATCTACACGACGCGCCTGACCGCGGGGCTCGTGCAGCTCAAGCTGCAGGAGCGCGGCCTGCTCGACAAGACGAAGATCGTCACCGTCGAGGCGGGCGAGACGGTCACCGCCGGGTGCTTCCAGGTGGAGTTTATCCACGTGAACCACTCGATCGCGGACTCCGTGGCGTTTGCGATCAAAACGCCGATCGGCACCGTTGTCCATACCGGCGATTTCAAGATCGACGTCACGCCCCTGCAGGGCGAGATGACCGACCTCACGCGCTTCGGCGAGCTGGGACGCGAGGGCGTTCTCGCACTGCTCATGGACTCCACGAACGTGGAGCGCCCCGGCCACTCGCTCTCCGAGAGCAAGGTGCACGACCGCTTTGACCAACTCTTCAAGGACTGCGACAAGCGCATCATCGTAACGACGTTCGCCTCGAACGTCGACCGCATCCGCCAGATCATCGATCTCGCTGTCAAGTATAAGCGCAAGGTCGGTATCACGGGGCGGAGCATGGAAAACGTGGTGAAGCTCTGCGTGGAGCTCGGCTACATGAAGGTGCCGGACGGCATTCTGGTGGACATGAAGCGCATCGGCTCCGTGCCGCGCAACAAGCTTGTCATCCTCTCCACCGGCAGCCAGGGCGAGAGCATGTCCGCGCTCTACCGCATGGCATTTTCCGAGCACAAGCAGGTGGACATCGGCTCGGGCGACCGCGTCATCATCTCTGCGAGCGCCATTCCTGGCAACGAAACGACGATCTCCCGCGTCATCGACGAGCTCTTCGCCAAGGGCGCGGAGGTCATCTATGAGCGCGGCACCGACCTGCACGTCTCCGGCCACGCCTGCCAGGAAGAACTCAAAATGATGTATGCGCTCGTGAAGCCGAAGTTCTTCATCCCCGTGCACGGCGAGCGCCGCATGCTCCACAAGAGCGGCGACATGATCGTAGGCATGGGTCACGATCGCCGGAATATCCTCATCGGCGAGAATGGCCGGGTTATTGAAATGACCGCCAAATCCGCCAAGCTCGGCGCGACCGTCCCTTCGGGGCGCGTGCTCGTGGACGGCATGGGCGTGGGCGATGTCGGCACCGTGGTGCTGCGCGACCGCAAGCTCCTTGCCGACGAGGGCATGGTCGTCGTCGTGATGACGCTCTCTGCGGAGAACGCACAGCTCATCTCCGGCCCGGACATCATCAGCCGCGGCTTTGTCTACGAAAAGGAAAACGACAAGCTCATCGACGAGCTGCGCCGCGTGGCAATGGAGAGCATCGCCTACTGCGAGGATAACGGCATCACCGACTGGGCGAGCATCAAGAGCCGCGTCAAGTCCGGCCT
>CAKTBC010000130.1 GCA_934533005.1 uncultured Oscillospiraceae bacterium | reverse complement strand
AACGAGAAAACCATGGACAAGATCGTAGCGTTCTGCAAGAACCGCGGCTTTGTCTACGCCGGAAGCGAAATTTACGGCGGCCTTGCCAACTCCTGGGACTACGGCCCGCTCGGCGTGGAGTTCAAGAACAACGTCAAAAAGGCGTGGCTCAAGAAGTTCGTGCAGGAGAGCCCCTATAACGTCGGTCTCGACGCCGCCATCATCATGAACCCGCAGACGTGGGTGACGACCGGCCACGTTTCGAGCTTTTCCGACCCCCTGCTCGACTGCAAATCCTGCCGCGCGCGTCACCGCGCCGACAAGCTCATCGGCGAGGAGCACCACGAGGTCAACGTGGACGCCATGACCTTTGAGGAGATGGATCAGTTTATCGCCGAGCACGAGGACATCGTCTGCCCGGTGTGCGGCAAGCACAACTTTACGCCCATCCGCAAGTTCAACCTCATGTTCAAAACCGCCATCGGCGTTACCGAGGACTCCTCCTCGACCTGCTATCTCCGCCCGGAGACCGCGCAGGGCATTTTCGTCAACTTCTCGAACATCCAGCGCACGACGCGCCGGAAGCTCCCGTTCGGCGTCTGCCAGGTCGGCAAGGCGTTCCGCAACGAGATCACCCCGGGCAACTTCACGTTCCGCACGCGCGAGTTTGAGCAGATGGAGTGCGAATTCTTCTGCAAGCCCGGCACCGACCTCGAATGGTTTGCCTACTGGAAGGACTACTGCAAAAACTGGCTGCTGAGCCTTGGCATCAAGGAAGAGCATCTGCGTCTGCGCGATCATGAGCCGGCGGAGCTCGCGTTCTACTCCCGCGCGACGACCGACATCGAATACGCCTTCCCGTTCACCGACTGGGGCGAGCTGTGGGGCATTGCTGACCGCACGGACTACGATCTCAAGCGCCATCAGGAGGCCTCCGGCAAGGATCTTACCTACTTTGACCAGGAAACGAACGAGCACTATGTGCCGTACGTGATCGAGCCGTCGCTCGGCTGCGACCGTGTGGCGCTCGCCTTCCTCTGCGATGCTTACGATGAAGAGATCGTGGACGAGGCGAAAAACGACGTGCGCACCGTTCTGCACCTGCACCCGGCGCTCGCGCCGTTCAAGTGCGCGGTGCTGCCGCTCTCGAAGAAGCTCGCCCCCGCCGCGACCGAGCTCTATCACGAGCTGCAGAAGGACTTCATGGTCGACTACGACGACGCCGGCTCCATCGGCAAGCGCTACCGCCGCGAGGACGAGATCGGCACACCCTACTGCATCACCGTGGACTTCCAGACCGTGGGCGACGAGAAAACGCCCGCCGACGGCTGCGTCACGGTGCGCGAGCGCGACAGCATGGAGCAGGTCCGCATCCCCATCGCGGAAGTGAAGAACTATATTGCGGAGCGCATCAAGTTTTGAACATTCAAACAAACCCCACTCCGTTGAGGGGTTTGTTTGAGGGGATTGCGGCTCGCGGCAGCGCACTCGCTGCGGTCGCACGTTTGCGAGCCGAGAGGTATTTTCTCCGACGCGCATGTCGCCGGAGAAAATGATTTAGACTTTATTTGCTCCTACGGGAGCAAACTCTGTGAGACATGTCGATTTGAAAAGCGGGACAGCAAAAGCTGTCCCGCCCATCTATATTGAAGCAGAGCCGATTCCGGCTCTGCCGGAAAAAGTTCCGCCGCGCATAGCTTGGCTTATCCAAAGCCTCGTATGCGCGGCGGCGTTTGTTATTTTATTCCATGTGCTGCGAAAGCCAGTTTTCCGCCTGACGGATGCCGTCCACGGCGGCAGAGAGAATGCCGCCGGCGTAGCCCGCGCCCTCGCCGCAGGGATAGAGCCCGCGGAGATTCGACTGCCCTGTTTCGCCGCGCACGATGCGCACCGGAGAGGACGAGCGCGTCTCTACACCCGTGAGCACTGCGTCCGGCATGGCGTAGCGGCGCAGCTTTTTATCAAAGAGCGGGAACGCCTCGCGCAGCGCGGCGAGCACAAACTCCGGGAGACAGCCCTCCAGCGTTCCGAAGCGCACGCCGAGCGGATATGTCGGCGCAACGCTCCCCGCACCCTCGGACGGCTTTCCCGCGAGAAAATCGCCGAGCCGCTGCGCCGGGGCGCGGTAATCGCCGCCACCGGCGAGGAACGCGGCGCGTTCCCATCTCCGCTGCAATTCCACACCGGCGAGCGGATCGTCGGAGCCGAAGTCCGCGGGACGCACTTCGCACAAAACGGCGGCGTTGGCGTTTTGCCCGTCGCGTGCGAAGGGACTCATGCCGTTCACGCACAAAAGCCCTTCCTCGCTCGCCGCGCCGACGACGTATCCGCCCGGACACATGCAGAACGTATATACGCCCCGCCCGTCCGGCAGATGCACTGCCAGCCGGTAGTCGGCCGCGCCGAGCGCGGGGTGGGACGCAAAGGCGCCGTATTGCGCCCGGGAGATGACCTCCTGCGGGTGCTCACACCGGACGCCCATGGAAAACGCCTTCTGTTCAAGCTGCGCGCCGCGCTCCTTCAAAAGCGCGAACAGCTCGCGCGCGCTGTGCCCCGCGGCGAGAATGAGGGAATCGGCCTCGACAGCCTCCTCCGCACCGCCGCGCTCGAGCTGCACCGCGCGCAGCACGCTATCGGAGAGCTCCATATCCGTGAGCTTTGTGCGGAAACGCACCTCGCCGCCGTGAGCGAGGATCATCTCGCGAAGCCCCTTCACGGCGTCTGGCAGACGGTCGGTGCCGATGTGCGGCTTGGCCTGCCAGAGGATCTCGTCCGGCGCTCCGGCGGCAACAAGATCGTGCAGAACCTGTTTGCCGCGCTTGTCGTGCGTGCCGGTATTGAGCTTGCCGTCCGAAAAAGCGCCCGCGCCGCCCTCGCCGAACTGGATGTTCGATTCGGTGTCCAGCACGCGGGTCTGATAGAATTTCTCCACGTCCGCCTTTCGCTCGTCCACGGCGCTGCCGCGCTCGAGCAAGATCGGCTCCGCGCCCGCGCGCGCGAGCGTGAGCGCCGCGAAAAGCCCTGCGGGGCCTGCCCCGCACACGATGGGGCGATGGGCGGGCTTTTCTTTTAAGACTTCAACGCGCGGCGGCGTCCACGGCGTATAGGGCGGAAACTTCTCCTCACCCCGCCGGAGCGACACGGCGGCGGTCACGGTGAAATGCACATCGTCCTTATGCCGTGCGTCTACACTGCGGCGAAGGAGCTTTGCCTCCAGTACGTCGGAGACCGGGACGCGCAGCTTTTTCGCGCACGCCGTTTTGAGATCGCCGTCGAGCGCGAGACGGACATCACGAACCTCAACCACGCGCAGCGCTCCTTCCCGCGCGCAGCCCGGAGGCAAACGCCCAATGCAGGTTGTAGCCGCCGCACGCGCCGTCGATGTCGAGCGCCTCGCCCACGGCGTAGAGCCCCGGCACGCGGCGGCTCTCCAGCGTTTCGGGATCAAATTCGGCGGTGTCTGCGCCGCCGCGTGTCACCTGCGCGTGCTGCGTGTCGCCCGGGCCAAGGACCGAGAGCCGGTAGTCTTTGATGATACGTGCCAGCTCTGCCGGATCATCGCTTTTGGCACGGCGCGCTATCGCCTCGCCGAGACGGCGGTGGAAAATACCGGTGAAGAAATCGGCATCGCTCCGGCGCAGCGCCTTCTGCGCCGAGAGCTTTTTTGTGAGCGCATCCGGAGACAGCTCCGGCAGCAGATCGAGCGAGATCGTGTCACCCGGAAGGGCATACCGCGAGAGATCCAGCGCGAGGATACCACTCACGCCGAAATCGCGGAAAAGGATCTCGCCGTCCTCGGCATATACGCTCTTCCCGCGGCGAAGGAGCTCCGCGCGGCAGGCGCAGCGCAGCCCCGTGAGACCGCGGATGGATTCCGTGCCGGTCTTGAGCGGGCAGAGAATGGGGGAGAACGGGACCATTTTGTGGCCGAGCGGCCGGAGAAGGCTTGTGCCGCCGCCGGTCGCGACGATTACGCGGTCGGCGAAAAGCCGCTCGCCGGTGCGGGCGGTGAGGTTGAAGCCGTGCCCCTGCGGCTCAATGCTGGCAATCTCCGTGGAGCAGCGCTCGCCGACCGCCATTTCTTCGCAGCCAAGGCGCAGCACGTCGAGCACGGAGGCGGCGGTATCGCTGCGCGGATAGACGCGCCCTTCCTCGTCCGTGACCGTCCACAGCCCGAGCGAGCCGAAAAAATCCAGCAGCTCTTCGCAGAAATA
>CAKTBC010000129.1 GCA_934533005.1 uncultured Oscillospiraceae bacterium | reverse complement strand
CCGTCAAGGTCGTGAAGCTCCATGGCGAGGGTGCGGTGAAGCGCCGCATCATGGACATGGGCATCACGAGAGGCACCCAGGTCTTTGTCCGCAAGGTAGCGCCCCTCGGCGACCCCATCGAAGTCACCGTCCGCAATTACGAGCTTTCGATCCGCAAGGCGGACGCTGAGATGATCGAGGTCGAGTAAAAAAACTTTTCGGGGAGAGCCCCCAATTTTTTCGAGCAGCGGTTAGCGAGAGCAAACCGCAGAAAAGCTTTTTGAGAGCAGAAAGGAAGCGTGAAAATGGATTTGCGCATCGCCCTTGCGGGCAACCCGAACAGCGGCAAAACCACCCTGTTCAACGCTCTGACCGGCTCCAACCAGTTCGTCGGCAACTGGCCGGGCGTCACGGTCGAGAAAAAGGAAGGCAAGCTCAAAGGTCATGAAGGTGTCATCATCACCGACCTTCCGGGCATTTATTCTCTGTCCCCCTACACGCTGGAGGAGGTCGTAGCGAGAAATTACCTCATCGGCACGCGCCCCGATGCCATTTTGAACATCATCGACGGCACGAACCTCGAGCGTAACCTCTACCTCACCACCCAGCTCACCGAGCTCGGCATCCCCGTGGTGCTGGCAGTGAACATGATGGACGTCGTCCGCAAGAACGGCGATAAGATCGACGTTGCGGAGCTGTCCCGTCAGCTGGGCTGCCCGGTCGTGGAGATCTCCGCGCTGAAGGGCGACGGCGTCAAGGAAGCCGCCGAGACCGCCATCAAAGCCGCGAAGGGCGGCAAGACCATCCCGATGCACAAGTTCTCCGGCCCGGTCGAGCACGCCATTGCCCACATCGAAGAGGCTGCCGTGCACACCATGCCCGAAGAGCAGCAGCGCTGGTACGCCGTCAAGGTGTTCGAGCGCGACGATAAGGTTCTTGAATCCCTGAACATCCCGGCCGATGTCAAGGCTCACATCGAGCAGGACATCGAAGCCGCCGAGAAGGAACTCGACGACGACGCCGAGAGCATCATCACCAACGAGCGCTACGTTTACATCGCCGAGGTCATCAAGGCCTGCTACAAGAAGAAAAACGCCGGCGCTCTCACCACCTCCGATAAGATCGATAAGATCGTCACGAACCGCTGGCTGGGTCTCCCGATCTTCGCGGTCGTGATGTTCCTCGTTTACTGGATCGCCATGGTCGCCGTCGGCGCCCCTGCGACCGACTGGGCCAACGACGGCCTGTTCGGCGACGGCTGGCACCTGTTCGGCATCGGCTCTGCGGCATACAACGAAGTCGCCGAGCAGTACGGCGACGCCTCCGCCATCGTGGACGGCTACGACGCCTACGTGGAAGAAAACGGCGCCGCCCCCGAAGGCGAATTTATTTACGAAGTAGAAGACGAAGAGACCCTCGAAATCACCGAAGAGACCGCGACACTCAAGGATTATGAGGAAGCTGTCGCCACGCTCGACGAGATCGGCGAAGAGCCCGATCCGGCGGATTACGGTGTCTGGGTCCCCGGCATCCCCGTGCTGATCGGCAACGCCCTTGAGGCGGCCGGCGCGGCGGAATGGCTCAGCGGCCTGATCCTTGACGGTATCGTCGCCGGTGTCGGCGCGGTGCTCGGCTTCGTGCCGCAGATGCTCGTCCTCTTCCTGCTCCTCGCGTTCCTCGAGGCCTGCGGCTACATGGCCCGTATCGCGTTCGTTCTTGACCGTGTGTTCCGCAAGTTCGGCCTTTCCGGCAAGTCCTTCATCCCGATGCTCATCGGCGTCGGCTGCGGCGTGCCGGGCGTCATGGCCTCGCGTACCATTGAAAATGAGCGCGACCGCCGTATGACGATCATGACCACCACGTTCATCCCCTGCGGCGCGAAGGTCCCCTTCATCGCCATGATCGCCGGTGCGATCTTCGGCGGGAGCCCCTGGGTCTCCACCTCCGCGTACTTCATCGGCATGGCCGCCATCGTCATTTCCGGCATCATGCTCAAGAAGACCAAGATGTTTGCCGGCGAGCCCGCTCCGTTCGTCATGGAGCTGCCCGCCTACCACTGGCCGACGCTCGGCAATGTTCTCCGCAGCATGTGGGAGCGCGGCTGGAGCTTCATCAAGAAGGCCGGCACGATCATCCTGCTCTCCACCATCTTTGTCTGGTTCACCACGTACTTCGGCTGGGTCGACGGCCAGTTCCAGATGCTCTCCGAGGAGCAGATCGACTACTCCATCCTCGCGGCCATCGGCGGCGCGATTTGCTGGATCTTTGCTCCTCTCGGCTGGGGCAACTGGCAGGCGACGGTCGCTTCCATCACCGGCCTCGTCGCCAAGGAGAACATCGTCGGCACGCTCGGCATTCTCTACGGCGCTGGCGAAGGCACCGTGTGGCAGCACATCGGCGCGGCGTTCACCCCGATCACCGGCTACTCGTTCCTCGTGTTCAACCTGCTGTGCGCTCCGTGCTTCGCGGCCATCGGCGCTATCAAGCGCGAGATGAACAACGCCAAGTGGACGTGGTTCGCCATCGGCTACCAGTGCGTGTTCGCTTACGCCATCGCCCTGATGATCAACCAGTTCGGCGGCCTGTTCACCGGCAGCGTCAACGTTATCGGCCTGATCTTCGCGCTGCTCGTGCTCGCGTTCATCATCTACATGCTCTTCTTCAAGAAGTACACCGAGGCCACCCGCCTCAGCGACAGGGCTGTAAAGTAAGCTCTCCCCAATAAGCAAATCCTCAAAGGAGGTAAGGTTTCATGCTCAGCTGGATCATGGAAAACATCGGAACGATCCTCATCACGATCGTTCTGGCGGTAATTGTCGTATTGATCGTACGTTCGCTCGTAAAGGACAAGAAACAGGGTAAGTCGTCCTGCGGCGGAAACTGCGGCCATTGTCCGATGGGCGGCTCCTGCCACGAAGGAGGAAAACATCATGGTTAAAACCGTACTCACGATCGACGGAATGGCTTGCGGAATGTGCGAAAGTCATGTGAATGACGCCATCCGCAACGCCCTCCGCGTGAAAAAAGTTACCTCGTCTCATGCAAAAGGCGAAACGGAGATCCTCTCCGAAGAGCCGCTGAGCGAAGAAGAGCTGCATCGTGTGCTTGATGGCACCGGGTACACGATCACAGCCATTCGCTCGGAGCCTTATGAGAAGAAGAAATTCTCTCTTTTTGGGAAAAAGTAAATAAGGCGAGAACACCCCGATGGAGCGAGCCATCGGGGTGTTCTCATACCTTGCGAAGCCTCCCCCTGACGAGGGCAGACTCTCCCCGGCGGGGAGAGATGTCGCCAGAGGCGACAGAGAGGGGGGTGGGGGTGGATTTTGCCGAAGGCAAAAGACGGAGGGAGAGACATTCTGCGCGGAAACAGGTAATTTTTCTCTCCCTCAGTCAGCTTCGCTGACAGCTCCCTCATCAGAGGGAGCCAATTTTTAAATCATTCCCAAAGCTTCTTCGGGTACACGCCCTTCGCCTTCATGTCCGCCACGGCGGCCTGGACGCGCGGGAGATCCTCGCGGTATGTTACGCCGTACCACGTCTCTTCGCATGGCAGCACCTGCACGCGCGCGAGCCCGGCGTGCATCTCCTTATCCGCGACCCACGGCAGGAAGTACTCGGCCTTGAGCGGATTTTTCGGCAGGATCTCGCGCACGAAATCCTCAAACCGCTCGTCGAAGGCGCGCATCATCCGCTTCCGGAAGCCCCAGAAGTTCATGGACACGAGCGTGTCGCCGGGGAGATCGATGTACGTTTCGCCGTCGGTCGTGTAGGCGGCGTGGTCGCCGCGCTTTTCAATGTGCGTCCGCTCGGTGATCGAGGTGAGAAAGCCATTTTCCGTTTCGCAAACGCCGCGCGCAACGTAACCGTTTTCGGTCACGGTGTTGCGCATGCGGTAGCCGACCATGGCGTTCTCGCTCTCCGCCATCGGCTCGGAGAGGAAAGCGTACAGCGCGCGGAACGCCCCCGCACCATAGAAGTCATCGGCGTTGATGACGGCAAACGGGCCGTCGATTACGTTCCGGCACGCACGCACAGCGTGCGCCGTACCCCACGGCTTCTCGCGCCCCTCGGGAATGGTAAACCATTCCGGCACGTCGTCCGGCGACTGGAACACATACTGCACGTCCATCCGGCTCTCCACGTGGCTGCCGACGATGGCGCGGAAATCCGCCTCGCGTTCCTTTTTGATGACGAACACGACCTTGCGAAAGCCCGCCTGGTAGGCGTCGTACAGCGAGAAGTCCATGATGATCTCGCCGTTGTCGCCTACGGGCGTGATCTGCTTGAGCCCGCCGAAGCGGCTGCCCATACCGGCGGCCATGATGATAAGCGCAGGATTTTCCATAGAGGGTTCCTCCGAAAGATTTTCACATTGTAAGACCCGCCGGGATATCCCGGCGGGTCGGGTTTAGTCAGAAGGGGGGGTTCAGAGAAGCAGGGACTTCTCGGTCTCGCGGTCGAAGAGGTGGATGCTGTCCTCGTGCAGTTCGAGAGCGACCTGCTGGCCGTAGGACGGGATGGCTTCCAGCTCGAGCGTCGGCACGATGACAACGGCGTCGTGGCCGGCGGCGGTGAGGTGCAGATGCACGCTGGAGCCCATCAT
>CAKTBC010000128.1 GCA_934533005.1 uncultured Oscillospiraceae bacterium | reverse complement strand
GCCATCCTGCGCGCGAAGCCCGCGACCGCGAAGGGCCAGTATATCCGCAGCTGCGTGACCGCCACCACCATGGGCCCTGGCATCAAGATCAACGCCCAGAAGCAGCTCTGATTTCGGATAACGAAATAAAAATCGTCGAACAATTGTTCGGCGATTTTTTATTAACAAATTAACAATTTGTTCAAGATAGTTTCAGGTTCTTTTCAGAATTCCATGGTAGGATGCAGCCATGAAATGAAACAAGAGGTGTTTTCCATGTACGAGAACAACAATCCCAACTCCGAGAACGAAAACAGCACCTATCGGTATACGCCGGAGCGCGGCACGCAGAGCGAGTATATCCCCGGCACCTATTCGACCGTTCCGCCCACGCCGCCCACGCCCGACCTGCCGAAGAAAAAGAAGGGGCTCACCGCCGGAAAGATCATTGCCATCGCGCTTGTGTGCTCGCTGCTGGGCGGCTGTCTCGGCGTCGGCGCAACACTTCTGCTGGGCAGCAACACGAAAACCCAGACTCCCTCGACCAGCACGACCATGTACGTTGGCGAGCGGCAGACCGAAACGGTGAACACCGCGCGCACCGACACTTCCACACAGCTTACCCCGCGTGAGGTGTACGCGCAGAATGTAAACTCCACCGTCGGCATCACGACCTCGATCACAACGAACTACTGGGGCTATCAAACGACGAGCGCCGCTTCCGGTTCCGGCTTCATCCTGACCGAGGACGGCTACATCCTCACGAACTACCACGTGATCGAAGGCTCCAACAGCGTACAGGTCACGACCTACGACAACACCGCCTACAGCGCCACGATCGTCGGCTACGACGAGAGCAACGACATTGCCGTTCTCAAGATCGACGCCACCGGCCTCACGCCGGTCGTGCTCGGCGATTCCGATGACCTTTACGTCGGCGATGAGGTCATGGCCATTGGCAACCCGCTTGGCGAGCTGACGTTCTCGCTCACCGTCGGCTATGTGAGCGCGCTGGACCGCGAGGTCACGCTCTCCTCCGGCACGACAATGGATCTCATCCAGACCGATGCCGCCATCAACTCCGGCAACTCCGGCGGCGCGCTCTTCAATAGCTACGGCGAGGTCGTCGGCATTACAAACGCCAAGTACAGCTCCTCCTCTTCCTCGAGCAGCGCGTCCATCGATAACATCGGTTTCGCGATCCCCATCAACCATGTGAAGAACATCGTCACGAGTATCATTGAAAAGGGCTACATCGTCAAGCCGTATATCGGCGTTTCCGTTACCACCGTGAGCAGCGAAATGCTCAGCTACGGTCTGCCGCAGGGCGCTGCGGTCAAGGTCGTCAGCGAGGACAGCCCCGCGGCGGCAAGCGGGCTGAAGGTCAACGACATCATCACCGCCATCAACGGCGAGGAGATCACAACGAGCAGCGAGCTTGTAAAGATCGTCTCCACCTGCCAGCCCGGCGACGAGATGACGCTCACCGTCTACCGTCAGGGCGAGAGCGAGCAGCTCACGCTGACGCTCACCGTCGGCGAGCAGCAGAAGAGTGCTCTGGCCGATACCACCTCCTCTTCTGCGCAGCAGCAGTCTTCCGGCTCCTACGGCGGATTCCCGTTCGGGTTCGGCTACGGCTACGGCGGCTAAGTTATCAAACAAACCCCACCCCTATCAAAATGCCTCTGCTTCAAATGAAACAGAGGCATTTTTCATTTACGTAGCACCGATTTCCCCATGTGCTTCCAGGTGTCCTTGTGGCCGCCGCAGCGCATGGCTTTCCGGCAGCCGGGGATATCCCAGCAGAGCGTGCCAAAAAGCGCCGTTACGCCGTAGTCAAACCAGATCGGCGATACCGGAACGCTCGGCCCGCTCAGCGCGACAATCTCCGCGCCGCGGCAGAGCTCCAAAATGTGCGGCATCGTGCCGTTCGTGAGCGCCATGCCGGTGATGACGACGACGTCTGAGCCCGGGATCAGGCGGTCCTCCTCCCACTCCGGGTAGTCGCCAGGGCGCGGATCTTTTTCAAACACGCGCAGCTCCCGCATACCCGCGAACTTCTCTCCCCCGTGAAAATGGCCGACCGTAGAAACAAGCTTTCCAGCGCATTCCGGCTCCAGCGTGCGGAACACGTCTCCCTCGTCGATCTCCGGCGGATAGAGCGTAACGCCGAGATCTTCCATGCTCTCGCGCCGGTTGAACCAGGCGTTCACCGCCGCGCAGCCGAGCGCCGAGAGCACCATATCATCCGTGCCGAGCTGCGCGGCGAGATTGCAAAGCGGCTTGCCCAGCCATTCGGTGCAGACAGCCGCGTAACCATACGGCTTTTTTCCTGGCAGCGGAAGCGAGGCGAGACCCGCGCCGCCCTCCGTTTCTACATACGCCTGATACCGTCCGCGCACCGCCATCGTAATGCGCAAGTGCGCCGGGATCGAGGATATAAAAGCTTCGTATATGTCCATTCGGATTGTACCTTGCCTTTCTTTGCTCGACAGAGTATACTTATAAAGTCGTATAATGATTATACTGGAATCCTATACAGATCACAAGTCAGGAGGAATACCCATGCGAAGGATTTTTTCCAAACTGCTTTATGAAATCGAAGAAGAGCGCAATGTCATGCTCGTAACGGTCATCGCCGACCACGGCAGCGCGCCGCGCGGCGCTGGTGCGGCGATGCTCGTCGGCGAGCGCGGCCGCATCACCGGCACGATCGGCGGCGGCGCCGTGGAATATCAGTCCGAAAAGAAAGCGATCGAGCTTCTCAAAACCGGCGAGAGCTCTGTGCATGAATTTGTGCTCCGTCCCAACGACAAAGAGGATATCGGCATGCAGTGCGGCGGCGACGTCACGGTACTTTTCGAGTATATAAGCGCCGACGATCTCCGCTGGAGTCTGCTCGCGGGCGCCGTGTGCGACCGCATCGAGGCGGGCAAGCACGGCTGGCTCGTTCTCCCGCTCGACGGCAGCGTGCCGAGCCTTTACGGCGAGGAAGGGCTGCTCTGCGGCGAGGGCGTGAGCGAGACGGAGCGCTCTGCGCTCTGCACGACGCACGCCGTCGTCACGGACGCTTACTACGCCGAACCGCTGCCGCTCTTCAACCGCGTTGTCATCTTCGGCGGCGGCCACATTGCGCAGGCTCTCACGCCGATGCTCGGCGCAGTGGACTTCCGCTGCATCGTGCTCGATAATCGCCTGGCCTATGCCGAGCCTTCCCTCTTCAAAGGCGCGGAGGACGCCATAGTCTGCGACTACGATAATATCGCGGAGTCTGTCACGCTCACCAGCGAAGACTATGTCGTTGTCATGACGAACGGTCATTCCGGCGATCTCACCGTTGAGGAACAGGTGCTCCGCTCGCCGCACGCCTATCTCGGTGTCGTCGGCTCGCGCAGCAAGATCGCGTTCGTCAACAAAACACTCATGGACCGCGGCATCCCGGAGGAAGCGCTCCAGCATGTGCATACGCCGATCGGCATCCCGATCCGCGCTGTCACGCCGGCGGAGATCGCCGTGAGCATTCTCGGCGAACTGATCTGCTGCCGTGCCGAGATCCGCGAGGGCGAAATGCCCGCGCACCACAGCTGCCCGATGCATTGAAAGGTGACCCTTGCACTAAATTCATAACCACATAAAATCATCCCCCCGCAGACGACGTCCGCGGGGGGATGATCGTTTTTCCGGTTTATATGCCGAGCATGGCCGCGGCTTCCTCCACGGTCAGATCGTAGTTCCAGAACGTCTTGTAGATCTCCTGCGCCTTGGCGGTCATGTCGTAGTCATAGACCTCCGGGTAGAGCAGGTTGCCGAGCCACCACACGCCGAGGATCATGTTCATGGACGGGGGCGCAGACAGCCAGCAGTAGGGATCGCACGGCACGGTATAGACCTTGCCGTCCTTCACGGCGCGCAGTTCCTGCCACGCGGCCTCAGTCTCCACGATCTCGAGAGCCATGGGATCGGTCACGAGAACAACGTCGGGATCGAAGTTATAGAGCTGCTCCATGTTGATCATGTTGCCGCCGCCCTTGTTGCTGACATCCTCGAGCACAACGGCGTTCTTCGCGCCGACAATACCGAGCACCTGCGCCTGAGAAGAGCCCTCGGCGTTCGTGCCGAGAGGATCGCTGCCGGAGCTGTAGAGCACGGAGAACTGCTGATCCTCCGTGATCTTCGCGCTGTTTTCGGCGGCCATGGTCATGGTCTCCTCAACGAGCTTGGCAAGCTCTTCGCCGCGCTCTTCCTTGCCGAGAATGGTGCCAAGCGTGCGGAAGGCGTCCGCCAAATGGGCAAGATCGGCTTCAATGAAGACGCAGGGCAGACCGGTCTGCTCCTGAAGCGCCGTCAGATCGTCCGCAATGGACTTTTTGAAATCGCCGAGGTCGATGATGACCTCCGCGCCGGTCGCGAGAAGCTCTTCCAGATTCAGCGTGGCCTTGCCGCCGTACAGCTGGCCGGTCACAGGCAGATCGGCAATGCCGTCATAAAGGTACGGGGTCTGGCTTTCGCTGATGCTGGTGCCAACGCAGACGAGCTTTTCGGGCGCAAACGCCGCGAGGATCATCGTGGCGACCGTACCGCTGGGAGCAATCTTCGTGATGTTGGCGGGCAGCTCAACTTCGCGTCCGCACGAATCGGTGAACATGACCGTTTCGGCAGCGGGCTC
>CAKTBC010000127.1 GCA_934533005.1 uncultured Oscillospiraceae bacterium | reverse complement strand
AGGGCGCGCAGCCGGTATTTCAAAAGCTCCGCCTCCCGCAGGGAGATGATGTATTTGATCTCGTGGCGTTTGATCTCAGCCATGGCTCTCCCCCCTTACCCGTTGGCCTTCCCCGGCGTGGGGGAGGCGCATTCGCGCCAATCGGAGCCGATGAGCGCGAGTGAAGCATCCGGCTCGGTCTGCGTGAGCTCCACGCGGCCGGCCGTGCTGCCAATGGGCGTCGTCAGTATAACGCTCTCGCCCGCGGAGAGAGCAAAATCGGTGTGCAGCTCGCCCTGCGTCCGGTTTTTGCCGGAGGCAAAGACCACGCAGTACTCGCCCGGCGCGAGCGTGAGATCCGAAATGCGCCAGCGCGCCGGATCCTCCGGATCGTCGGAGAGATACCAGCCGGAGAGCGAAACGCTCTCCGTTCCGGCGTTATAAAGCTCAATCCAGTCGGGATAGTCGCCGTCGGCGTCCCGGAGAGTCGTCTCGCTGCGGAGACATACCTCCGTAATCTGCACGGCGACATTTCCGAAGCCGCGCTCCGCGGCAAAGGCGGCATAGCCCTCGTCGGTGTTCGCGTAGCCCGGCGTCGGCCGGTTCGTGACGCACCACTCGCCCGAAATGCGGGCGTAGGATGTGTCGTCGGCGAGGAACGGCGTCTGGATGCGGTCGAGCGCATTACCGCCGGCGTCGGTCAGTATGACGCTCTCCCCGGCCTTGGCCAGGCGGATGGCGGCGTAATCTTCACCCTCCGTCCCGTCGCCGGAGCACCAGACGACCGTGAACGCGCCCGGCGCGAGCAGCGTCCCCTCCGGGAACGTATAGCGCGCCTCACCCGCCTTGTCGGACAGGTGCATGCCGGAGAGATCGGCGGTCTCCGTGCCGGTATTTTCGATCTCGATCCAGTCGCAGAGCGCGCCGTTCGGCGCGGTGAAAAGCGTTTCGGCCGCCATGATCTCGCTCAGCCGCAGCGCGCCCGTCCCCTGGCCGGAGGCGGCGAGATACGCGGCGTACCCCTCCGCGGTGTTCGCATAGCCCGGCGTCGGTGTGGCGGAGAGCGTGAAGCGCCCGTCCGTCTCGCGCACGACGGATGTGTTCTTCCGGCAGCGGAGCGTTTCGATCTCGTCGAGCACCGTGTTGGCGCTGTTCATCAATAGAAGCGTCTCCCCGCCGAGACGGCGCAGCGAAAACGGCGCGTACAGCGCGCCGGAGGCCTCCGGGTCGCAGTAGACAACAATGTACCCGTCCGCCGGGATCACCGTCCCGACCGGGAAGGCATACTTTGCCTGCGTCACGTCATCCGAGAGACGGTAGCCGGAAACGTTGAAGGGCTTATCGGACGTATTGTGGATCTCAATCCAGTCGCACACGCGCCCATCAGCGTTCGGGTAGGCCGTGTTCGCGCTCATATACTCGCTGATGCGCAGCGGATGCTCCCCGCTCTGCACACGGTCACTGCCCGCGCCGCGCGAGAGCAGCAGCGCCGCCGCGAGCACGAGCGCGAACACCGCGCACGTCGCGGCGAAGATCGCGATCTTTGTTTTCTTTTTCACCGGAACCATAGCCGCGCTCCATTCAAAGAAAAAACTTTCAATCTTTTAGATTTTACTCTATTTTTCCGCCTTTTTCAACCCCTCGGCGCTCAGACGACCTGGAACAGGTAAAACTTCAGATAATCCGTCTCCGGCACGCCCCAGAGGATCGGGTGGTCAGGGCTCTGTGCCCGCGCCTCGATCTGGCGGAGCTGTACGCTCGCGTCGCGCGCCGCATCCGCGAGCATGGCGCGAAAGAGCGCGTCCGTCATGAAGTGCGAGCACGAGCACGTTGCAAGATATCCGCCCCGCGGCAGGATCTGCATGGCCCGGCGGTTGATCTCCCGGTAGCCACGCCGCGCGTTTTCCACCGTCGCGCCGCTTTTCGTAAAGGCGGGCGGGTCGAGAATGATGTAGTCCCACGGCTTCTCGCCGCTTTTTCCCAGCTCGGTGAGCAGCTCAAATACGTCCGCCTGCCGGAACTCCATGCGCCCTTCAAGGCCGTTGCGCTCGGCGTTGCGCCGCGCCTGCTCGAGCGCGGACGCGGACACATCCACCGCCGTAACGCTTTCCGCACCGAGCGCGGCACAATGGAGCGCAAAGGCGCCGGTGTGCGTGAAGCAGTCGAGCACGCGCCGCCCATGGGCAAGCCGCCCCGCCGCTGCGCGGTTATATTTCTGGTCGAGGAAATAGCCGGTCTTCTGGCCGTTTATGTAGTCCACATCAAAGTAGATGCCGTTCTCGCAAATTTCCGTGTGACCGGAGGGGTTCGTCTCCAGGCCAGACGCCGCGTACGCGCCCTTGCCGCAGGTCATGCCCTCCTTTTCGCGGATGAGCGATTCGTTGCGCTCATAAATGCACGAAACGTTCACGCCGAGCGCCGCGAGCTCCTCGCGCAGCAGCGCATAGAGCATCGCGCGGCGCTGCTCTATGCCGAGCGAGAGCGCCTCGCTTACGAGCACATCGCCGTAGCGGTCTACCGTCCAGCCGGGGAAGCCGTCCGCCTCACCAAAGATGAGACGGCAGGCGGCGAAGTCCTCGCCCATGACCTGCTGCCGGTAGGCGAGCGCATACCGGACACGGCGGCGGAAAAACGCCTCGTCCATTTTGTCGTTCGTGTTGCGCGAAAGGATGCGCACGCGGATGAGCGAGCGGCTGTTATAAAACCCCGCGCCCTGCCAGCGGCCCTTTTCGGTATATACATCCACGATCTCCCCGTCCGGGCAGGGAGCTTCCTTTGTAAGCACCTCCCCGGCAAACACCCAGGGATGCCCGCCGCGCAGAGAGCGCGCGGCCTTTTCCGTGACGGTAACGCTTGCAAACGGTCTTTCCATCGTCTGTCCTCCTGTGTGATAACGACATATTATACAACACAATTCCACATTTGGCGAGAGGCTGAGCAAAAGAATAAGCCGCCTGATCACAGGCGGCTTATCCTTTGTAAAAAAGAGGAGAAAGAGAAGAAGAAAAAGAGAAACATGAAATAGGCGGTTTGTTGCGAAAAACTTCCACCAAGGAGCTTGTAACCGAACATAATCCCCATTATGTTCAAGTTAACAAACACATTTTTATTGGTTCGCCCTTTTCAATTCATATACTACCACGTTTCGTCAAATAACGCAACCATTTCTTTATTAATGTTTTGTGAATTTTCCCACCCCGCTCCGGCGCTTGACAGCCGTTTTGCCCGGTATTATTATAAAAAAGTATTGATTTTCCCCCGAAAGGCAAGGCAAAGCCATGACAAACATTCTCGTTGTTGAAGATAACGCCGGGCTGCGCCGGTTGATCGGCATCCACCTGCGCCGCGCCGGATACGAGGTATCGGAGGCCGCCGACGGCCAGGCGGCGCTCGATCTTTTGGAGCACAGCCGCGCGCATCTCATCATTACCGACGTGATGATGCCCCGGCTCGACGGCTACGGGCTCATCCGCGAGCTGCGTGAGTCCGGCGACACGACGCCGGTGCTGATGGTAACGGTGAAGGACTCCTTTGACGATATGCGCACCGGCTTCCACGCCGGGGCGGACGACTATCTCACAAAGCCCGTGAATTTTGAAGAGCTGCTGCTGCGCGTGGAGGCGCTGCTGCGCCGGTGCGGCATCCAGCACTCCGGCGAGATCGCCGTGGGCGGGTGCACGCTGCACGCCGATACACTGCTCGTCACCGGCGAGGGCTACTCCTACGAGCTGCGCCCGCGGGAATTCGCGCTGCTCCAGACACTGCTCGCCGCGCCCACGAAGATCTTCACGCGCCAGATGCTCATGGACGAGCTCTGGGGATATGACAGCGAATCTGACCCGCGCACCGTAGACACGCACATCCGCCGTCTGCGCGAAAAGCTTGCCGACGTGCCGGATTTTGAAATTCAGACCGTCCGCGGTCTCGGCTACCGGGCGGTGATCCGATGAGGCGGGTACGCTCGCGGCTGACGATCCTTCTGCTGATCCTCGTGATCGTCACGTCGCTTTTCTCGCTCACGATCGGCGCGCTCGTGCGAAACGGCATCATCTTCCAGCGCGACAACATGCGCTATCTCCTCTTCGGCTACGCGGCAAAGGACGTATTGCTGCTGCTCATCGCCGTGGCGGCGGTGGCGGTGCTCATCACGGTCACATCCCGCTCGACGACGAACCCCATCCGCGAGCTCTCCCGCGCCGCGCGCGAGATCGCCGGGGGCAATTACGATGTCACCGTGCCGGAGCGTGACCGTGTGGAGGAGTTCGGTGAGCTCGAGCGCAACTTCAATCTCATGACGGCGGAGCTCCGCTCCAACGAATATCTGCGCAAGGACTTTATTTCCAGCGTATCCCACCAGCTCAAAACGCCGCTCTCCATTCTCAGCGGCTACGCCCAGCTCCTCGCCGAGGGCGGTCTTTCCGCAGACGAAGAGCGCGAATACAGCCAGTACATTGCGCAGGAATCCGACCGGCTCGTCGGGCTCATTGACGACATGCTTCGTCTCTCGCGCATCGACCACCGGGAGATCCAGCGCAAGGCGGAGATCTTCCCGCTCGGCGAACAGCTCCGGCGCGCCGTATTGCAGCTCGAGCCGCGCTGGACGGAGGCCGGGCTCTCCGTTTCCGCCGATATCCCCGATCTCGATTATGTCGGCGACAGCGAGCTTCTCTATCAGGTATGGGTGAATCTGCTGGAAAATGCCGTGAAATTCACACCCCCCGGCGGGCGCATCGGCGTCTATCTCGCCGCTGCGGCGGACACCGTCACCGTCACGGTGTGGGACACCGGCTG
>CAKTBC010000126.1 GCA_934533005.1 uncultured Oscillospiraceae bacterium | reverse complement strand
GCCGCGAGATTTTCGGTCGTGAGATCGCTCTCGCTCTCGATCGTCTCGGTGAACACGGTGGGCGCGGCGAACGTCGAGGGATCGTATTCCTCCACGCCCTCCTCGCACACGAGCAGGAGGATGCGGTCGCCGTTGTTGAATGTCGCGTCCTCAAGCGTCTGCTGGGCGAACTTCGTCTTGCCGGACTCCAGAAAGCCGGTGAAAAGATATACGGGGACTTGTTTTGCCATGATTTGATCTCCCTTTCAGCGGAAGAGTTCGGCGACGGCATCCTCGTGCAGCTCGTGGCCGATGACGCAGAGCCGTCCCGTCACACCGGCGCTGCCGCGGCGGATATTGATCTCGCCAGGCGTGTAGTCAAAGTGGATCCACTCGCCCTCGGCCGCGGCGACAATGCCCTTCGCGCGCAGCACGGCGCCGTACTTGGCCTCGTCCTCGAGCGCGGTGAGCGCGGCGCGCAGACCGTCCTCGGTGAACTTCTTCGCCGTCTCCATGCCCCAGGACGTGAACACCTCGTCCGCGTCGTGGCCGTGGTGATGGTGGTGATGGCCGCAGCCGCACTCATGATCGTGGCCATGGTCGTGCTCGTCGTGGTGGTGCTCGTGGTCGTGACCGCAGCCGCATTCGTGGTCATGATCGTGATGATGCTCGTGCTCGTCATGGTCATGGTGATGATGTTCGTGGTCATGATCGTCGTCATCGTCATCGTCGTCATGGTGGCAGCCGCAGGAGCAGTTGCCGTTCTCATCGAAGTGATGATGGTGCTCGTGCTCTTCGTGCTCATGGTCGTGGTCGTGATGATGGTGATGCTCGTGCTCGTCCTCATCCTCTTCGTGCTCGCGCTCAATGCTCTCAAGCGCGGCGGTGAGCGTGTCGCGCTTTTCCATCGCATCGAGGATCTGCACACCGGAGAGCTCGTCCCACGGCGTCGTGATAATGACGGCGAGCGCGTTCTTCTCGCGCAGCAGCGCGACGCATTCGGCGAGCTTTTCCTCCTTCATGCCCGCGGTGCGGGAGAGAATGATGCACCCGGCGGATTCCACCTGGTTATTGAAGAACTCGCCGAAGTTGCGCATATACATTTTGCATTTGCCCGCGTCTACGACGGTGCAGAGCGCATTAATCTCAAGCTCGCCGTCCGACGCCTGCTCCACGGCGGTCACAATGTCGGAAAGCTTGCCGACGCCCGAGGGCTCGATGAGGATGCGGTCGGGGGAGTAGCGCTCGCAGACCTCGTGCAGCGCGGCGCGGAAGTCGCCCGTCAGGCTGCAGCAGATGCAGCCGGAGTTCATCTCCGTCACCTCGATGCCGGCGTCCTGCATGAAGCCGCCGTCCACGCCGATCTCGCCGAACTCGTTTTCGATGAGTACGAGCTTTTCGCCCGTGTAGGCCTCGGAAATGAGCTTTTTGATGAGCGTGGTCTTGCCCGCGCCGAGAAAGCCGGAAAATACATCAACTTTTGTCATACATATAACCTCTTTCTGCTGGAAGCAGCCTGTTTTTCCAATTCTTTATTATAACACGTTCGTCAAGGGGGTATTTCTGCCGTTGCCTGATTTTTTCCTGAAAAATGAATTGTAATAATATAAATGTATGCTATAATGAATAATTGTCCGTTTTACTCCATTCCACTCTGTCTTTTTCCACTCAGCGAATCTTTAGAGAGGTAAAAAAATTGGAACAGAAAAAGAAGTCCGGGCGCACGATGCGCGTGCTCGGCACGCTGCTCGAGGGCAGCGGGAAGTACTTCGCCGTGTGTATCCTTCTGGGACTGCTGCTCACGGTGGTCGAAATGATCGCGCCGCAGGTCATCCGCGTAACGGTGGACTCGGTGATCGACTCCAAGCCCATGGATCTGCCCGCGTGGGCGCTCCGGTGGGTGACGTCGCTCGGCGGCGTGGAGTATCTGCGCGCGAACATGTGGTTCATTGCACTCCTTCTCGCGCTCACGGGTCTCACCGCGGCTCTGCTGCGCTATGGCGCGAATATGTTCAACGCCCGGGCGGGCGAAACGCTCGTCAAGACCGCGCGCGACAAGCTCTTCCACCACATTGAATGCCTGCCCTGGAAATGGCACGCCGAAAATCCGACCGGCGACATCATCCAGCGCTGCACGAGCGACGTGGAGCGTATCAAAAATTTCTTCCAGGAACAGTTCATCTCCGTTTTCCAGATCATCGTGCGCATCATTCTTGCGCTCTCGCTTATGACGGCGATGAACGCGAAGCTCTCCATCGTCGCGTGGGTCATCGCGCCGATCATCGTGCTCTATTCGGTGCTCTTCCACAACAAGATCCGTGAGCGCTTTACCGAGTGCGACGAGAACGAGGGCGTTCTCTCCACGATCGCGCAGGAAAACCTCACGGGCGTGCGCGTCGTGCGCGCGTTTGGGCGTGAGAAATTCGAGCGCGACCGCTTCGAGGAGCAGAACAACAAATACACCGCCTGCTGGATCGGGCTTTGCCGGACGCTCTCCGACTTCTGGGCGGTGGGCGATTTTACGAGCTGCCTGCAGATCCTGCTCGTGGTCGTGCTCGGCACGGTCTCGTGCGTGAACGGGAATCTGACGGCGGGCGAGTTCGTGTCGTTCTCGCTCTATAACACGATGCTCATCGGCCCCGTGCGCCGTCTCGGACGTATTATCTCCGAAATGAGCAAGGCCGGCGTCTCCATCGACCGTCTCGGCGAAGTTCTCGAAGCCGAAGTTGAGCACGATGCGCCCGACGCCGCCGAGGCGCCGATGGACAAGGATATCTCCTTTGAAAACGTCAGCTTCCACTACGGCGAAAACGGCCCGGACGTGCTCGAAAATGTCACATTCACCGTGCCCGCCGGAAAGAGCTTCGGCATTCTCGGCGGCACCGGCTCCGGCAAGAGCAGTCTGCTTCTGCTCCTCTGCCGCCTGTATGTGCCCACGGAGGGCAAGATCACCGTCGGCGGTGTGGATATTGCCGATATGCCGGCACGCTATGTGCGCGAGAATGTCGGCGTTGTGCTGCAGGAGCCGTTCCTCTTCTCCCGCTCGGTGCAGGAGAATATCGGCATCTGCGGCGCGAGCGACGCGGAGATCCGCGCTGCCGCCGTCACCGCCTGCGTGGACGGCGATATCTCCCGCTTCTCGCAGGGGTACGACACCATGGTCGGCGAGCGCGGCGTGTCGCTCTCCGGCGGACAGAAGCAGCGCGTGGCCATCGCCCGCATGCTGACGAAAAAGACACCGGTCATCGTTTTTGACGACTCGCTCTCCGCCGTCGATACTGAGACGGATGAGAAGATCCGCTCTGCGCTCGACCGCGATCTTGGCGGCGCGACGACGATCATCATCTCCCACCGCATCACGACGCTGCTCGACTGCGACAATGTCCTCGTGCTCGAAAAGGGCCGCGTGAGCCAGCTCGGCTCGCCGCGTGAGCTTCTCGCCAAACCGGGCATTTTCCGCAAGATCTATGACATGCAGATGGCCATCGGAGAGGAGGAGGGAGCATGAACGAGCAGAAGAAGACCAAAAGCGCGAAATGGTTCGGCATCCCCAGCCTCGTCCCGTACATGAAGCCGTACGGCAGGCTCATCTTCTGGATGATCCTCATGGCGTTCTACGGCAGCGCCATGGACGCGGTCATCCCGCTCTTCCAGCAGTACGCCATCGATAATTACATAGCCAATTCGACCCTCGCGGGACTCGGCTGGTTCATCGGCGCGTATGTTATCATCATCCTTACGCAGACGGCCTCCAACTACATTTCCGCCTTCGGCGCGTGCAAGCTGGAGCTGTCCGTCGGCCGCGATCTCAAGCGCGAGAGTTTCAACCATCTGCAGACGCTCTCGTTCTCGTACTTCAACCAGAACAGCGTCGGCTATGTCCACGCGCGCGTCATGTCCGATACCGACCGTATCGCGAGCACGCTCGCCTGGAGCATGGCCGAGGGCGTGTGGCACTCGGCATATCTTGTGTGCGCCATCGTCATGATGCTCATCCTCAACTGGAAGATGGCGCTGTGCGTGCTCGTGATCGTGCCGATCGTGGCGATCTCGTCCATGTATTTCCAGAAAAAGCTCGTATTCTTCCACCGCCAGGTGCGCGAGAAGAACTCCCGCATCACCGGCGCCTTCAACGAGGGCATCACCGGCGCCACGACGACAAAAACGCTCGTTGTGGAGGACAAGATGGAGAAGGAATTCGATGAGCTGACCGCCGATATGAAAAAGGTCAGCGTCCGCGCGATGCATTTCCGCGCGATCTTCATTTCCACAACGACGCTTGCGGCCTCGCTCGCGCTCGCGCTCGTTCTCTGGCGCGGCGGCATCGTCACGCGCGAGGGCGTGATGCTCATCGGCACGCTCACCGTGTTCATGAACTACGCGCAGGGCATGATGGAGCCCATCCAATGGCTCGTGCAGGCGCTCTCCAGCCTTGTGAACGTGCAGGTCAACGTTGAGCGCTTTACCACGCTCATGGAGACGAAGTCCGACGTGCAGGATACGCCGGAGGTCGTGGAGAAATACGGCGACACGTTCAGCCCCAAAAAGGAAAACTGGGAGGAGCTGCACGGCGATATCGAGTTCAAAGATGTGACCTTCCGCTACCCCGACGGCGACGAGAACATTCTCGAGCACTTCAACCTGAAAGTGCCGCAGGGAACGAATGTCGCCATCGTCGGCGAGACCGGCGCGGGAAAATCCACGCTCGTGAATCTCGTCTGCCGGTTTTATGAGCCGACGGAGGGGCAGGTGCTCATCGACGGGCGCGACGCGCGGGAGCGCAGCCAGCTCTGGCTCCACTCGAACATCGGCTATGTGCTCCAGACGCCGCACCTCTTCTCCGGCACGGTGCTCGAAAACCTCCGCTACGGCCG
>CAKTBC010000125.1 GCA_934533005.1 uncultured Oscillospiraceae bacterium | reverse complement strand
CTAAGGAGGGGAGAACGATATGAAAAAATCCATGAAGAAGCTCCTCTCTCTCGTGATGGTCATCGCCGCGCTTGCGGCGCTGACCGTCCCGGCTCTCGCCGCAGACGCGGTCGTCCGCCGCAGCGGCACGAACGGTATCGTCATCGAGACCACCGGCAGCGGCTACACGGACACCGACCTTTTTGACAACTTCAAAAACGTCATGCCCGGCGACGAGCTGACTGAGGACATCACGATCAAAAACAACGTCAGCGGCTTTGACTATGTGAAGCTCTACATCCGCGCCGTGCCGCACGACGAGGAGGGCAACCCGCTCACCTACGACGAGGCCTATGAGAACGAGGACGGCCACGATCAGGCCAACATCGAGGAAATGCGCGATGAGACCGTCGTCACCATGGCGGACTTCCTCTCCAAGCTCTCGATGGAGATCTATCTCGTGAACGCGGACGGCACGAAGCAGAGCATTTTCTCCGCCTCGCCCGATAAGAGCGCGCAGCTCACGGATAACGTCCTGCTCGGCACCTTCGCCAAGGGCAAGAGCGCGAAGCTTGAAGCGGTGCTTCATGTTCCCGCGGAGCTCGGCAACGAGTACGCCTACCGCGTCGGCGAGGTGGACTGGCTGTTCACCGTGGAGGGCTTCAACTATGAAAAGCCCCTGATCCCCACCGGCCAGCTCAACTGGCCCGTTGCGGTGTTCGGCGCGCTGGGCCTGCTGCTGATCGTTGGCGGCGTGGTCGTTCTCGGCAAGAAAAAGAAGAATGAGAAAGCGTAAAAAAACAGGGATCGTCTTAATGACAGCGGGAGCAGTGCTGGTGATCGCCGCACTGCTCCTGTTTTCCCATAACAAGCTCGAAGACTACCGCGCCGGAAAACAGGCGGAGGAAACGCTCCGCGCCGTGGAGGCCGCGATGGCCGAGCGCGAGACGAGCGGCGAGACCGGCGCGAACGAAAATGCTGCGCGCCCCTCGGCTGCCGCGCCGACGATCCGCCCCGCGGCATCCGCTTCGCCCATGGCAGCGGCGCAGCCCGGTACAACGCCGCTGCCCGGCGGCGCGCAGAGCGGCGGGCGCGACGATATCCCCGAGCCCCCGGCGCTCGACATGCCGACGGTGCGCACCGGCGATTACGATTACATCGGGTACCTGAGCTTTCCCGGCCACAATCTCACCATGCCCGTCGCCGCCGAGTTCAGCTTCCCCGCGCTGGAGATTTCCCCCTGCCGCCACACCGGCAGCGCGTACAACGATAATCTCGTCGTAGCGGGGCATAACTACAACACGCAGTTTGCCGTGCTCTTCGAGCTCAATGCCGGGGACACCGTAACGTTCACGGATGTGGACGGCAACGTGTTCACCTATGCCGTGCGGGAGACAACGTCCGTTACGCCGGACGATTCTGAGACCGTGATGAACAGCGGCTATGCGCTCACCATGTACACCTGCACCTGGGATACGAGCGCACGCATCACCGTGTTCTGCGAGCGCACCGGCGGAGAATTGCCCGGAACCGACTGATTTTTGCACAACTGTCGGTTGAAAACTGTGCGGTGCAACGATTCAACCAATGGTTGAGCGAACTCAACCGCAAAAAGCTTGCGATTTTATCCGGCTGCGCCTATTCTGGGGGCATCCGGATAAAATGCTTTTTGGAGGAAAATTCAATGGAACAGAACATTATCGGAACGACGATCGCCGCGCTGCGGCGCGAAAAGGGTCTCACGCAGGACGCGCTTGCTGCGCAGCTGGGCGTGAGCGCGCAGGCGGTGAGCAAGTGGGAAAACGGCCTCTCTTGCCCGGACATTCTGATGCTGCCGGAGATCGCGGAGCTTTTCGGCGTAAGCGTTGACGCGCTCTTTGGCCGCGCGAGCGTGAGCACCGAGGTGAGCGCCGCGCCCGCCCCGGCAGAGCCGGCCGTTGTCTACCACGATCTCCCGTGGAGCGACGATGAGACGACGCTGCACGCCGTGCTCTTCGTCGGCCATAAACTTGTAGGTCATACACCGTTTTCGCGCGGGACGCGCGAGCGCGTGAACGTTGATTTTCGGTATGACGGGCCAGCACTCGACATCAAGAGCGATTTCTCCGTCATCTGCGGCGAGAATACGACCGTCAGCGGGAACGTGACGGCGGGCGACGGCGTGCAATGCGGCAATGTGCTCGGGCACGTCAACGCGGGCGACAGCGTGACCTGCGGCAGCGTTGACGGCAATGTACACGCCGGAGACAGCGTGGAATGCAGAGACGTGGAGGGCGGCGTAACTGCCGGAGACGGCGTCCGCTGCGGCAATATCCGCGGCCGCGTCACCGCTGGCGGCGGCGTCACCTGCACCGGTCTCGCACCGGATAAGGATTAAAACACCGGCGAGCGTATAATTTCACTCCCAACGAGGGAAAATGTTTGTAGCCCTACATATGATGTAACGGGCGAGCATTTTCATCTGGAGAGTGAATCGCATGAGTACAGTTCGGAGAGGGGACATCTATTTCGCCGATCTGAGTCCCGTAGTCGGCAGCGAGCAGGGCGGCATGCGCCCGGTGCTGATCGTGCAGAACGACACCGGCAACCGCCACAGCCCCACCGTGATCGCCGCCGCCATCACCTCGCAGACCGGCAAGGCGCGTCTGCCCACGCACATCGAGCTCACCGGCGCGAGCTGCGGCCTGACGCGCGACAGCGTCATATTGCTCGAGCAGATCCGCACGATCGATAAATCGCGCCTGCGCGAGCGCATGGGCAAGCTGCCCGACGCCGTGATGGACCGCGTGAACGGCGCGATCGCCGTGAGCTTCGGTCTCGGCGGAAGACCCGGCGGCACGCTGCCGCAATAAAAATCCATTTGTCCCGTCATAGAGTGAGCACCCCGTCCATATCCTATGGATGGGGTGTTTTTTTCTTCAAACGAACCCCACTTCGTTGAGGGGTTCGTTTGAGGGGAGATGCGGCTCGCCGCAGCGCAATATGGATGGAGTGATAAAATGAGTGAGACATATCCGGTTCTGATAAACGGGGAGAAAAAGGGGACGCTGGCCGTTTCGCGCGAGGGGCTGACGACGCGGTTTGACGCGAAGTGCGAAGACCCCGGGACGCTCGTGCGTCTGAGCGTGTACGGCGGCGGGCGGGAGGGGTATCTCGGCGTGATGACGCCGGAAAACGGCGCGCTGACGCTCCACCGGAAGCTGACGCGCGCCGCGCTCGCGGCGTTTCCGGCGGAGATCGAGTTCGCTGCCGAGGCCGGGCGCAAAAGCGCCGCGCCGGAGCGAAAGCCGGAGGCCGGGCAGACGCCGGAGAAGAGGGCGGAGGCCGCGGCTTCGGCACAGGCGGCGCCCGGCCCGAGCGCACCCGGGCAGAGCGCGCCGAGACCCAATGCCGCGCCCATGCCGAACGCCGCGGCGAGACCGCGCGAGCGCGCGGGGGATATCGTATGGCGCGATGCCGGGGACGGGAGCCTGTACACGGTGTACAAAAATCAGCCATACCGCGCCATCCCCATGGCGGCCTGGGGGCTGCCGGTGGAGCGGATGGTGGAAAAGCGCGTGATCAACGGCGTGGAGTACGCCATTTTCGCTTTGAAGGACGGGCGGATCGTTTAGACTTGCATTTTATGCGGATTGATGGTATAAAGAAAAAAACTACGAGAGAGGCGGCGATTTTATGAAGATCATCACCATCAGCCGGCAGTACGGCGCAGGAGGACGCGAGATCGGTCTCGCGGTGGGAAAGGCGCTCGGCGTTACGCTCTATGACCGCGACATCATCGCCGCTACCGCCAAGGCGAGCAGCATCGATGCGGGCCAGATCGAGCGCGAGGGCGAGGAGATCTCCGCCACGGAGAGCATCCTGCGCAACATCACGCCCATTTCCTATGACCAGAAGGATTTTATTTACGAGACGCAGCGCAGCGTGATCCTCGATCTTGCCAAGCAGGGACCGTGCGTCATTCTCGGGCGCTGTGCCGACGTTGTGCTGCACGACGCCGGGATCGAGACGCTGAATGTGTACATCTATTCCGACGAGGCGCACCGCGCGCAGCGCATCTCCGGCTATCTCGATACGACCGACACCGCCGAGATCGTCCGCGCGATGAAGAAAAAGGACCGCGCCCGCCGCAGCTATTACGAGCACTACACCGGCCAGCGCTGGGGCGACTGCCACAACTACGACATTACGCTCAACAGCGGCTCGCTCGGCGTAGAGACCTGTGTGCAGCTCATCACCGAGGCTGCGCGGAAATAAGAAACTTCCCGTCCCGGAACCGCTGCGTTCCGGGGCGGAGTGCTTTGCAAAGGAGAAATCACCATGGCAAAGAATACGGATATCGCCCTGCGCAATCAGGTCATGTACAGCGTGTATGTGCGCAACCACACGCCGGAGGGGACGTTCCGCGCGGTTATTCCCGATCTTGACCGCATCCGCGCACTGGGGACGGACATCGTCTGGCTCCTGCCGATCCACCCCATCGGCGAGAAGGGCAAGAAGGGAAGTCTCGGCTGCCCTTACGCCAACCGCAATTACGGCACGGTCAACCCCGAATATGGCACGCTCGAGGATTTCAAGGCGCTCGTGGACGCGATCCACGCGCGCGGCATGAAGTGCATTATCGACGTTGTATATAACCACACGTCGCCGGATGCGGTGTACGTCACCGAGCACCCGGAGTTTTATTACCGCAAACCGGACGGCAGCTTCGGCAACAAGACCGCCGACTGGACGGACGTGATCGATCTGGACTACTCCTGCGCCGCGCTCTGGGACGCGCAGATACGGCATCTCTGCTACTGGGCGGGGATCGTGGACGGCTTCCGGTGCGACGTTGCCTCGCTCGTGCCGGTGGAGTTCTGGCGCAAGGCGCGCGAGGCCGTGGAGAAGGTGCACCCGGGGTGC
>CAKTBC010000124.1 GCA_934533005.1 uncultured Oscillospiraceae bacterium | reverse complement strand
CCGCCGTTGTGCGCATAGCCACGGCAGGAGGCGTAGCCGTCGAGCGTGACGGAACAGCCGGTGAGCGTGGCGTTGCCGCAGCTCAGAATGCCGCCGAGAAACTGCTCGCAGCGGAGGGAAGCGATGCTCTCGTCGGAGAAAACGAGCGTGGCATCCACGGCGCAGTTCGTATACGTTCCGCCGCCGAAGCCGATGAGACCGCCGATACCGGCGATGCAGCGGTCGTGCTCGTCGGCGGGTTCCCGCTGGCACATCTCGGTGAGATCGATGCGCGCGTCGTAAACGGAGATGTTTTCAAGCACCGTCTCCGGCGAAGCAAAGCCCGCGAGCGTTCCGGCATACACATTCTCCGGTGTCTCCGCGGTGATGTGGACGCCGCGCAGCGAAAGATCACGGATCGAGGCGCCGTTGAGAACGGAGAAAAAGCCGGTGAGCGCGGTGTCGTAGGTCTTGTCGTTCCCGTCCACCGTCTCGGCGCGGTTCGCGCCGAGCGAGGTGATCGTGAGATTATAAATGGTATGTCCGCCGCCGTCGAGCGTGCCGGAAAAGGCCGCCGGGGCCCAGTCGATGCCGGTCATATCAATGTCGGCGGTGAGAACAAAGTCGCCGTCCGGCGCTTCGCGCAGAAGCGACAGCTCCTCCGCGGAGGAGATCTCCACCGGCGCGTCCGCCGACGCGACGGGGCAGAGCGCGAGCAGAAGTACGGCGCACAGCGCGCCGGAAAAAAAGCGTTTAACGTTCATAAAAAAGCCTCCTGTGCTGCTGCCTAAGTATAGCACGCCCGTCAAATGTTTTGCAACTGCCGCCGCAATGCGGTATAATCAGAAAAAACCATTTCGGAGATTTTTATGAGATACTATTTTGCCCCGATGGAGGGCATCACGACGCATGTTTTCCGCGCGGTGCATTCGCGCCTTTTTCCCGGTGCGGATCGGTACTACACGCCGTTCTTCTCCCCGACGTCCGATCATCTGTTTACGCCGCGGGAGCTGCGCGAGCTGACGCCGGAGATGCCCTGCGCCGCGCCGGTTGTGCCGCAGATACTCTCCAAGTGTGCTGCGGACATTGTCTGGGCAGCCGAGGGGCTGCGCGATATGGGGTATACGGTCTTCAACCTCAATCTTGGCTGCCCCTCGGCGACCGTGACGGCCAAGGGCAAGGGCGCGGGCCTGCTGCAAAAGCCGGACGCGCTCAATGCGCTGCTCGCGGACGTGTTTGGGGCTTCCCCCATCGCCGTGTCGCTCAAGAGCCGGATCGGGTATCTTGCGCCGGAGGAATTTCCACGCCTTTTGTCGATCTACCGGCAGTACGGCGCGCAGGAACTCATTCTCCACCCGCGCACGCGGAAGGAAATGTATTCCGGCGCGGTACATATAGATGCCTTCGCTCTTGCTACGGCGGAGAGCCCCTTTTCGGTCATTTATAACGGTGATCTCTTCACTGCGGAGGATGTCCTCGCCTTTGAAGCCGCCCACCCGGAAACGGAGGCGGTCATGCTCGGCCGCGGCGCAGCGGCTGACCCTGCGCTCTTCCGCCGTCTGCGCGGCGGCGCGGCGGCATCCCGTGCCGAGCTCCGGCAATTCCACGAGGAACTGTACGAGGCGTACCGCGAAGAACTCGGCGGCGTGAACGCCATGCGCAAAATGAAAGAGCTCTGGTATTATCTCTCTACACTCTTCATCGGCGGGGACGAGCTTGCCAAAAAGATCGCCCGCACGAAGGACGTATACAAATTCAACGATTACGTTTCCGAAGCGCTCTGCAACCTGCCGCTTTGGAGCGAAAAATAAAAATAAGCTGCCGCGAAAAAACACGGCAGCTTTTTTGATAAACGGCAAAACTTTTTCCCCGCTTTTGCGACTTTAAGGCTGTAAGGAGGTGGGAAGCATGAACGACGCGGGCATTATTGACCTGTACTGGCAGCGCTCCGAGCGCGCCATTCCGGAAACGGAGACGGCTTACGGTGCGTACTGCCACACGGTGGCCTACAATCTCCTGCGAAACACCGAGGACGCAGAGGAGAGCGTGAACGATACCTGGCTCGCAGCCTGGAACGCCATGCCGCCGGAGCGCCCGAACAGCCTGAAGGCGTTTCTCAGCAGGATCACGCGGAATATCGCCGTAACGCGCCTGCGCCGCTGCCGCAGCCGAAAGCGTGGCGGCGGGGAAGGCAATCTCGTGATCGACGAGCTTTCTGAGTGCCTGCCGGGGCGGGACGACCCGGCACAGACGGTGGAGGCCCGGGAGCTTCTCCGGTGCATTGAGGCATTTCTCACAGCGCTTCCCAAACGCGAGCGGGTCATCTTTCTCGGACGGTACTTTTACGCGCTGAGCGCGGAGGAGATCGCTGCGCGGCTCGGCATGAAGACCGCAGCGGTAAAATCCTCGCTCTACCGGACGCGGCAACACCTCCTGCAAAAGCTGAAAGAGGAGGGGATGTGAATGAACGGCGGAGACATTCTGTTTGACGCGCTGGGCGGCGTTTCCGACTGTCTGCTGCTGGAAACGGAGGAAATGCTGAAGCTCGGCGAGGGAAAGCCGCGAGGGCGTGCCAATGCAAAGCTTTGGAAAACGGCGCTTATCGCCGCGGCGCTCGCGCTGCTGCTCGCCGCCGCGGCCTATGCGGCGGGACTGCTGCATTGGAAGGATCAGACCTACGCCATCGAGGGAACAAACCGCGTCATCGTTGTGCCGAACGGATTGCGCGGGACGAAAACCTACGAAGGCACCGCCGCGTGGTGGTCGTGGGCGGCGCAGCAGGAGACATGGACCGAACCCGACTGGAGCTTCACGCGGGGAGACGATGCTCTGCGCAAGACCTGCGAGACATACCGGGCGACGACGCCGGAGGCTGCGGCAAAGCTGAGGGAGATCGCGGAGACTTATGACCTTGCGCTCTGTTCCGAGTATTTCACCCTGACAGGGCGTGATGAGCTGTATGAGCTCAGCGGCATGCAGCCGTATGTAAAGAACGGCTCGGACGAGGTGCAGGGTGGGTATATTTTCCCGGATGGCTCCTTTTATGCGGAGGGCTGTCTGGTGTTCGGGGAGACGAAGCTTTCCGCAACGCTTCAGCGCGTCTCGACCGGCGCGCTCTATCCGTTCGCCTTCCCCGCGCCTGCGGCGGAGAATACCGAACGGGAATACCGAAACGCTCTCGGGCAGAGTGTGAACCTCGTTCTCTGGGAGAACGGGCGGCTGGAGATCTGGTATCTCTCCGAGGATGGCGAAATGTTCGCGGCGCTGCGAATGTATGATTTTGACCGGCCGTCGGCGCGGGAAATGCGCGCGCTCGGCGTGGAAAAAGCAGAGAAGCTTGCGGAATTTCTTGCCGACCACATCGATTTCTCTGCGGTCTGCGCCAATAACGGCGCGGCAAGCGCCCTCGTGGAAGAAATGCGTGTATCGTATGACCCGGACGCGGCGGCGCGGCTGGAAGAATTTTATGAAAGCAATGCCTTTTGCGCAGCGCGGGAGTTCCAGAACTTTTTTTCGGAGCATTTTTACGGCGCGTGCTTCACCGGCGTATACGGCCAGAGCGGCTATGAAGATATCAGCGCGAAGCTCTCGGAGCTCGCGGAGTGGTACGGCCTGCGGTATGCGAGTGCCAAAACGCAGGACGGGAACAATGCCTTTTACGATAACGGCGCGTTCTACGAGGAACTGCCCCTGCCGGAGGCGATGGGAAGCGCGTGCTGGCTTGTCCATTATATCCCCAAGGACGCCTTGTATACCCGCATGACGCACTACACGGATTTTGCCGAATACCGGAGAGTATGGAACTACAAGACGGTATCCGGGCAGAGCATCATCTGCGCGACGGACGGACCCGAGAAGATCAGCGGGAGCTATCTCTTTTATGAAACGGACGATGCCTACGTTCTCGTTAATGTTGGCGCGAGGGACGCCTCGCTCATGGAGCGTGCCGCCGAGACAATCGACTGGACGGCGTTCGACAGGGAAGGAGACGGAAAATGAAACGGATGGTAGTACCCTTGCTTTTGCTTGCGCTGCTGCTCGGCGGCTGCGGCACGCGGACGCCGGAGGCGGAAGCGCCCGAAACGCAGAGTGTAAGTACCGCTGTGCCGAACACGGAGATTCGCAACTGCTCAGAGCCGAACGCGGTGGACGACAGCTACTCTTTTCAGCACGATCCAACGGCGTATTATGAGCAGACCGGCGACGATTCCGGCCTCTACGGCTTGATAACGGAAACCTGTCTTCCGGAATATGTGAATCGCTGGGTAGACGGCGGGGAGATTTTGTGGACGGAGTTTCATGGCCTGAGCAGCGGCGGAAACCAAAACGGCGCCTATTACGGCTGGATCGCTTTTACCGGCACGCCGAAAACCGAGCTCGGCTGGCGCACGGCGGACTTTAACGGAACCGAATGCTACTGCCGCAGCATCTTTATCCGTGAACTGCCCAACGGGGACGATACATACACCATTGTTGCGGCAAAGAGCTGGCCCATGGAGGCTGTCCTTGTCAACGATACCGTTGCGGCCATCGGGATCGAGGATCTGTTTTCCGGCCGCATGCTCCCAACGCTCGCGAGTGCGGAGCTGTATGTTCCGCCGCTCGGACAGAGCTTCGTCATGACGGAGGAGACGGCGCTCCGCTCGCTCGAAAAGGCGCTCTCCAAAGAGCCGGACACCGTGCGCATTATCCCCACGGGAGCCGATTTCGGCGAACAGGAAACTCTCTGCCCGCTCTACCTGCGCTTTGCCGATGGGAGACGCGCACTGCTCTTCACCGCCGGGGACGGCGCGGACGGCTGTGCCGATGGGTCGCTGCTGCCATGCGCGGTGTTCGGCGGAGAGAGCGTATTCGAGCGCTTCGGTGTGCCGCTGGAAGCGGTGGGGTATACCAGAAATGCGGACGGCACCACGACCGTGA
>CAKTBC010000123.1 GCA_934533005.1 uncultured Oscillospiraceae bacterium | reverse complement strand
GTGGCGGCGGCTCTCACCAGCATGACGTTCATGGGCTTTGCCGGCATGGCTGACAAGCTGTTCGGTTAAGGGAGGAATGTGACATGTCTGGAGTTATTAGCGCAATTGTTGTTCTGCTCATCATCGGCGCGGTGGCCGCGCTGATCCTCGTCATCGCTTCCAAGTACATGAGCGTTCCTGAGAACGAAATGTTCCCTGCGATCCGCGAATGCCTGCCCGGCGCCAACTGCGGCGCGTGCGGCTACGCCGGCTGCGACGGCTACGCCAAGGCGCTGGCCGAAGGCGAAGAGACGAAAACCAACCTCTGTGTCCCCGGTGCCGACGGCGCCGCTGCCGCGATTGCCGAGATCATGGGCGTTGAGGCGGAGGACGTTGTGGAGATGGTCGCTTACGTCAAGTGCAACGGCAGCTGTGAGACCGCCAAGCACAAGTACGAGTACGCCGGCATCAACAACTGCTCGGCCGCGAACATCCTCTTCCAGGGCGAATGGGCGTGCCCGAACAGCTGCCTCGGCTACGGCGACTGCGAGAACGCCTGCCCGTCGGACGCCATCCACGTTGTGAACGGCGTTGCGAGAGTGTATCCCGCCAACTGCACCGGCTGCGGCATCTGCACCCGCACCTGCCCGAACCACATCATCGCTCTGCGCCGCGCGATCGATCCGACCATCGTTCGCTGCAGCAACACCCAGAAGGGCGCGCAGACCCGCGTCGCCTGCTCCAAGGGCTGCATCGGCTGCATGAAGTGTGAGAAGGTCTGCCCGACTGGAGCCATCAAGGTGGTTGACAATCTCGCCCGCATCGACTACGATAAGTGCGTCGGCTGCGTCGCCTGCTCGGAAAACTGCCCTGTGGGCGTTATCCAGAGAATCTGATCATTACCAGAGAAGATCCGTCCGGCATAGCCGGACGGATTTTTTATGAAAAGGGTTTATCCAATGAAGCCTGAACGGACAAAAAAAGACCGCCTTCGCGCGGATATACTTCTCATTGCCGCGTTGCTCCTGCTCGCGCTCGGCTTTTTTGCCTTTCAGCGGCTGAGCCGGGAAAAGGGGGCGCTGGCTGTTGTATACGTAAACGGCGAGCGGACGGCGGAATACCCTCTTTCCGAGGATACGACCGTGACGCTCCATGCCCCGAACGGCGGCTATAACATCCTCGTCATCTCCGGCGGCTGTGCCGACGTGACGGAGGCGACCTGCCCGGACGGCATCTGTGTCCGGGCGAGGGCTGCGCAGTATGAGGGCGACACGATCGTGTGCCTCCCGAACAAAACGGAGATCCGCATCGAGGGAGCGGCCCCCTCCGATATCGATCTGGTGAGCTGATATGAAAAAGACAAAACGGCTTGTCCTGCTCGCGATGCTGACCGCCGTGGCGATGATCCTATCGTATGTGGAGTCGCTGCTGCCGTCGGTCGGCATTCCGGGCGTGAAAATGGGTCTGGCGAATATCGCTGTGATCTTTGCGCTCTTCCGCTTCGGCTGGAAGGAGGCGGCGGCGCTCTCACTCGTGCGCGTCGTGCTTATAAGTCTCCTCTTCGGCAGTGTCGGCGCAATGCTGTATTCTCTCGCGGGCGCGGTGCTCAGTCTTGCGGTCATGGCGCTGCTGCGCCGGATCGACCGGTTTTCCACCGTGGGTGTGAGCGTTGCGGGCGGCGTTGCGCATAACGCCGGGCAGATCCTGATGGCGATGCTCATTTTGCAGACGAAGCAGCTTCTCGGCTATCTGCCCGTGCTTGCCGTTTCGGGCATCGCGGGCGGTGTGCTCACGGGGCTCACGGCGGCGCTGCTCATCCGGCGCATTCCGGAATAACCGAACAAAGGAGAAGAGAAGATACGAACATGAAGAAAAACGCGCTTGTATCGTTTGTGAAACAGCACGCGGGAGAGATCTTCTGGTTTGTTGTCCCCCAGCTTGCAGCGTTCCTCTGCTGCGCGGTGCAGGGTGTCTTTGTGCAGCTTGGCCCGGATGCGGAGCTCTATTACAGTATTGCGGAAAACTTCCGCACCACCGGCCACTTTATCCAGACCGCCCGTGATTCCGCGCTCTTTGTCGTGCCATTCGGCGTGCCGCTGATCTTAACGATCCTGCGCCTCATCGGCTTTACGCTCCCTATGATCATCGCCGTGCAGTATCTGATGCTGGGTACGGCGTGCATGCTGCTTTATAAAACGGAGCGCATCCTCTTTGGAAAAGGCGGCTTTGCGCCGCTCTTTTACGGCGTCGCCCTTATCCGCGCGCAGATCGACATCTACAACATTTATCTTGAGCACTACTTTCTTCTGCTGCTGATCCTCCTGCTGTATCTCTCCGTGCGGACGGACATCCCGGCGGGAAAGCGGCTGACATACATGAACCTTGCGGGCGTGTATCTGGCGGCGTGCCGCCCGGCGCTCATGCCGGTGTATATCGCGGTGCTGGTGTACTCGCTGGTTCTGCTCCTCCGGCGGCAGCTCTCCGCCGGGAGATTCGTTGCGTTCCTGTTGATTCCGGTGCTGCTTTTCGGTGCAAATACGCTCGTAAATTACCGGGAGACCGGGTATCCCATCGTGATGGATTCCTACAGCGGCCGGGATCTTTACGCGGCAAATAACCCCAACACGAGCACGGAATACTATTCCAGCAAGATCTACGAGACGTTCGGTGAGGAGTACACCTCCGTCCAGAACGATCCGAATCTCGACCGCGTACAGAAAAACAAGATCTTCAAAGACCTGGGCATGAAGTGGATAAAAGAAAATCCGGGCGAGTTTCTCTCCAACACGGCGAAGAAATTCGCGGCGGATTTCATCCGGCTCTGGTATTTTGTGCTCGCCGCGTGCTTCCTCGGCGCGCTGCACATGATCGCTGCGTGCCCCGAATGGAGGAGGTGGACGATCACCACGCTCGCCGTGAATCTGGTGATAGCCGTTGTTACCGCCATGGGGCTTGTGATGACACGGTATACCATCGTTGTATGGCCTCTTGCGGCGCTGCATCTCGCTGCGATCGCGTACCCCACGCTGCACTGGATCATAAGGCATGTTTTCCCCAAGAAGAAAAGCAGAGCATAAAAAGTCCCGGCGTCGTTTTCACGACGCCGGGCTTTTACGTTTATTCGGGGATGTGTATCTCGCGGATGAGGAAGTCTTTGCCGGTGAGGATGGTCTTTTCAAAGCTGCCGCAGTTTGGGCAGTAGCCCTTGTGCTCTACAACGTTGAATACCTCGTTGCACTCGTCGCACTCCGCCAGGCCGGGGACAATGTTCATAATGAGCTTTGTGTTCTTTAGAAACGTGTCCTCCACGACGCGGGGGTAAAGGTCCTCTACATATTTGGGGATGACGAGCGACAGCTCACCGACATCCACGACGATCTCAGCGATCTCCGGGATGCGGTTCGCCTCGGCAAAGGCGGTGACGGTTTTCACCATGGAACGGACAACGCCAATCTCATGCATGCCGCCGCACCCTCAGGGTCTTGCGACCTTCTTGACGACGAGCTTGGCGATCGCCGCCGGGGCGTTCCCCGCCGCGCCGAGCAGCGCCTTGAAGTATGGCGCGCCGACATAGTCGGTGACCTTTTCCAGCCGGATCGCGTCAAACTTGCACTTGGTGGTGCAGATGCCGCAGCCGACGCAGAGGCTCTCGTCCACAACCGCCGAGCCGCAGTCCAGACAGCGGTGCGTTTCGATCTTCATCTGCTCCTCGGTGAGCGTCCCGCGCAGATCGCGGAACGTTTTTTCCGCGTCCTTCGCGGAGGCGCCGGAGGCCTTTTGGCGCGGCGCGGTATCGAAGCCGTCGAGAGCGACGGCCACGGTGGCGGTGTTCATCGCCTTATAATCGCGGCGGTCGCGGCCAATGACCTGCGACTGGCCGGGATGGACATACCGGTGGATGGACACGGCGCCCTCCTTGCCCGCGGCGATCGCGTCGATGGCAAACTTCGGCCCGGTGACAACGTCGCCGCCGGCAAATACGTCGGGCTCGCTCGTCTGGAAGCTCGGCAGAGACACGGATACGGTGCCCTTCGCGCCGGTGTCCACGGCGATGCCGGTCAGGTCGATCTCCTGCCCGACGGCGGAGATGACGGCGGAAACGGGGATCGTTTCGTATGTCCCGGTGCCGGTGGGCTTACCGTCCCGCAGCTCCATAATTTCAAACTTGAGCTCCTCCGCTTTGCCGCTGCCTAGAATTTCGGCGGGGGAGGCGAGGAAGCGGAAGGAAACACCCTCTTCGATGGCCTCTTCCACCTCGTCGTCCGCGGCGGGCATGGAATCGCGGTCGCGGCGGTAGATCACGGTGACATTTGCGCCAAGGCGGACGGCGGCACGGGCAACGTCGATGGCAACATTGCCGCCGCCGATGACGGCCACGGCCTTGCCAATCTCCGGCGCTTCGCCGAGATTGACCGCACGCAGAAAATCGATGCCGGTCATAACGCCCGGCAGCTCCTCGCCGGGGCAGCGGAGCTTCGCGCCGCGGGACGCGCCGACGGCAAGATAGAACGCCTTGAAGCCCTCGGCGCGCAGCGCGTCGAGCGTGACGTCCTGTCCGACGGTGACGCCGGTTTTAAACTGCACGCCAAGCTCGGCGAGAATCTGGATCTCGGCGCGGATGACATCCTTTTCGAGCCGGAACGAAGGAATGCCCAGCGTGAGCATGCCGCCGAGTTCCTGCTCCTTTTCAAACACGGTCACGGGGTAGCCCTTGAGGGCGAGATAGTACGCACAGGTGAGACCGGCGGGGCCAGAGCCGATAACGGCGATCTTTTCCTTGTAGGGCCGGCCGGTCTGGTTGACCATTTTCGGAACGAAGCGGTGCTCCGCTTCCAGATCCTTTCCGGCGATAAATTTTTTGATATCGTCAATAGCGATGGGTGCATCGACGCTGCCGCGGGTGCAGGCGTCCTCGCACGCCTTGTTGCAGATGCGGCCGCAGACGGCGGGGAAGGGGTT
>CAKTBC010000122.1 GCA_934533005.1 uncultured Oscillospiraceae bacterium | reverse complement strand
TCATTGATCTCGGAAAGATAATAGGCCATTTTCAGTTTGTCCCTTTCGGTTCGGAATTATAAAAGCGGACGATCTCGTCCTTCTCGGCGCACGTCTGCACGATGCGATCCATATATTCACGCGGATACTTCGGCGCCATAAGGCGCTTTACGACGCCGCCGGGCGCCGTGAGCTTCGTTGAGCCGCCCGCACCCACGGCGAGAATGCCGCAGAGCTCCTCCATAATGCATATGTTGTAGAGATTTTCGTATCCCGGCTTCGTCCAGCCGACGTTTTCAAAGCTGCCGGACATGAACTTCTGCCGGTAAAGATAGTACGGCGCGTACCCCGCTGTTTCGAGTCTTTCGCGCGCGGCGGCAAGCATCTCCCCGACGGCTTTTCCGTCCGGCAGCGCCGTGCCCTCGGTGAGAAAGCGCGAGCCCTTTTTGAGCGCAAGCGTGTGCACCGTGATGTTCTCCGCGCCGAGCGCGATCACCTCGCGCACCGTTTCGGCAAAAGTCTCCGGCGTGTCGCCGGGCAGTCCCGCGATGAGATCCATGTTGAACGCGAGCTGCGGGAACTTTTTCACCATCGCCACCGCCTCGCGCACCTCGGCGACGGTGTGGTGCCGCCCGATGGCCTCAAGCACCGCGTCCGACATCGTCTGCGGGTTGACGCTCACGCGGTCTACACCGTGCGAAACGAGCACCGCGAGCTTTTCCTCCGTCACGGTGTCCGGCCGCCCGGCTTCTACGGTAAACTCCCGGCAGGCGGATAGATCAAAGCACGTCTTCGTATCCGCGAGCAGCCGGTCGAGCTGGGATGCCGTGAGCGTTGTCGGCGTGCCGCCGCCGATGTATACCGCAACAATGCGCCGCCCGGCGGCTTTCACCGCCGCGGCTGCCGCGTGCATTTCTTTTTCCAGTGCATCCAGATAGTCCGGGATGCTTTTTAAAAGCTTTGGCGCGTCTACGCTCACAAAGCTGCAATAGGCGCAGCGCGTCGGGCAGTACGGGATGCCGATGTACAGGCACACATCCTCGGGCGCGAGCGTTGCTTCCGCCTTTGCCGCGGCGCGCTCGGCGGCGAGCGCGAGAGACGCGCGCTCCTTCGATACATCGAACGTGCCGGTCAGCATCCGCACGGCGGCCGCCTCACTCAGGCCATCCCGGTGGATGAGCCCTGCGAGGAGCTTTGCCGGGCGCACGCCGGTAAGGCAGCCCCACTCCGGCTTCGGCACGCCGAGGCTGATCGCGGCGCGGTAGAACGCAAGCTTCAGCAGGCGCTGTTCCTGCCGCGGGCGTTCGAGCGCGCCGCCCAGCCGGTCGGTGTGGATGCGGGCATAGGCTTTTGCATGCCTGCCGTCGTATGTGAGATAGCAGATGGCCGTTGTGTACGTTCTGCCGTAACGCAGCCGCAGCGTAACGCAGCGCGCGCCGCCGTCATCCAGAACGGAGGCCGGGTAGACCGGGCGCTCGCCGGGAAAGAGCATGAGCATCATCTGCTCGGCGGCGTATTTATAATCGTTGTCCAAAAGAAAAATATTCATAACAGATATATTATATAGGATTTCCCAAAAAAGGCAAGCTGCACGGAGAAAAAGCGGTCTTTTTTGTCAATGGCGGTCTGCCGTTCCCTCTGGTAAACTATCCCCTTGGGGGAAGGTTTTACATTTGCATTTCACTGCGATTTATCCTATCATGCGCACTGTCAGCCGTTACCTGTCGATAAACGGGATCCCGGGCCCTTGTTTGACGCGGAAACCAACGGTTGAACGAAACGAAAGGGGTTATCTTCGCAATGGAAGAAAAAAAGAATGTTACTGTAGAAACCACCGCGGATGAGTACAGTAAGACTGCCGTTCCTTCGACCGCACGCAAGTCCTTCCTTTCCGTGCTCGTCATCTCTCTTGGCTATGTGTTCGTCGTGACGAGCATGCAGGCCGGCAGCGTCATTGGCGTCAGCCTGTCCTTCAACAGCATGGTCTGGGCCGTTCTGGTGTCCAGCGCCATCCTCACCGTCCTCAGCTGCATCATGGGCGTCATCGCTGCCAAGAGCGGTCTGAGCTTCGGTCTCATGGCTCGCTACAGCTTCGGCCAAGTCGGCACCTGGGTTCCGGTTCTGATCGTGGCTATCACCACCATCGGCTGGTTCTCCATCGACGCTTATCTCATCGGCGATTCCGCGCACCGTCTGTTCTCTTGGATGCCCACGATCCTCGTTTGCATTCTCGCCGGCATCGGCATGACCATCACCGCCTCCAAGGGTACCAAGTGGATGAACATGCTCTCCAACATCGCCGTGCCCATCGTCCTGGTTTTCGGCTTCATCTCCATCATCCGCGCGTTCAACGACGTCGGCGGTGTTGCCGGCATCAATGCTCTCGTCAAGGAAGACTCCATCACCTTCGCGAAGGCCGTTGCTCTGGGCGTCGGCTCCTACGTTGTCGGCTCCGTTATGTTCACGCCCGACATCATGCGCTTTGCCAAGAATGCAAAGACCTCCATCATTGTTATGATCATCACGATCATGATCGGTAACTCCTTCATGGTGTTCTTCGGCGCCATCGGCTCCGTTGTTTACGGCGATCCCGACATCATGGGCGTTCTCGCGCTGCAGGGCCTTCTCGCCCCGGCGTTCATCGTCATGGTCCTCAACATCTGGTCCACCGCACAGGGCTGCGTCTACTCCGGCTCCATGAGCCTGAGCTCCGTCATCAAGGTTCCCCGCAACAAGCTGACTCTTGTGTTCGGCCTCGTCGGCACCATCCTCGGCTGCGTCGGTTTCTACAACCTGTTCGGCAGCTACATCAACTTCCTCTCCAGCACTGTGCCCCCCATCGTCGGCATTGTGTTCGCTGACTTCCTCACCAAGTACAACCACGGCTACACCGATCTGGAATCCCTGCCCCGCGCTGATATCGGCGGTTTCGTGTCCTGGGCTGTCGGCGTTGCTGTCACCTTCATTCCTGTTCTCCTGCCCTCCATCAACTGCGTCGTCGTGGCTTTCCTCGTGAAGGTCATCTTCAACAAGGTCGTCAAGAAATAATTTCATTGGCCCCCGGCGGGCCGTGCCTCCCGCGGGAGCATTCTTCGGGATGCTCCCGCTTCTCTAACGAAAGGAGCGGCGCTGCATGATCACAATCAAAAAAGCGGCATCCCTTACGGGGCTGAGCGTAAAGGCCATCCGGCACTACGAAAGCTGTGGTCTCCTGCCGGAGCCCGAGCGCACGAAGGCCGGTTACCGGATATATTCGGATTCGGATATATCCCGCCTGCAGCAGATCCGCTATTTTCGTGAAATGAAATTCTCCCTGACGGAGATCGCAGCGCTTTTGGACGCGCCCACGGAGGATGTGCAGAAGGCCATGATCCGCCAGCAGGCGGAGGTAGATCGCGTTCTGGAAGAGTATAAGCGCGCGCAGATGCTCTTGCAGTCTCTCCTGCCGGAGGACATTGACGCCGCAGCGCAGCTTTTCTCCAGACCGGATGTCTGCCGCCCGGCGATCATCACAATCGATCTGCAAAACGATGTGCTGGAGGGCGGCGCGCTTGCCTGCGGACGTGTCCACCTCATTCTCCCGCAGCTCAAAAAGCTCTTCGCCGCAGCGCGGCGGATGGGGGTTCCGGTCATTTACGTCTGCGACCGGCACTATAAAGACGATCCGGAGCTGCAGCTCTGGAACAACCATATGATGGCCGGCTCCTACGGCGCGCAGATCATTGACGAGGTAAAGCCCGAACCGGGCGACAGCGTCATCTACAAAAACCGGTTCAATGCCTTCGTCAACACGACGCTCGACAAAACGCTCCGCCAGATGCAGATCAACACCGTTATCATGACGGGCTGGCGCTCGGACGTGTGCGTGGCGCAGACCGCGATCGAAGCTTTTTACCGCGGCTACCGCGTCGCCGTAGCGGACGACGGTGTGAACTCCACCACCGAGGCGGAGCACCGGCAGGGCATGAAAATGCTCGCAATCAATTACAACTTTGACTTTTATCCGTGCGATACGATTTTGGAAAACCTGCTGCAGCAGGCATAAATGCACGGTTTCGCCCTTACCCATTAAATAAAATAAGCAAACCGATATGCAAATGGAGGAAAAGTATCATGGCAAGATATTGGGAGTGGGACGCTCCCTTTACGATTCACCCGGAGGAGACGGCTCTGCTGATCATCGATATGCAGACCGGCTTCACACAGCCCGACGGCCCGCTCTTTACGCCGCAGTCCAAAGAGCAGCTCCCCACCGTCGCCGCTCTCAAGAAATTCTGCAACGAAAAGGGCATTCCGGTATTCCTGTCCATTTTCGCGCAGGACGTAGATTTCCACAACGATCATTACTGGTTCCGCAATAAGCAGCGCGGCCTTCTCACCGAGGATGGCGGCTGCAAATTCAAGCCTGGCTCCCCGGAGTGCCAGATTGATCCGGCGCTCGCGCCCATCGAGGGCGACACCGTATTTCTGAAGTATACGTACTCCTGCTTCTCCCACACGGAGCTTGAAACGTGGCTGAAGAAGAATCGCATCCGCACTCTTATCATCTGCGGCACCGTGACGAACTGGTGCGTGGACAGCACCATCCGCGAGGCGTATCACAAAGACTACAACGTCGTCGCCGTGGCGGACGGCATCAGCTCCTACGACCATTGCGGCCGCACCGCAGGCGACTGGAATAGTGCCATGTTCGATCTCTGGGCAGAAATGTTTGGCCGCGTCATGACCGCTGAACAGGTCAAGGAAGAGATCGAGGCCGCCGCAAGCAAGTAATCCCCATACATTTTAATCATTCCACTCATCCTCTCTTTTTGCCCCGCCGGAAACGCTGAAACGGTGGGGCATCTTTATTGCTTGCAATTTGGCGCGAAACAGGGTAGTATCTTTCCGATAAGAAAATACCGGAGGAAACAACATGAAGCTCACTCTCTGCGCGCCGTGTCTGTTCGGGCTGGAAGGCCCGCTCGGCAACGAGCTGCGCCATATGGATAT
>CAKTBC010000121.1 GCA_934533005.1 uncultured Oscillospiraceae bacterium | reverse complement strand
ATGTAGCGACGGATACGTCCACCGGCAAGGTGCTGTACGACGGCAGAACGAAAAACGCCGTGCCCCTTGGCATTTCGGGCGGTTATTTCAGCGAAGGCGTCGGGATCGACGTGCAGGCGTATCTCGAGCCGAAGCAGACGCCCGGCGAGGAACTGACACGGCTCCGCAGCTCGGTCGGCACGCTGCTGCGCTACCAGAATGCCTACCTCCCCGTGGGCATCATCACGGCGGTGCTGTGCATCGCGCTCCTCGTCTTCCTTATGGCGTCCATGGGCAAAACGCCGGATGGTGTGAAGCTGCGCGGCATCCACCGCGTACCGGTCGATCTCTTCCTTGCCGCGGCACTGGCGGCGATTCTTTTTCTGGCAAATCTCTGTTATTCCGGCGGGGCGGGAAATCTCCTGCTCTATAATCCGCTTTGGACATGGATACTGCCGTCCACGCTCACGGCGCTTTGGATCGGTTTTGTCGTGCTGCTCACGCTCTGCACGATCTCGGCGCGGCTCCGCGCCGGGAAGTGGTGGAGAAACAGCATCATCTATATCGTCTGCCGCTTCGTGTACCGTGCCGTGCGCGGCTTCGTCCGCGCGCTGCCCATCGCGTGGAAGGGGATCCTTGTGTACGCGGTCGTGGTGCTTGTCAATTTCTTCGGCATGCTCCTTATATGGCTTTCGGGCAGCTTCTTCCAGCTTCTCGTGCTCGTTGCGCTTGACATCGCGGGACTGTATTTCGTCATCCGTATCATGCGTCAGCTCAAAACGCTGCAGACGGCGGCGCAGAAGCTTGCCGCGGGTGATCTCACCTACACGGTGGACACGGAGAAAATGTACCCGGTGCTCAAGGAGCACGGCGACAATCTCAACGCCGTGAGCGTCGGCATGAGCCGCGCTGTGAACGAGCGCATGAAGTCCGAGCGGTTTAAAACCGAGCTCATCACCAACGTCAGCCACGATCTCAAAACGCCGCTCACGAGCATTGTGAGCTACGTCGATCTCCTCAAAAAGGAGCCGACCGAAAGCGAGGCGGCGAGAGAATATATCGAAGTTTTAGACCGCCAGAGCCAGAAGCTCAAAAAGCTCACGACCGATCTCGTGGACGCGAGCAAGGCGAGCAGCGGCGCGCTGCCGGTGAATCTCGAAAAGATCGATCTCGGCGAGCTGCTGCGCCAGAGCGCCGGGGAGTATACCGAAAAGTTCGCCGCGGCGGCCATCACGCCGGTGCTGAATGTGCCGGAGGCGGAAACGTATGTCACGGCGGACGGGCGGCTTTTATGGCGCGTGCTGGATAATCTGCTGGGCAACGCGGTAAAATACGCGCAGAGCGGCACGCGGCTCTATCTGGAGCTGACGCCGGGCGAGACGGAAACGGTGCTCACGCTCAAAAATATCTCCCGCGAGCCGCTGAACATCCCGGCGGAGGAACTGATGGAGCGCTTTGTCCGCGGCGACGGCTCGCGCCACACGGACGGCAGCGGGCTGGGGCTTTCGATCGCAAACTCCCTCATGGAGCTTATGGGCGGAAAGCTCACGCTGACGCTCGACGGCGATCTTTTCAAAGCGGCGCTTGTGTTTCCGCAGAAAACCGTATAATATTTTTGCCGGACGGGGAACCAATCGCCCCCGTCCGGCGTCTATATTTCCGAAAACCTGATGAAGCGAAAACCTGATGAAGATAACGAAAGGAAAGACTCCATGAAGATGAGACGATTTGCCGCGGCGCTTCTGGCGCTTATTTTGTGCGCGGCGTTTATGACCGCTTGCTCCCCGAAGCCGGAGCAGCCTGCTGCAACGTCCGGCAACGCAACGGCCGAACCCACCGCAACAGCGGAACCGACTGCCGAGCCGACGTCCGCCCCGACGCCTACGCCGCCGGTGACCACGGAAGCCCCGCAGCCGTCGGATACGTCCGCCCCGGTGACGCCGGAGAAAAACGGTATGTACGACGCGCTGTGCGACCTGTTCAACAACTATCACGAAGGCACGGCGGGCAGCTCGCTCACGGGCGCGCGCATTGCAGCGACGATCGTGGACTTCTCGCTCACGAACGGCCTGGACGCCGTGCGCTCCGGCGCGGCGGCGTTTGATCTCGGCGAGGAGACGGAGTTTGGCGAAAAACTCACCGATAAGCTCACCATGATGTACGAGACCGCCATGGGTCTTTACGGCGAGAGCGGGAAAAGCCTCCTGGCCGACGGCGGCTACACGCCGACGAACTATCCGTACACCGCGAAGGATGTCCGCGATACCTACACCGCGATTTTCACCGAGCGCGGCTATGAAGTCCCCGCCGTGGTGCGCATCTACCGCAGCGACGCGAACGCTGAGCACTTCCTCGCCTTCGGCCTCGCGCTCGACGGCACGGAGATCACCGCCGAAACGCTCAACGGCGCGATGGACGGCCTGATCTTTGAAAACGGCGCGGCATTCAACGCCGTCACCGTTGACAAGGACGGCCATATCCAAGCCGATCTCAACGACGCCTTCGCCGTGCAGCTGCGCTCTCTCGGCACGACCGGGGAGTACTTCCTCGTCGGCGGCATCGTCAATACGCTGCTCGACGCCTTTGACGGCACGGATGTCACGCTCACCGTGAACGGCGCGCCGCTCGAGAGCGGGCATGCGGTCTATGATATGGCGCTCACGCGCTATGAGGAGTGATTGAGTGAAAAAGAAACTGCTGTCTCTGCTGCTCTGCGCGGCGATAGCCCTCTCGCTTGCCGCGTGCAGCACAAAGCCGGAAACGAGTGCGGAGTCGACGGCTGCGGCGGATCCCACGCCCGTGCCGCCCGTCTCCTCGCCGGAAGCTACCGCCGAACCGGATCCGGTCGTGGAAAATCTCAGCGTGCCGGTCGTCTCCGTCCGGCGTGAGAGCGAGGATTTCTATACGGCGGATAATGCTGCGCTCCTGCTTGTCTATGCCGCTGCCGAGCCGAGCGTTTCCATGAATGGCAGCGACGCGGCCACCGCCGCGATCAACGAGGCGCTGCACAAGCAGTATACAGACTTCGCTGTCGGCGTCGAATCGAGCGATGAATACGCCGTCTCCGGCAAGGAGAACTATCTGGCTGCGGCCAAGGAAGACCTTGCCTGGCAGACAGAAAACGGCAGCGCCGATAGCTTTTATTCCTACAGCCTTATGCGCCAGACGAACGTGCGCTACAATGCCCGGTATCTCCTGAGTCTTACGTACGACGACACGTCGTACCTCGGCGGCGCGCACGGCTACACCGGCCGCTATGGCCACACCTTTGATATCCGCACCGGCCAGGAGCTGACGCTTGCCGATTTGGCGGATAACTATGATGCTTTCCTTTCCGCTGCTGTCGAGCAGCTCAAGGATATCAGCTACGGCGCGGAGTACGCTGCCTACGGCCTGAACGAGGGCTACGAGGATCAGCTTGCCGGTCTCTTCCGCGATGGCAACTGGTACTTCAACGACGAGGGCCTTGTCCTCATCGCGAACCCCTATGAGCTTGCGAGCTACGCCGCGGGTCTTATTGAGTTTACGCTGCCGTATGCCTGGCTTGCCTATCAGATCAAGGCGGACTATCTCCCCGCGGAGAGAGAGGCGGACGGCACGCTTACCGCCGAGCTGAGCGAGAGCGCCGACGCCGCCGGGAACGCCACGTATGTCTACGATACCGGCACGGGCGGCCTGGGCGCATGTGTCACGTTCACCGCCTCCGGCACGGTGGAGGACATTGAGCTCAACGCCGTGACGTATCTTGAATACTCCAACCTCTACCGCGTCGACGGCACGCTCTGGTACGCCGAGCTTCTCTCCGACGGCGAGAGCGTCTGCGTGCAGACATGGATCCCCGATGTGATGCCGAATCTCGCCATTTCCTGGCGCGACAGTGAGGGCGAGCACACAAAGTATATCTCCCAGAGCGGGATGGACGGCTCTCTCATCCTCATGGACGGCGAGCAATACGCCGAGCGCCCGCTGAACATCTCCGGCAAGAGTGTTTATCACTATGACATCAACGGCGACTATGCCGCCGAGGAGATCACCGTGACGGCGACCGATGCCGGCGGCATCAACGAGTATACGATCGCCGTGAACGGCACGGTGCTCGACCGCACGAACATGCCCGTGGGCGACCGGTACGATCTCTGGATCTGCGATCTGGACGGCGACGGCGTCTGCGAAATTCTGTTCGCCGCCGATCCCGGCAGCGACGATTACCGCACCTGCGGCTGGCACGGCGACACGCTCGAGCCCATAGAGTTCACCGGCGACGCGCGCTACGGCGCCGACCCGAACGGCCTTACCGGCAGTCTGGACGGACGCGTTGTGTTCAGCGGCGGCATCCCGGTGCTTGAGGCGTGGTACTATCAGCTTGGCACCTACTGCGCGACCATCGGCATGAACGGAACCTCCGACGGTGTTGTGACGCTCGATCCGTCCTTTAAATGGGACTACCGCGGCAGCTACTACTATCTGACCGTGGCGAAGATCCTCCCGGTGTATCTCGATGAGAGCGGCGTCGCGGTGCTGACGCCGGGCGAAAAGCTCATCCTGACCGGCACGGACGGACAGAACACCTTCTTCCGTACCGAGGACGGCCGCACCGGATCGATCCAGCTGGAATACGATGGGGAAGGCGGCTGGACCATCAACGGCGAGAGCGAGGAGAATTTCTTTGAAATGCTTCCCTATGTTGGATAAAGGCTCCCTTGTGTAAAGTATGATAAGCGGGTTTGCAGTAAACTGTCTTGGCCCCATCTGACGAGGGGGCTGTCAGCGAAGCTGACTGGGGGAGAGACAAGATGCCGGTGTGTTCGTTAGACCGGCGTTCTCTCCCTCCGTCAAAAGCTACGCTTTTGCCACCTCCCTCGTCAGAGGGAGGCAAGGCGGGTTTCCCACGTCAAGCAAAAAGGCCGGAACACAGGAAAAACGCTGTGTTCCGGCCTTTTTTGAAAAACCGGTTGCAGAGCCGGGAAAAAACGGTTATAATGCACCTGTTGGC
>CAKTBC010000120.1 GCA_934533005.1 uncultured Oscillospiraceae bacterium | reverse complement strand
GAAAGAGCATAAAAAATAAACCTCTCGACCGACAGGTAGGGTTAATATAACACAAACCGCCTGTCCGGTCAAGGGAAATTGACGAAAAAACCTCGGATTTTTTGGCGTATTTTCCCTGCCGTGCCAACGAAAAGCGCCCCGGCGATTTCGCCGGGGCGCAGGGGAGAGGGCAGGTTATTTTTCGTTGTCTTTCGGGGACTCTTCCGCGGGGGCTGTGCTCTTCGCGGCGGCTTTGGCCGCGGCCTTCTGCGCCTTCTTTTCCGCGATGGCGGCGCGTTTGGCCGCCCGCTTCGCAGCGCGCTCCGGACGCTTTTTCGCGCTGCGCCGGATGAGCCACACAATCAGCACGATGACTGCGGCGAGAGGCACAAGCCACGGCAGACTCGTTATGAACCAGAGGAACAGATCCTGGAGGAACTCGCCCACCTCCTTGAGCGATTCGGTAAAGCCGCGGCTCATGCGCTCCCAGTAGGTGAGCGTGATTGTCGGCTCGGGCGTATACTTGGTCACTTCGGAAACGTAGAGCGATACGGTGGAGTAATTGACCTGATGGTCGTAGTAGCGAAGCTGTCCGGTGAGCGAGTCGATCTCATACTGCACGTCGGTGAGCTGCTGCTGAATGGCGAGCATGTCCTCGACCGATTTGGCGACGGCAAGCATTTCAAGAAGCCGGGTCTCCTGCGTTTTGTAGGCTTCGAGACGACTCTGCACGTCATAGTATTCCATCGTCACGTTCTGCATGTATGTGTTGCAGTAGGGAACATTGCCGAACGCGGAGAGGGAGTTGGTCAGCACGGAGAACTTGTCGCTCGGCACGCGGATGAGGAAGGACGCATAGCGCCCGCCCGTATTGCCGCGGGAGATGTTATAGTAGTTGTTGCCGGAAATGCTCGAGCTCTCCATAAAGCCGCCCAGTTCTTTGACAAGTGCGCGGATCTCCTCAATCGAATACTCAAACTCGGTCGTTTCGAGCGTCGCATCGGCGCTGTAGATGATCTTCTCGCTCATGTCGGCGATATCGGCGGTAGTGTCTCTGAGGTTTTCCTCGTAGAAGGCGTCGTCCTCGGCGGCAAAATTGCCGAAACCGCTGGAAGCAGCAGCCGACGGCATCGATTCCGATTCCATCGGCGTGTCTGCCCTCGGCTCCTCCATGGGAGCACTGTCGATTCTTTCGCTGTAGCAAGATTCGGTCATGCTCGACGTTTTCGCACCGCACCCGGCGAGACCGAGCGCGAGCACAAGCGCGAGCGCGAGAGCAAGAAGCTTCGTAGTCTTTTTCATCGGAGGCTCCTCCCGTAAAAGATTTGTTTTCTAAAGGGGATTCTGATTATTAGACGCTGCCGCAGGAAAAAAGTTCCGCAAATACGAAAAAAAGAGAGGGGAGACCTTCCCATTTTTGAAATTAGTACGCTACGCCCCAGTAGATCATGTGCTTGGCGGGCTTCCCGCAGATGGGGCAGGTGTCGGCCAGGTGCTCCTGATGCAGCGGCATGCAGCGGCTGGACATGCCGGCCTGCTCCTTCATTTTCATCTCGCACGCAAGCTCGCCGCACCACATGGTCTTGATGAAGCCGCCCTTTTCCTCCTGAATCTTCTTCGCCTCTTCGAGCGAGTAGGCAGGATAGGTGTGCTCTTCCATGTTGGCCTTGGCCTTTTCGTAGAGCGACTTCTGCACGGCGTCGAGCAGCTCGGGAACCTTCGCTTCCAGCTCGTCGAGCGAGAGGAACATCTTCTCGCGGTCGTCGCGGCGGACGGCGACGCACTGGTTGTTCTCGATGTCCTTCGGGCCGATCTCGATGCGCAGCGGCACGCCCTTCATCTCCCAGTTGGCAAACTTCCACCCCGGAGAGTTATCGGTAAAGTCACCCTTGACGCGAAGCCCCAGCTTCGCAAGCCGGTCAACGAGCTCCTGCGCCTTTTCGAGCACGCCGGGCTTGTGCTGTGCGATAGGGAGGACGATGACCTGAATGGGGGCAATCTTCGGGGGCAGAACAAGGCCGTTGTTGTCGCCGTGCGCCATGATGACCGCGCCGATCATGCGCGTCGTGGAGCCCCAGGACGTCTGGAACGGATACTGCACCTTGTTGTCGCGCCCGGTAAACGTGACGTTGTAGGCGCGCGAGAACTTGTCGCCGAAGTAGTGGGACGTCGCGCCCTGCAGCGCCTTGTGATCCTTCATCATGCATTCGCAGGTGTAGGTGGCCTCTGCGCCGGCAAACTTTTCCTTCTCGGTCTTGCGGCCGGGGACGACGGGGATGGCGAGGACGTTCTCAAAGAAATCGGCGTAGCACTTGAGCTGCTGCGCGGTCTCGGCCTCGGCCTCCTCGGCGGTCTCATGAATGGTGTGACCCTCCTGCCACCAGAACTCGCGGCTGCGCAGGAACGGACGGGTCGTCTTCTCCCAGCGGATGACGGAGCACCACTGGTTATAGAGCATCGGCAGCTCACGATAGGAGTGGAGCACGCGCGACCAGTGATCGCAGAACATCGTCTCGCTCGTGGGACGGAACGCGAGCGGCTCTTCCAGCTCTTCGCTGCCGCCCTTCGTGACCCACGCCACCTCGGGCGCAAAGCCGTTGACGAGCTCGCCTTCCTTTTTAAGAAGGCTCTCCGGGATCAGAACGGGCATCGCCACGTTCTGGTGGCCGGTCTTTTTAAACTCGGCGTCCATGATCTGCTGGATGTTTTCCCAGATCGCGTAGCCGTAGGGGCGCAGGATGGTGAAGCCCTTTACCGAGGCATACTCCACCAGCTCGGCCTTGCGGCAGATGTCGGTGTACCATTGAGCAAAATCGGTCTCCATGTTGGTGATCTGCTCGACCATTTTTTCTTTCGCCATGATATTTCTCCTTTTATAACGGCGGGAGCCCTTCTCCCACCGCGGATTTAACTTTATTATATTATGTGAGAGAGCCGGGATTGTCAAGGTTTGTCGTGGGATAAGACTTGACAAGCTTTTATTAAATAGTATAATCTAACGATGACAAATTGTAACAGTAGGAATGGGAGGTGTCCCACTTTGAACCGAAAAAGCTTCATGGCGGAGCTTCGGAGCCTTCTGGCGTTTCTGGACGCCGCCGAGCGTGAGCGCGTCCTCAACCGGTACGAGCGCATGTTCGACGAGGCCGGTGCGGAAGGCGAGGCGGCGGTGATCCGCTGCTTCGGCTCGCCGGTGCGGCAGGTATTGCAGATCGAGCGGGAATACCGCGAAGCGGTAGCGAGCGGCGAAACGCCGTTTGCCGACGGTGACATCGACGCCGTGGCGGAGGAACCTGAAGCGCCGGAAGAGCCTGAGATCGTCGAAGAGGAATACACGGAGACGGAGATCGGTTTCGATGCGGCCGAGCCGGAAACGGAAGAGCCCCTGCCGGAGGAGACCGGGGAAGAGCCGGAGCTCATGCCGGAGGAGCCGGCGGCGATCGCGCCGGAAGTGCCTGCTGCGGCGGCGCCGGAGAGCCCGGCTTATGCCGTGCTGCCGGAGATCGATCTTGACGATCTGGATTTCTCCGATCTCGGTCTGACGTTCCCGAAAAAAACGGAAACGCCGGAGGAACCGATCGAAGAGGAAGCGCCGGAAGAGACGGCGGAGAGCGATGAGGCCGCGCCCGCGGAGCCGGAGAATACGCCGGAGACCGAATCGGCGGAGGATGCGTTCCTTGCCGCGCTGCTCGCGGAAGCGGAGACGGCGGAGACCCTGCCGCAGTCCGAGGAGGACGAGCCTGCCAAACCGGCGGCGGAAGAGGCTGCGACGGAGCCGGAGGAGTCCGCTCCTGCGGACGAAATGCCGAAGGCGGAACCGGAGACGGCGGAGACCGCCGATCCGGAAGCCATCGAAGCTTCGGAAACCCCGGAAGAGCCGGAGGAACCGGAGACGCTGGATGAAACGGCGCTTACTTACGATATTCCCGCAGAAGAACTCCCCGCGGAAGAAACGGAGACTGCCCCGGAGATGACTCCGGCGGAGGAGCCCGCCGAGGAAGAGAAAACCGAAGAGGAATACGAGTACGAAGAGGCCGAGGAACGTCGTCCCGTTTCAGGCGGGCGCGTGTTTGCCGCGGTCGTGGTCACGATCCCGATGCTCGCAGTCTGGGCGCTTCTGTTTGGACTTTCGCTCGGGCTCGGCGTTGCCGTTCTCGCCATCGGCGCGGCGTTTGTTGCGGTGGGCGTGTATCTTACCGGGTACGTGTTCAACGGCGCGATCGTCCGCATGCCGGACCTGCTGCTGACGGCGGGCGCGGCGCTGGCCGTGTTTGCGCTCGCGCTGCTGCTTCTCTGGTCGGGCGTTTCGATCGCCGTTGCGGGCTGCACTCTCACGGTGCGCCTCACGCGCAGCATCTACCGCTCGATCCTGTATCCGAAGAAGGAGGAAAACGGCGATGAGTAAGGTATGGAGATGGGTAGCCATCGTCTTTTCCGTGCTGATGATCCTCGGCATTGCGCTGCTCGCTGTGGCGTATGCGACCGGCGGCAGCATTGAGCGCCTGATCCAGACGACCGACATTGCCGACATGACGAAATTTGTCAGCCGTGAACAGCTTCTGGTTTATGTGACCGCCGTGTTCCAGTTTTTCGGCGCGGCATAAGGTGCTGTATAAAGAAAACGTTAAACATTTTATATTAAGTTTCGAAAAGAATATGTAAAACGTATCCGGGCGGTGTTAATATACCGCCCGGATGCTTTCTTTACAGAAAAAATACGAAATTTTATGGTAATTTTACATTAATTTAACATATTTTCCACCGATTGGTTTTTTTGATGAAATGCACCTTGCAAAAACCACCGTATTCTGGTAATATTGCAGCATCTCTTGGGAGAAGAAGAGATCATATCCATCAAAAGAAAGGAAAGAAAAAATGAAAAAAGCATTTGCCCTGTTCCTTGCCCTTTGCATGGTGTTTGCGCTGTGCGCCTGCGGCGAGACCGCGGCTCCCGCGCAGACCGAGACCCCTGCCGAGCCTCAGACGGAGACTCCGGCCGAGCCTCAGACGGAGACTCCGGCCGAAGCACCGGCGGAAGAATCCACCGGCTGGGCGCCCAACGGCCCCGTGACCATGATCGTTGCCTATAAGGCCGGCAACGGCACCGAC
>CAKTBC010000119.1 GCA_934533005.1 uncultured Oscillospiraceae bacterium | reverse complement strand
AGAACCCTTTCTGGTGCTTATTCAAACATAAGCTATCTTACTTTGTTCAATTTACAAGGTACACAACTTTTGCTGTCTTCTTCAAGACTTTTTCGTTTCTTTCGCCCTGTCTCTCGGCGACAGCTTAGCTAATATAACATCCCTTACCCCTTTTGTCAACACTTTTTTAAAGATTTTTTTGAAGAAATTTCATCTTTTTTTCGAGGCGCTACATATAGTGTTTTCCGCTGGACATACTTCCCATATGTTTGATTTTCTCTCTTCCGATCCCGCGCCGGCACGGCGGGATTTCTCGAAATTTATCGAAAAAGAATTTTCTGACTGCGCCGATTTTGAAAGCCGCGCGCTCTCGGCGGGCGGCACATCGCTCACACTTTTTTATCTCGACGGGTGCGTGAGCGCGGAGCAGATTTCGGATGAGATCGTCCATCCGCTCTCGCGGCTGCGTGCCCGCTCGGAAAGCGCCCTGCTGGAGGCTGCGCTCAAGGGCGGTATCTGGGCGTGCGCCGTCAGGAAACGCACTTCCTATTCGGACGCCGTCTCGGACATCGCCGCGGGATATGCTGCGCTCGTCTTCGACGATGAGCACACCGCCCTCACCTTTGAAGTCAAAACCGGGGACAAGCGCGGCGTGGACGCGCCGACAGTCGAGAAGAGCGTGCTCGGCGCGAAGGACGCCTTCGTGGAGTCTGTGCGCGTGAACACCGCGCTCCTCCGCCGCCGCGTCGGGAAGCCAGCGCTCAAGCTCTGGGAGACGATGGTGGGCTCCAAGACGAAAACAAAGGTGGATATATTATATATAGAAGGCGTTGCCCCGGCGGAGCACGTCGAGCGCATCAAGGCGCGCCTTTCGCTGCCCGATATTCCGGCGGTGCTCGCCGCCGGAGACATCGAGCAATATCTCGCCCCGCCGCCGCGCGGCGTATTCCCGCAGGTGATCCACACCGAGCGCCCCGACCGGTTCGTGCTCGGTCTCGCGCGCGGGAAGATCGGCGTGCTCTGCGACGGGCTGCCCATCGGTTTTCTCCTCCCGGCGACGCTGCCGGATATGCTGCGTGTGCAGGAGGACCGGGCGCGCCACGCCGCCGTTGCCACGGCGCTCGTGCTGCTGCGCTATCTTGCGCTCTTTCTCTCGCTCGTGCTCCCGGCGCTGTATGTGGCGGTCGCGATGTACCATCAGGAGATGATACCATATAAATTATTGCAGAGCGTCATCGACTCCAAGCAGTCGGTGCCGTTCTCCACGGCGGCGGAAACGCTCGGAATGCTGCTCTCGTTCGAGCTTTTGCAGGAGGCAGGCATCCGTCTCCCCGACCCGGTCGGGCAGACGGTCTCGGTCATCGGGGCGCTGATCGTCGGGCAGAGCGCGGTGGAGGCGAAGGTTTTGAGCCCGATTGTTATTATAGTAGTAGCCATGGCGGGCATCGCGGGCTACGCCCAGCCGAGCCAGGAGCTCGGCGCGGCGATCCGCCTGTGGCGCGTCGCGCTCGTGATCGGCGCGGTGGTGCTCGGGCTTTACGGCGTGATGGCCGGGCTGATGCTCCTTTTGTGGCGGCTGTGCGACATGGAAAATCTCGGCGTGAGCTACCTCTCGCCGCTCACCGATTCCCGCACCGGCGCGCTGCGGCGCGCCCTTCTCCGGCCGCCGCTCCGAAAGGAGGATCGGAAATGAAAAGCCTTTCCCGGCTCGGCGCGGCTCTTGCCGCGCTCGCGCTGCTTTCTGGCTGCTCGGCGCTGCCGCACCCGCGGCAGGTTGAGGACCTGCAGCTCATCCAGACGATCGGGTTTGACGGCGGCGTCGGGGATATGACGGTCTCCGTCTCCTCGGGCGCGGCAAGCGAGGACGCCGTATCCACGCAGCTCGCCGCGCGCGGCGCGAGCATCCAGACCGCCGTGCAGCGATTGCAGGACTTCTCGCCGCGGGAGGAGCTCTTTTTCGGGCACATCCGGTACGCCGCCGTGGGCGAGGACTGCGCCCGCGGCGGCATCGTGCCGGTGCTCGACTATTTTGAGCGCGGCACACAGACACAGCTGAGCGTGCCGCTCTTCGTCGTGAAGGGCGAGAGCGCCTACACGCTCATCGCCGGAAACGGCAGCGAGAGCGAGATCACCGCGGCGCTCTCCTCGCTCGAGGCGGACACCGAGCGGCAGGGCAGCGCGCATTGCTTCACGGTGCTGGAGATCGCCTCGCGCCTTGACCGCAGCGGCGCGGCGCTCGCCTGCGCGATCGGCCCGACCGCGCCGGAGGGAAGCGTTCCCGCCGCGGAGGACGGCACGACGCTTGCGCTCGAGGCCGGGTACGCCGTTTTTCGCGGCGCGGCGCTCTGCGGCTTTCTCGATACGGACGCCGCGCTCGGCGCGGATCTCCTGCTCGGCTTCGCGCCGCAGGCGAGCTACGTTCTCTCCGACGGAGACGGCGGCACCGTGACCGTCCAGCTCCACACGGCGAAGGCCTCCCTCTCCCCTGTCCGGGACGAGGAAGGGGCAGCGCTCCAAATCGCGGTGCGCGTCCGCGCGGAGGTGACGGAATCCTCCGGCGCGGACACCGCGGACGCCGAAGTGCTCGCGCGGCTGGAAGAAGAGCTCTCCCGCGCCGTTACGGCGCAGATCGAAGCGGCGGTGGAGACTTCGCAGGCGCTGGACGCCGACTTTCTGGAGCTCCGGCGCGTGCTGCCGGAGGTAAAGGGCGAGGGCGCTCTCGCCTCGCTGCGCACGACCGTGCAGACGGAGAGCGTGCTCGAGCGCTCCTATGATATTTACGGCAGCGTCCACGGGGAGGAGAGATCGCATGGATGAGCGCACCGACAGGATTTCCCGCCGCCAGCTTTCGATATTGCTTTTCGTTTCGGCGCTCTCGCCGCTCATCCGGCAGACGCCGGGCATGGCGGTGCGAAGCGCCGGGGGCGCGGTGTGGCTCTCGGCGCTGCTCGCACTTGTGCCGCTGCCGCTTGCCGGGCTCCTGCTCGGCCGTCTGACGCGAAAGCGGCTCCCCGGCGAAGGACTCGGCGGCGCGCTGCTGCGTATATTCGGGCGTTTCGGCGGCACGGCGGCGGTGCTGCTCTATACGGTCTGGACGGTGTTCTATGCCGGGTTCGTGCTGCGCGCCGGGGCCGATCGGTTCGTGACGGCGGTGTATCCGGGAAGCCGGCCGTGGCTTTTTATGGCGGTGATGGCGGCGCTGTGCGTTCCGGCGTGTCTCGGGCGGCTCAAAACGCTCGGGCGCTGCGCGGAGATCGCGCTGCCGCTGCTCGCGCTCGTATTTCTTTTCGTGTTCCTCTTCTGCCTTCCGGGGCTGGACACAGCAAATCTCGCGCCGCTGTCGCGGGAAACCGTTAGGGATGCCGCGCGCGGCACGCTGTGGCTGTTGAGCACGATGAGCGTCCTGTTGCTGCTCGCCTTTCTCTCCGACCGGACGGAGCCGGGGCCGCTCGCCGCGTCCTTCAACCGCCCGCTGCTCGCGCTCGGCGCGCTCGCGGCGCTGCTGTGCGTCACGGTCGTCGGCACGTTCGGCGCATCGCTCACCGCCGAGATGCACTATCCATTTTTTGTTATGATCCGCTGCATCCGCATTTTCCAGCTGCTCGAGCGCGTGGAGGCGCTTGTCGTGGCGCAATGGGTCGTGACAGACTTTTTGCTGCTCGGCGCGCTGCTGCAATCGGCGGCCGGCAATCTCACGCTGTGCTTTCCGAAGCTCGGCCGGCAGCGCGGCGTTGTGGCGCTCTCGTGTCTCGCGCTCGCGTGTGTGGCCGGGGCGCTCTGCGCGCCGACGGCTTTCTCACTGCGGGAGCTTTCCCGCACGCTTGTCCCCATCGCCAGTGCCTCCGCCGCGGGCGTGCTCGTGCTCGCGTTCGTTGTCGGGCTGGTGAGGAAGAAAATTTGATGTGTTTTGCCGCTTGGCAGATTTCTCTCCCTCCGTCAAAAGCTTCGCTTTTGCCACCCCCACCCCCCTCTCTGTCGCCTTCGGCGACATCTCTCCCCGCTGGGGAGAGTCGACCCTCGTCAGAGGGAGGCTTTTTTATGTGGCCCCATCTGACGAGGGGGCTGTCAGCGGCATCGCCGTTGACTGGGGGAGAGAACCGTTCTCCCCCAGCTTTTTTACATTTTACTTCAATTTTACACGATCGGGGTTTCCCTCTTTACCTTTCATATAGTATGATAAGCTCGATAATGAGAGGGGGCGTCCTTATGATATATTGTGTGGAAGACGACGCCAGCATCCGCGAGCTGGTGCTCTATACGCTGCGCGCGTCCGGCTTTGAGGCGCGGGGCTTTGCCGAAAGCGGTGCGTTCTGGGAGGCCATGCGCGAGCATGTGCCGGATCTTGTGCTGCTCGACATCATGCTCCCCGGCGAGGACGGTCTCGAAATACTGAAAAATCTGCGCTCCTCCCCGCTCACGGCGCAGCTCCCCGTCATACTCGCCACCGCCCGCGGCAGTGAATACGACAAGGTCGTCGGGCTGGACACCGGCGCGGACGACTATCTCGCCAAGCCCTTCGGCATGATGGAAATGGTCTCGCGCATCCGCGCGGTACTGCGCCGCACGGCGCGCCAGCCGTCCGGGGTGCTCTCCTGCGGCGGCGTCACGCTCGACGAAGGCCGCCATGCCGTCACGGTGAACGACCGTCCCGTCTCGCTCACGCTCAAGGAATACGAGCTTTTGAAGCTCTTTCTCGAAAACATCGGGCAGGTGTTCTCGCGCGAAGCGCTGCTCTCGCGCGTGTGGGACGCCGATTACGCCGGGGAGACGCGCACCGTGGACGTGCACGTCGGCACACTGCGCACGAAGCTCGCCGAATGCGGCAGTCTCATCGAAACGGTGCGCGGCGTCGGCTATAAAATGGAGGGCGCGAAATGAGCCGGAAGATATTCACCGCCATCTGGGGCGCGGCGCTCGCGGTGTTCGTCGCGTCGCTCGTCTTTATCATGGGCGTATCCTATAACTACTTTACCGGCGTGCAGATGAAGCAGCTGCACGCGGAAACGGCGCTCGCCGCGCAGGGCGTGGCGCTCAGCGGCAAGGACTACTTCACCGGCCTTTTGACCGGCGACTACCGCGTCACCTGGATCGACGCGGACGGCACGGTGCTCTTCGACACCGAGGCGGACGTCTCGCGCATGGAAAACCATCTCGAGCGCGAGGAGATCCAGCAGGCGCTCGAAACCGGCACGGGCGA
>CAKTBC010000118.1 GCA_934533005.1 uncultured Oscillospiraceae bacterium | reverse complement strand
AGGAAGGGCATATCCTCCTGCGGCAGGATGCGGGAAACAACGCCCTTGTTGCCGTGGCGGCCTGCCATCTTGTCGCCGGGCTGGATCTTGCGGCGCTGCGCGATATAAACGCGCACGACCATGTTCACGCCGGGGCCGAGCTCGTCGCCCGCCTCGCGGGAGAAGACCTTTGCATCGACAACGATGCCGCTCTCGCCGTGGGGCACCTTGAGGGACGTGTCACGCACCTCGCGCGCCTTTTCACCGAAGATGGCGCGCAGCAGGCGCTCTTCGGCGGTGAGATCCGTCTCGCCCTTAGGCGTGACCTTGCCGACGAGAATGTCGCCGGCGTGGACCTCCGCGCCCACGCGGATAATGCCGCGCTCATCCAGATCCTTGAGCGCGTCTTCGCCGACGTTGGGGATGTCGCGGGTGATCTCCTCGGGGCCAAGCTTGGTATCGCGGGCATCCAGCTCGTATTCCTCAAGGTGGATGGAGGTATAGAGGTCTTCGCGGACAAGGCGTTCGTTCAGAAGAACGGCGTCCTCGTAGTTGTAGCCTTCCCACGTCATGAAGCCGACAAGGATGTTGCGGCCCAGAGCGATCTCGCCCTGATCGGTGGCAGGGCCGTCTGCCAGTACAGTGGGATCCTCCCACTCGCCGTTGGCGCCCATGCGGCGGCCGTGCACGCGCTCGCCGACGTTGACGATCGGGTGCTGGTTGATGCAGGTGCCGTGGTTGGAGCGCAGGAACTTGGTGAGCTTGTATTCCTTCGTCTCGCCGTTGTCGTAGGCAACGGTGATAGCGCGCGCATCCATCTTGGTGACGATGCCGTCGCCCTCGGCGAGGATGACGACCTCGGAGTCCATGCAGATCTTGTGCTCCATACCGGTGCCGACGATCGGCGCCTCGGGGCGGAGCAGAGGAACGGCCTGGCGCTGCATGTTCGCGCCCATCAGGGCGCGGTTCGCGTCGTCGTTCGGCAGGAAGGGGATCATCGCCGTTGCGATGGAGACCATCATGCGCGGGGAGATATCGATATAGTCCACGCGGTCGCGGTCGACCTCGACGATCTCGTCGCGGTGGCGGCAGGTGATGCGCTGGTTGACGAGGCAGCCGTTTTCATCGACAGGCTCGGCGGCCTGACCGACGATGTACTGATCCTCGACGTCCGCGGTCATGTATTCGATCTCGTCGGTCACGCGGCAGGTCGCGTGATCGACCTTGCGGAAGGGCGCCTCGATAAAGCCGTACTCGTTGATGCGGGCATAGGTCGCAAGGTAGGAGATCAGGCCGATGTTCGGGCCTTCCGGCGTTTCGATCGGGCACATACGGCCATAGTGGCTGTAGTGCACGTCTCGCACTTCCATGTTCGCGCGCTCGCGGGACAGGCCGCCGGGGCCAAGCGCGGACAGACGGCGCTTGTGCGTCAGCTCTGCGAGCGGGTTCGTCTGATCCATGAACTGGCTCAGCGGACTGGAGCCGAAGAACTCCTTGATCGCGGCGGTCACGGGGCGGATGTTGATCAGGCTCTGCGGCGTGACGATGTCGAGATCCTGGATCGTCATGCGCTCGCGGATGACGCGCTCCATGCGGGAAAAGCCGATGCGGAACTGGTTCTGCAGGAGCTCTCCCACGCAGCGCAGGCGGCGGTTGCCAAGGTGGTCGATATCGTCCTTGAAGACAATGCCGCGCGCCAGCGCGTTCATATAGTTGATGGAAGCCAGGATATCCTCCACAAGGATGTGCTTGGGGACCAGGCGGTCGGCGTTGTCGCGGATGGCTTCCTTGAGCTCCTCGCCGCTGTACTGCTCGAGCAGCTCCTTGAGCACGCTCTCGCGCACGCGCTCCTTGATGCCGCACTCGGCCACGGGGTCGAAATCGACAAAACGGGAAAGATCGACCATGTGGTTGGAGAACACGCGCAGCGGGCGGCCATCGACCTCGATGGTCACATCGTTGACGCCGATGGCGTCCATCTCCCGGGCTTCCTCGTCGGTGACGACGTGGCCGTCCTCATAGAGGATCTCGCCCGTGCGCGGATCTGCCACAGGATAGACAAGCTTCTGCCCGCGGATACGCGCCCAGAGGGAGAGCTTCTTGTTGTACTTGTAGCGGCCGACCATGGACAGGTCATAGCGGCGCGGATCAAAGAAGAGGTTATTGACGAGCGTTTCGCAGGCCTCGACCGTGGGCGGCTCGCCCGGACGGAGCTTGCGGTAGATCTCGAGCATCGCTTCTTCATAGGTCTTGCAGGCGTCCTTCTCAAGCGTCACGGCCACGCGCTCATCGTCGCCGAAAAGCTCCATGATCTCCGCGTCGGTCTTATAGCCGATGGCGCGGATGAGCTGGGTGATGGGGATCTTGCGGTTCTTATCGATGCGCACCCAGAACATCTCGTTGGTGTCAGTCTCGTATTCGAGCCATGCGCCGCGGTACGGGATGACAGTGGAGGTCAGCAGCGGGAGGTCGGTCTTCAGGTCGATCTCCTTGCCGTAGTAGATGCCGGGGGAACGCACGATCTGGGAGACGACCACGCGCTCTGCGCCGTTGATGACGAACGTGCCGGACTCGGTCATCAGCGGGAAATCACCCATGAAGATCTCCTGCTCCTTGATCTCGCCGGTCTCCTTGTTGTACAGGCGCACGCTCACCTTCAAGGGGGCTGCATACGTTGCGTCGCGCGCCTTGCACTCGATCACATCGTACTTGGGCGCCTCGTCCATCTTGTAGTCGATGAAGCTCAGCTCAAGGTTGCCCGCGTAGTTTGAGATCGAGGCGACGTCGGAAAAGACTTCGCGCAGGCCCGTGTCGAGGAACCACTGGTAGGACTTCTTCTGAAGCGCCAGCAGATTCGGCATCTCCACGATCTCCTCGTGTCGGGCGAAATTCTTGCGAAGGGTTTTGCCATACATCTTGTCTCTGGCCATTTTGCTCTTCACGCCTTTCTTTTCTTCTCTCCCCTGTCCGGAGCGAAGGAATGTATTGGGAGGGCGGATCATTCCGATACGCACGGCTTTGTTGTAGAAACAAAGAACGTCTATCTTGCTTTTTCCGCCGCGGTGTGCTATGCTCTCGGTAGTGGGTGGGGATTCCGTTCCGTTCCCATTTCCGTTTATAAGCGCTTTATTTTACCAAACTGTGCCTGAAAAGTCAAGGCAATTTTTGTGAACATCCGCAGAAAATGCGGATGTTTTTTTGTTTCTTTTGCCGGTATCCAACGGCACGCACATTGCAAAGCCCACAGCGTTATGATATACTTTTTGTAATTGCTGCGTCTTCCCGGCGCGGCCACGCGACGAAAGGAGTATTTTCCATGTCCTTCAAGCCCATCGCCATCGACGATTTCTGCGCCGTTCGTTCGCTTGCGAACGTGACGTTCTCCCCCGAGGGCAAGACCGCCTGCTTCACCGTGAGTCAGGCGAAAAAAGAAAAAAATTGCTATGATTCCCGCCTTTATCTTCTAAAGGATGGCCGCGTCCGCGCGCTGACCGGCGGCGGCAAGGAATCCTCGTTCTGCTATTTAGACGAAAACACGATCCTCTTCGCGGGCGACCGTGAGGGGGAAAAGGAGCCGTCGCTCCAGAGCCGCTTTTACAAGATCGCGCTCGATGGCGGCGAGGCCGAGCTTGCCTTCACGTTCCCCATCCCCGTCTCGCAGGTCTTCCCGCTCAAAAACGGCGACCTTCTCGCCGTCGGCTCGACGTTTCCCGGCTTCGAGGAACTTTACAGGGGTGATAAAAAGCTCACAAAAGCCTATCTTGACGACAAGAAGGAAAACGAGGACTACGAGGTCATCGACCAGCTCCCCTGGTGGTGGAACGGCGGCACGTACACGCGCGGCGCGTACGAAAGTCTCTTCTACTGCGACGCGAAGAAAAAATCCCTCACCCGCCTGACAGATGTTGGCTTCAACGTCTCCGACGTGCAGCTTACGGAAGACCAGAAAACCGTCTATTTCAGTCTTCTCAACGTCTCCGTTCCCCGCCCCGCGCACTTCGGCGGCGCGGACCTCTACCGCATCGACCTTCAAACGCGCCGTCAGGAGCTCGTTGTCAAGAGCCGTCCCGACTTTGTCATTGCGACCTACGCGCTCGGCAAGTCGTTCCTGCTCGTCATGGCCGCCGACGGCAAGTACGGCATGAACACGGACTGCGACTTTTATAAGCTCGACTATGGAACGCTTGCCGTCGCGCCCTACACCGTCTACGGCGAGGCCATCGGTTCGTCTGTCGGCTGCGATGTCCGCCACGGCGGCGGCCGGGCGTTCAAGATGGACGGCGACGTGCTGTACTTCATCTCCACGCGCTTCGACGGCGCGGGGCTTTACAAACTCGAAGACGGCGTCGTCTCCCCCGTTCTCGTGCGTGACGGCTCGATCGACAGCTTTGACCGCAAGAACGGCAAGATGCTCCTCTGCGCCCTCTGGGATATGAAGCCGCAGGAGCTCTACGACGAAACGGGCCGCCGCGTCACGCACTTCAACGATGCAGCCCTGCGCGGCAAGTACGTCGCCCGGCCCGAGCCGCTCAACCTCACCGCGGGCGATCACGGGGTGCACGGCTTCGTCTTAAAGCCGATGGGCTTTGAAGCGGGCAAAAAGTATCCCGTCATTTTTGACATCCACGGCGGCCCGAAGACCGTCTACGGTTCGGTCTTCTACCATGAGATGCAGTACTGGGCAAGCTGCGGCTATTTCGTCATCTTCTGCAATCCGACCGGCTCCGACGGCCGCGGCGCGTTCATGGACATCCGCGGCAAGTACGGCACGGTGGACTTTGACGATCTGATGGCGTTCTGCGACGCGGCGCTCGAGAAGTATCCCGAGATGGACGCGGACAATCTATTCGAGACCGGCGGCTCTTACGGCGGCTTTATGACCAACTGGATCATCGGCCACACCGACCGCTTCCGTGCCTGCGCCAGCCAGCGCTCGATCTCCAACTGGACGAGCTTCTACGGCGTGTCCGACATCGGCCCCGACTTCTCCGAAGATCAGTGCGGCTCGACCATCTGGCCGGACGCCCAAAAATTCTGGTGGCACAGCCCCATGAAGTATGCCGACAAGGTCAAGACGCCGACGCTCTTCCTCCATTCGCTCGAAGACTACCGCTGCCCCGTCGATCAGGGCTATCAGATGTACTCCGCGCTCATCGCGCACGGTGTTGAGAGCCGTCTTGTGCTCTTCCGCGGCGAGAACCACGAGCTTTCCCGCAGCGGCAAGCCCAAGCACCGCATCCGCCGCTTAAACGAGATCACCGGCTGGTT
>CAKTBC010000117.1 GCA_934533005.1 uncultured Oscillospiraceae bacterium | reverse complement strand
TTTGAAAAACCGGTTGCAGAGCCGGGAAAAAACGGTTATAATGCACCTGTTGGCCTTGGAATCGTTTCCATGGCACGTATTCCATCACGGAAAGGACAGAGAAACATGATTTATTCTCCGCAGGATCTTCTCGATGCCACGGAATCTCTGCTGAAATATGATGAGGACGAACGCCTGAGTGAGGCGTCGCCCCAGCATCTGCACAACGCCCTCGGCCGGGCGGTGATGATCGCGGTGGGGGACAACTGGGCCAAGTCCCGCGCCCGCCGCGCCGGAAAGCGCAAGGCGTTTTATCTCTCCGCCGAGTATCTTGTCGGGCGGCTCGTATACAATAACCTTTTCAATCTTGGCATTCTCGATGAGATGCGCCGGGTGTTCGCCGAGCGCGGCATCGATCTCGCCTGCCTGGAAGAGATTGAGGACGCGGCTCTCGGCAACGGCGGCCTGGGCCGTCTTGCCGCGTGCTATATGGACAGCGCCGCCACCTGCGGTGTGCCGCTGAGCGGCTACGGCCTGCGCTACCGCTTCGGCCTTTTCAAGCAGAGCTTTGAAAACGGCGCGCAGAAGGAATCCGCCGACGACTGGGAAAAGCACGGCGATCCCTGGAGCTTCCGCCGTGAGAAGCACACCGTGAAGGTGCGCTTTGCCGACCAGACCGTGCTTGCCGTGCCCTACGATACGCCGGTCATCGGCTATCATACGGACAATGTTGCAACGCTTCGCCTCTGGCAATGCGAGGCCGAGCAGGAGCTCGACTTTGACGCCTTCAACTCCCAGGACTATGAGCGCGCTCTCACCGAGAAAAACCGTGCCGAGGACATCACCCGCGTTCTCTATCCGAACGACAGCACGGTGGAGGGCAAGCGCCTTCGCATCAAGCAGCAGTACTTCCTCTCGAGCGCGTCGCTCCAGGACATCCTGCGCACCTATAAGACCAGCGGCAACGGCGATTTGAACCGTCTCGGCGAATTCATCGCCGTGCAGCTCAACGATACGCACCCCGCCATGTCCATCCCCGAGCTCATCCGCCTGCTCATGGCGGAGGGCATTGAGTTTGACCGCGCGTTCGATATCACCCGCAGCGTTTTTTCCTATACGAACCACACCGTCATGGGCGAGGCGCTCGAGCGCTGGGATATGGATCTTCTGCGCAGCGTTGTGCCGGAAATCTGCGACATTCTCGTGAAGATCGAGGAGCACCTGCAAAGCGAGCTCCCCGGCGCGGATCTCCATGTCGTCTGCGGCAATCAGGCGCGTATGGCCGATCTTTCGGTGTATATGTCCCGCAAGGTGAACGGCGTGGCGGAGATCCACAGCCAGATCCTCCGCGACGATCTCTTCCGCGCGTGGAATGAAAAATACCCGGACCGCATCGTGAATGTCACGAACGGCATCACGCCGCGCCGCTGGCTCGGCCTCTGCAACCCGGAGCTCACCGAGCTCATCCGCGCCGAGATCGGCGAAGGGTTCCTGCGCGATCTTGACCGCATCGGGTATCTGCGCGAGCACGTGAACGACGAGCTCGCCATGCTCTTCAACGCCGTGAAGCTCCAGAAAAAGAGCCAGCTCGCCGCGCACATCCATGCTGTCGAAGGCGTGGACATTCCGGAAGAGTTTGTGTTCGATGTGCAGGTCAAGCGCGCGCACGAATATAAGCGCCAGCTTATGAACGCTCTGTGCCTCGCCGATTTCTATTTTGAGATCAAAAACGGCGGCTTTGCCGACGTGCCGCCCACGGCATTCATCTTCGGCGCCAAAGCCGCCCCCGGCTACCGCCGTGCGAAGGCCATCATCCGGTATATTAACCGTCTTGCCGAGCTCGTGAACAACGACCCCGATGTGAACGGCAAAATGCGCATCGTGTTCGTGCAGAACTACAACTGCTCCTACGCCGAAAAGATCATCCCCGCGGCGGATATCTCCGAGCAGATCTCCCCGGCGGGTACGGAGGCCTCCGGCACGGGCAACATGAAGCTCATGCTCAACGGCGCGGTGACGCTCGGCACGATGGACGGCGCGAACGTCGAGATCGTCCGTCAGGCCGGACTCGAGAACAACTACATCTTCGGCGGCACCGTCGAGGAGAACAACGCCGTGCGCGATACCTATGACCCGAAGGCGCTCTATGATTCCGACGAGCGCATCCACCGCGCACTCGACACGCTCGTGGACGGCACCGTGCCGACCGACGACGATCAGAAGGAGCTCTTTGACGCCATTCTCTACGGCGCGAGCTGGCACCGCCCGGATAACTACTTCATCCTGCGCGACTTTAAAAGCTACCGCGAAGCGCGCCTCCATGCGCTCACGGACTGGAAAGACCGCGTAACCTTCGGCAAAAAATGCCTTTACAACATCGCCGCAGCGGGCATGTTCTCGTCCGACCGTGCCATCCGCCAGTACGCGGAAAACATCTGGGATCTGCGCTGAACCTATATAAGATCGCCGCCGTCTGCTTGCGCAGGCGGCGGCTTTCTGCTATACTAAAATTTAAATCTCTGAAAAGATAGAAAAGAGGCTCCAAAATGAAAACAGGAAAAAGAATCGGCTCGCTTCTGCTCGCACTGATGCTTCTGCTTGCGCTGGCGGCGTGCGGCGCAGCGCCGGATACGGCGTGGACGCCGGAAAAGCTCGCGGCAGGCGAGATCACGGAGCAGAGCGCCGCAGACCTTTTGGCCTACCTGACGTCCCCGGTGCTGCAGGGCCGCGCCGTCGGAAGCGACGGAAACGTGCAGGCGGCAAAGGATATCGCCGCGCTTTTCGCCGCGCTCGGCTATGAGCCGCTGGGAGAGGACTACCTTCTTCCCTATACCGACGAGCTCGTGCGGCAGGAAAATGCCGAAGCACACGTTGCGCTGATCGCGCCGGACGGCAAACGCACCGAGCTCACCGCGGGCGAGGATTATATCTATGCCCCCGCGTTCCAGAGCGTAGACGTCGTGCTCCCGGTATCGGAGGATCTTGCCGCTGCCGAAGCGCGCGAGGCGGTATACTGTGGGGAGGACGCCCGCCGTTACTCTCTGGAAAACGAGAGCGTGATCGCGATCGACTTTGCCGATCTGGAAAAAACCATCACGCTGAACAATGCTCCGATTCAGGATACCGGCGTATATTTCCGGCTTTCCGACCGCTTCCGCTCTGCACTGGAGCAGGAGGGAACACAAGTGGAGATTAAGCTGAACGCCTGCGCGGAGCTGGGCGATGCCTACAATGTCGCCGCCGTCCGCCGCGGCACCTCCGGCAAAAACGCCGTGGTGATCGGCGCGCACTTTGACGGCAGCGGCTTTTACGGCGATGTGTATTACCCCTCCGCTTACGATAATGGCTCCGGCACGACGGCCATGCTGCTCACCGCCTGTCTTCTGCGCGACATCGCGCCGGAAAGCGATGTTGTTTTCGTGGCGTTCAACGGCGAAGAGAGCGGATTGGGCGGCTCCAAGGCGTTCGCACCCATGATCTGCGAAATGTACGAATCCGTGGCGGTCGTGAATATCGACTGCGCGGGGCTTGCCTCTTCGGACGGGCTGTATTTTTCCGGCAGCAAAACGCAGTTCAGCCCTCTCTCCAAGCTTCTGGAGAACTATACGCCCGATGCCGAAGAGGAGACGAGCGACCATCTGAGCTTTGACGGCATTTCCAACGCCTATGCGGTGAACATCGGCGACACGGGCGCGATGGACTATGCCTTGACGCTCATGCACACGCGCGGCGATACGGCGGACGTGCTCGACACCGGCCGTCTTCTGGGCGTGGCGAAGAGCGTGGAAGCCTACGTCCGCGCCGGGGACTTCCCGCAGACGCAGTCGGAGAGAAGCTTTGAAGATTACACCATGCTCTATTCCATCCCTGTGAAGCTCTCCGCCTATGAGGGCGCGGATGAGGCGTTCCTCGCTTCGCTCACCGGGGAGGGCTCGGTGTACGATCAGACGTTCGCCACAGCCGAAGAGCTCCGGGCGGCTACCGGCATTCGGCTGCTGGACAACGAGTATTCCTCCTCCGATTACGGCATCAGCCTCTCCGTTTGGGCACAGACGGACGAGACCGGCAAGCAGATGATGCAGGGCAATGGCTACGGCTTCCTGACGTTGCCCGACGGCACCGAAGTTTCGCAGAGTATTACGTTCATGCTGGGAACCGACATCGACAGCGATATCCGAAACATGAGCGAGGATGAGGCGGATGTGCAAGAGCTTACTTACCCGATTGCCGCGCTCGGCGTGGATGCTACCATCTACCGCGTACAGCATAAGCTCAGCGGTTATGATTCCGCCGTCGGCTTCTTCACTTATGAGAATGTCCTTTATGTGTATGAGCTGGACGACGAAGCCTGCAAAGACCCGGTCGCGGTGATCCAGACCGCGCTCGACGGACACACCGTTGCAGAATAAGGAAATGGTAAAAGCAAAACCGCATGGGATCCGCTCCCATGCGGTTTTGCTTTATGGAGATATGGAGAGGGAAAATCAACCGGCATCGCTCTCGTCCACGTCCGGCAGGAAGGGGGCGAACGGCTTTTGCATCAGCCATAGATCGGTGTAGCACGTCACCGCCGAGAGCAGCACGAGCCAGAGAACGCTCACGCCGTAAAACGTCGCCGGGGAGACAACGAAGAGGATCACCGGCAGCAGATGGATCACTGCCATGAGAAGAGTCCGCGGCAGATACCCGACACCGAGAAGCACCGCGTTTTTGATCGTGTTCCAGAGCGTATTTTCAAAGGTCGCCGTGAGCGGGAACGCCCAGATATACACCGTCAGCCACAGCGCAAAGCAGACGCCCGGCAGCACCAGCCAGAACGGCTGCTCCGGGAAAAGCGCGCGGAGAATGTATACGTCGGCGCCGATGAGCGCGAGCGCCACGAGCAGAATGAGCCACAAAAGCGTGGATTTTTTAAAGTTATCACGAAACGCGCGGAAAAACGCCGCGCTGTTCCAATGCCCCGATTCGCGGATCATGTTCCGCACCGCGGTGCAGAGCGCCGCGGTCGAAGCGCCGAGCGTGACGACCGGCAGCGAGCACACGACCCACAGAATGTTCAGCCACGCGAGCTCCGCCGCCTGCGTGAGAAAGCGCAAGATGGGGGAGTCCGGATCAAAGAGTTTTTTCATATCGCCACCTCCGGGAGAATAAGCCTATTATACAGGAACAAATGACCGCATGACAAGACCATTCGCACAAAAAGTTGACGAGATTTTTGTATAAATGACATAAAGTTAAGCGTTTTCGCCGAAACGCACTTGCAATATTTCTACAAAGAGGATAGAATACAGACAAGC
>CAKTBC010000116.1 GCA_934533005.1 uncultured Oscillospiraceae bacterium | reverse complement strand
GGCAAATTACCGTAACGAACCTGGGAAAGGAAGAAATAGAGTATGTCACAGTACCGTACCCACACCTGCGGGGAGCTCCGCGCCGCCGACGCGGGCAAAACCGTAACGCTGGCTGGCTGGATGGAGAATGTCCGCGAGGTCGGCAATAACTTTGCGTTCGTCGTTCTGCGCGATTTTTACGGCACGACGCAGATCGTTGTCGATTCCGCCGAAATGATGAAGACCGTTAAGGGCATCAACAAGGAGAGCACCATCGCCGTGACCGGCACCGTCCGTCTGCGCGAGAGCCCCAACGCCAAGCTTGCCACCGGCGAGATCGAGGTCGTGCCCGAGAAGATCGAGATCCTCGGCCGCTGCCGCTACAACGAGCTGCCCTTTGAGATCAACCGCAGCCGCGAGGCCGACGAGAGCGCGCGGCTCAAGTACCGCTATCTCGATCTGCGCAACCCTGCCGTCAAGAACAACATCATCCTGCGCTGCAACGTCGTTGCGGCGCTGCGCCGCGCGATGATGGATCACGGCTTCCTCGAGATCACAACGCCGATCCTCACCGCCTCGTCCCCCGAGGGCGCGCGCGACTATCTCGTCCCCGCCCGTAAGCACCCCGGCAAGTTCTACGCTCTGCCGCAGGCGCCGCAGCAGTTCAAGCAGCTCCTCATGACGAGCGGCTTTGATAAGTATTTCCAGATCGCTCCCTGCTTCCGCGACGAGGACGCCCGCGGCGACCGCTCACCCGGCGAGTTCTACCAGCTCGATATGGAGATGGCGTTCGCCTCGCAGGAGGACGTTTTCGCGGTGCTCGAGGATGTGCTGCCGCCGATCTTCGCGAAGTACGGCACCTACGATATCGCCTCCCAGCCGCCGTTCCGCCGCATCCCCTATATGGAAGCGATGGACAAGTACGGCTCCGATAAGCCCGATCTGCGCATCGATCTCACCGTGACGGACATTTCCGCCATGGTGCAGGATACCGGCTTTGAACCGTTCGTCGGCCAGGTCGTCAAGGCGGTGCCGGTCTCCGGCTGCACGCTCACCCGCAAGCAGATCGACAAGCTCTGCGCGGATGTGGAGGTGCAGGCGGGCCGCAAGCCCTACTGGCTGCGCATGGACGAGCACGGCGCTCTGGTCGGCGGCGTGGCGAAGTTCTTTGCAGGCAAGGAAGCGGAGCTCACCGAAGTTCTCGGCCTCACGGCCGACACGCTCGTGCTCATCTCCGCCGGCAAGAAGACCGAGGCGCAGAAGACCGCCGGCGTCATGCTCAAAATGGCGGGCGCGCTCGTTCCCGGTCACATGGACGAAAAGCGCTACGAGTTCTGCTGGATCGTTGATTTCCCGATGTTCGAGATCGGCGAGGAGTCTGGCGAGCTTGAGTTCTGCCACAACCCGTTCTCGATGCCGAACGGCGGTCTTGAGGTGCTGCTGGCCGCCGAACGCGGCGAGCTCGACCCGCTGACCATCATGGCGTATCAGTATGATCTCGTGTGCAACGGCGTGGAGCTCTCCTCCGGCGCGGTGCGCAACCACGATCCCGACATCATGGTCAAGGCGTTTGAGATGGTGCGTCTCGGCGAGGACGACGTGAAGGCCAAGTTCCCCGCCATGTACAACGCCTTCTGCTACGGCGCGCCTCCGCACGCCGGCATCGCCCCGGGCGTCGACCGCATGGTCATGCTCCTCGCGGGCGAGAGCTCCATCCGCGAGATCATCCCGTTCCCGATGAACAAGAACGCGCAGGACGTGATGATGGGCGCTCCCTCCACCGTGGAGCAGAAGCAGCTCGACGAACTGCACATTGCTCTCGTCGGCGAGCTCGAAGAATAAAAAATCACAGGTGCGGCATATCCCAAAGGATACGCCGCACCCGAAAAAAGAAGGCCACCGGTAAAGCCGGTGGCCTTTAGTCATATAACCTTTTTCTGCCGCAGCAGCTCTTCCATCCTTGCTTCCAGCACTTCGTCGGCGCGGAAGAGACGGACGTACGTTTCAAAATCCGCGTTCAGCTCTGCCGGGGATCTCCCATAGACCTGCGCCATAACGGCGGCGGGGTTCGGCCGGGCGTACATTTCCCCATACCGCTCTCTGCCGTAGACGGTGAGCAGCCAGTCGGTGAAGGCGCCCACGATGGGGTAGGTGAAGGTGCAGTCGTGCCCGAAGAAAAACTCCCGGTTCAGCAGCTTATCCATCGGCAGATACCGTCCGGTCTTGAGATAAAATCCTGTCCAGTCCAGATTTTCGATGCCCCACCATTTGCGGTCGAAATACATGGCAAGACCCTCCGTCACGGCGGGGCAGACCGGGCGGTTCCGGACAAAGCTGATGAGGTGTGCGTCCTCGTGGAAGCCGACGCACTGGACGCTCTCGTTATACACGGCGTAGATGCGGCTCGGCAGATCGGCAAAGCCGTTGCAGGGCTCATCGTCGCCGTAAATGCGACCTACCTCCTCCGGGGAATCACAGAGGAAGTATTCGATCTTGAAATCCGGCGTCAGACCCAGCACGGCACAGATGTGAGAAAAGCAGCCCTCCTGCAGCGCGGCGATCTTCGCGATATCGCGCTCCGCCGCCGTACCGGCGCCATAGTGAAAAATGTAGTGTTTGGTCTCAAATGTCTGCATGGGTCACCTCCAGAACTGTAGTTAATCGTGGTGAACTTCTTACGGAAGCTCGGACGTGCAGTGCGGGCAGCGCGTGGCGTCGATCGCAATCTCGCTTTTGCAGTAGGGGCAGACCTTCGTTTTCGGCGCTTCTTCCACGGGCGCTTCCTTCTTGCGGCCGAGCGTCATGATCTTTTTTACGAAGATGAAGATCACGAACGACACGATCAGAAAATCGAGCACCTGCGAGAGGAAGGCACCGTACCGAAGCACCGCTGCGCCAGCAGCCTCCGCCTCGGCGAGCGTGGCATAGGCGTTCCCGTCGAGCGAAAGGAAGAGATTGCTGAAATCGATCCCGCCGGTCAGTACGCCGACGAGCGGCATGATGATGTCGTTGACGAGCGATGTTACGATCTTCCCGAACGCGCCGCCGACGATGACGCCGACCGCCATGTCGACTACGTTTCCCTTTACGGCAAATTCCTTGAATTCTTTGATCAATGCTTTCATGCTATCGCCTCCGATACATCATGATATCAGCCCGCTATTCCGAAGTCAATGAGTTGCCGGGCGCTAACTCAAGGAAGGGCTGGCTAATATTTTGCTCAAAAGTGCAAATATTAACAAAAAATCTATTGACAACACCAGAACATAAAGATAAAATGCGAGCGAAATCCAAAAGAGACAAGGAGGATATTCTCATGAATTGGGGCAAAGTTGGACTTTTTGCGGGCGGCGTACTGTTCGGCACGGCGGGCATCAAGATCCTCACCAGCCGCGATGCGAAGAAGGTCTATGCCTTCACGACTGCGGCGGCGCTGCGCGCCAAGGAAGCCGTCATGACGACCGCGACGAACATCCGCGAGGGCGCGGACGACATTCTCGCCGACGCGAAGGCGCTCAACGAGAAGTATGCCGCGGAGGACGCGGGCGAAACCATCGAGGACGCCGCGGAGTAATTCGCCATGAAATGCACGATCCTGCACGATACGGCAGGACGCATCCGTGTCCATCTGGGGCAGCCGCGCATGTCGCTGCTCCAGGCGGACATTCTGGAAGCGTATCTGCGAAACACGCCCGGCGTTGCTGATGTAACGGTCCACGACCGCACCGGCAACGCTACGATTCTTTATACCGGCTCGCGCGCCGGTATCGTCGCGGCGCTGGCCGCGTTTTCTTACGAGAAATCCGCCGCGCTCGCGCCGGAGCACAGCGTCCGCGCGCTCAACCGCGAATACGAGGGCAAGCTCATTTTCCGCATCGTCCGCCGGTACGCGGTGAAGCTCATCCTGCCCGCGCCGCTGCGCGCGATCCGCACCTTTGTCCGCTCGCTCCGCTTTCTGCGCGACGGCATCCGCTGCCTGCTGCGCGGGAAGATCGAGGTGCCGGTGCTCGACGCAACGGCTATTGCCGTCTCCCTTCTGCGCGGCGACTTTGAAACGGCGGGCTCGGTCATTTTCCTGCTCGGCATCGGTGAACTGCTCGACGAGTGGACGCACAAAAAGTCCGTGGCCGATCTCGCCGGGACGATGGCTTTGCAGGTGGATAAGGTCTGGCTTGAAACGACCGACGGCAGCGTAGCCGTGCCGGTCGGCGACGTGCGCCCCGGCGACCGGATCATTGTCCGCACCGGCGGCATGATCCCGCTCGACGGCCATGTCGTCGCGGGCGAGGCAATGGTCAACCAGGCGTCCATCACCGGCGAGGGACTGGCCGTGCGCCGTGCGGCGGGCAGCTATGTCTACGCCGGAACGGTCGTGGAAGAGGGCGAATGCGCGATCCGCGTCGATAAGAGCATGGGCTCGGGACGCTACGACCGCATCGTCCACATGATCGAGGAATCCGAAAAGCTCAAGTCCGACACCGAGGCGCAGGCCTCGCATCTGGCGGACAGGCTTGTGCCGTACAGTCTTGGCGCGACGGGGCTCATCTGGCTTCTGACGCGCAACGTCAACCGCGCGCTCGCGGTGCTCATGGTCGATTTCTCATGCGCACTCAAGCTCTCCATGCCGATCGCGGTGCTCTCCGGTATGAAGGAAGCCGGCATCCACCATATCTCCGTCAAGGGCGGCCGCTTTATGGAGGCGGTGGCGCAGGCGGACACCATTGTCTTTGACAAGACCGGCACGCTGACCCATGCCGCGCCGCGCGTGGCGGCTGTCGTACCGTTCGGCGGCAAGGAGGAAAACGACATGCTCGCGCTTGCGGCGTGTCTCGAGGAGCACTACCCGCACTCGATGGCCAAGGCCGTTGTGACCGAGGCGGAAAAGCGCGGCATTACCCACGAGGAGCGCCATTCGAGCGTGAGCTATATCGTTGCGCACGGCATCGCGAGCAGCGTAAACGGCGAAAAGGTCGTCATCGGCAGCCACCACTTTGTATTTGAGGACGAGAAGTGCGTCATTCCGGCGGGGGAGGAGGAAAAGTTCGAATCGCTCCCGGCGGAGTATTCGCACCTTTATCTCGCTGCGGGCGGTGTGCTCGCCGCGGTCATCTGCATTGAAGACCCGCTGCGCGCGGAGGCCGCGGAGGTTGTCCTCGGACTGCGCTCTCTCGGCTTTACGAAGCTCGTCATGATGACCGGCGACAGCGACCGCACGGCGAAGTCCGTGGCAGCGGCCGTCGGCGTGGACGAATACTATTCCGAAGTCCTGCCCGAGGACAAGGCCAACTTCATCCGCCGCGAGCACGAGGC
>CAKTBC010000115.1 GCA_934533005.1 uncultured Oscillospiraceae bacterium | reverse complement strand
AACTGGCTGATCCTCGTCACCGGACTTGTGATCGGTCTCGCGGCGCTCGTCCTGGGCGCGCACGGCAACCCCGGCAATATGGGCTTCTGCATCGCCTGCTTCCTGCGCGACACAACCGGCGCTCTCGGTCTGCACGGCGCAGAGGTCGTGCAGTATTTCCGCCCGGAGATCGTTGGCATCCTGCTCGGCGCGCTCATCGCAGCGGTCGCGGCGAAGGAATTCAAGGGCCGCGGCGGCTCTTCCCCGATGATCCGCTTCATTCTCGGCGTGTTCGTCATGATCGGCGCGCTGATGTTCCTCGGCTGCCCGCTGCGTATGGTCATCCGTATCGGCGGCGGCGACGGGAACGCTCTTGTCGGTCTCGTTGGCTTCATCGTGGGCATTCTTGTGGGTGTTGTGTTCCTCAAGAAGGGCTTCACGCTTGGCCGCAGCTATAAGCAGACGCTCGCCGAAGGCGCTGCTTTCCCGGTCATTTACGTGCTGCTGTTTGTGCTCTGGCTCGCCGCCCCGGCGCTCTTCAAGTTCTCCGAAAAAGGCCCCGGCAGCATGCATGCCGCGTGGGGTCTCGCGCTCGTCGCGGGTCTCGTTGTCGGCGCGCTGTGCCAGCGCAGCCGTATGTGCATGGTCGGCGGCATCCGCAACGCCGTCATGTTCAAGGACTTCGGCCTTGTCGCCGGTTTCGTGACGATCATCCTCACGGTGCTCGTCGGCAATCTCATTCTCGGCAAGTTCAACCCCGGCTTCGCCGGACAGCCCGTTGCGCACAGCGACGGCGTCTGGAACTTCCTCGGCACCGCCCTCATGGGCTGGGGCTGCGTCCTGCTCGGCGGCTGCCCGCTGCGCCAGCTCATTCTCGCCGGCCAGGGCGAGAGTGACAGCGCCGTCACCGTTCTCGGCATGATGTGCGGCGCGGCGTTCTGCCACAACCTGAAGCTTGCCTCCTCGGCCGACGGCCCGACCGGCAACGGCAAGATCGCGGTGATCGTCGGCTTCGTCGTGGTGCTCGTGATCTCGCTGCTCTTCACGAAGAAAGTGGAGGAATGATCCATGAAAACCGTTGACGCGAGAGGCTTTGCCTGCCCCCAGCCGGTCATCATGGCGCAGAAGGCGATCAAGGCGGACGCCCCCAGCGAACTGGAAGTGCTCGTTGACAACAAATGCGCCGTGGAAAACGTCACGCGCTTCGGCGAGAGCCAGGGCTACACCGTGACCGTTGCCGACGGTGACGACGACGATTTCACCGTCACGCTGCGCAAATAACCTTACCCCCTTTACGGCTCTCCTGCCTCGCGCGGGAGGGCCGTTTTATTTTCCAAATCCCGCCAATCGCCGCGAAAACTTGACCAATCCGGCAAAGTCTGATAGAATAATATGAATTTCCCATGAGTGATAAGGAGGCTATCCTATGCCGCGTGATTATACCGAATACGATGACGAGCCTCAGGAGACCTACCGCAGCCCGCTCAAGCCGTTTTTGGTCGCGCTTGTCGTGCTCCTTCTCCTGTTTGCCGTTATTATCGTGCTGCTTTACATGCGTCTGCAAACCGCAAACACCCGCGCCGAAACGCTCTCGCAGCAGCTGACAACGGTGCAGACACAACTGGACGATCTCCGCGCCCAGCAGGCCGCGCCGACCGAAGCGCCGACGCCGGAGCCCGTCGCCACGCCGTCGCCCACCCCGGAGCCGACGCCGGAGCCCACCGCCACGCCCGAACCGACCCCGGAGCCGACGCCCACGCCCGCCCCGCTTCTGCGCGACACGATCACGGAGGAGATGCTCGGCTATGTCTACCGTCCGGCGAACGAATTCTGGTATGACGAGGCGAAAACCGCCACCGTCATCCCGTTCATGCTCGCCGTGCACTATGGCCCCGGCATGGACTGGGGCGAAAACATGGCGCTCAACGCGGGCGACACGGTAGAAATGCTCGCCAAGCAGAACGGCTGGGTGCTCCTGCGCACCGCGGACGACCGCTACGGCTGGGCCGCGAGCGAGCTTCTCCGCGAAACGACTGCCGACGCTGCGGTGACGGCGGCGCCCTCCGCTCCTGCGGCTGCTGCCGATCCGGCCGTGCCGGTCGCCCCCGCAACGGCGGCGCCCTCCCCCACGCCGGATTATACCGAGGTCTCCAACCCCGATCTCAAATAAAAAATCTGCAAAATGTCCCTTCCCTGCACCGCAGGAGAGGGACATTTTTTATGGCAGGCGGAATTGGGGAAGCACCGGTTCCGTCTTTTTATTTGCTTTTGTCCGGGACGATCACGGTGGCAAAGTAGCTGATCTTCTCCGGGAGGACGGTCATGGTCTCAAAGATCTGCTGCGTGGGGAGCCCGCAGTCGGCGACCATGGCGGACGCATCCGCCAACCCGTGCCGCGCAAGTGCCGCGGCGGTCTCGCCGATAGCTCTGCCGGACTTCATCAGCACCTTCGTCCCCGGCAGCACAAGCGCCGCGTCAAGATCCGATGCCCCGGCGGGATAGATGTGCAGCGGCTGCTCCATTTCCGTGAGACTCCGCCCAAGCGCCGCGGCTACGGCGCAAAAGCTCGCCACACCGGGAATCATCCGCGTATCGTACCCCCGGCGGCGCAGCGTGTCGAGCACATAGTACGCCGTGGCGTATATGGATACGTCGCCAAGATTCACCATGGCGGCATCGCGCCCGGCGTCGAGCTCTCGTGCGATGGTGTCTGCGGCGCGCTCGTATCCTTCCGCGCGGACGGACGCCTCGCGGGACATTGCAAATTCAAGCGGGAGAACGGTTTTCCCGCCGAGGTCGACGGCGCCGCGCGCGATGGAAAGCGCCAGCATCTCGCCGGAGGCGGTGCGCGGCGCGGCGATCACGGGGCACGATTCCAGTACCCGGCACGCCTGCCGCGTCATCCACTCGGGATCGCCGGGGCCGACGCCCACAGCGTAAAAGGTGCCCTTCCCCGTGCTCACAGCGTCCACCCTTCCTTTTTCGCATCGAGAACGGCGAGACCGGCGGCCTGCGCACGCTCGAGCAGCGGCGCGTTCGGCACGCGGGCGGCGTCTCCCGCAAGGAGGATCTTGCCGCAGCGCCGCATCATTTCCATCGCGCGGCCGTATACCGTCTCATCCGGCGCGGAAAACGCCGGAACGGCGACCGTCTCCGCAGCAAGGAGCCGCGCGAGCCGGTAGTCCACATCGTTTTCGTACAGCACGCCGGTCGCGAACGGGATGTTCTCGCGCTGGAGCTTTCGGTAAACGGAGATTCCCGTTCCCGCGCCCGCGAGCACGAACACCTCCGGCGTGTCCCCGGCGGGCTTTTTTAGCTCGATGCTGCCGAAGAGCGGATCGAAGTACCCGTCCTCGATGTCGTAGAGCTTCCGAATGGCCTTCTCCTCGAATACCTCGCCGGGTGCGCCGTAGCCGAACTGCGTATCGCCCTTCACGGTGAGGATGCGGTCGGCCACCTTCTCCGCGAGATCGATCTCGTGGAGCGACATGATGACCGTAATGTTCTTCTTTCGCGCCATGCGCGTGAGGATGGTGAGCAGATCGAGCTTATGGCGCACGTCAAGAAACGACGTCGGCTCGTCGAGCAGGATCATCTCCGGCTGCTGGGCGATGGCACGCGCGAGCAGCACGCGCTGGCGCTGGCCGTCGCTGATGGCGTTAAAGTCGCGTTCGGCGAGATCGAGCGCGTGAACGGTCTCCATGGCCTCGTCCACGATGCGCTGATCCTCGCCGCGGAGCACGCCGAGCCGTCCGGTGTACGGGTACCGGCCGGTGGCGACAACGTCGCGGCAGGTGGTGAGCTCCACCTTGATACGCTCCGTAAGGATCACGGCGAGCTTTTTGGAAAGCTCGCGGTAGGTGATCGTCTGCATGTCCCGGCCTTCGAGACAGATCCTTCCGCGGATCGGCTCAAGATCGCGCGCGATCGTTTTGAGCAGCGTGGACTTGCCCGCGCCGTTCGGCCCGATGAGCGCAATGATCTCGCCCTTTTGTACCTTCACGGAGATATCGCGGATGACCGGCACCCGGTGGTAGCCGATCGTGAGATCGTCGATGACGAAATAGGGCTGATCCGTCATTTCCGTCCCCCCTTCCGGCGCAGCATCATGTAAATGACGACCGGCGCGCCGAAAATGGACGTAACGGTGCTGATGTTCAGCTCCGTCGGCGCAAAGGCGGTGCGCGCGATCAGATCGCAAAGCATGCAGAATACGCCGCCGCCTAAGAATGTGGCCGGGATGACCACGAGCGGCTTGGACGTATTGAGACAATGCCGGATGAGAAACGGTACGGCGATGCCCACAAAGGAGATCGGCCCGGCAAACGCCGTCACCGTGGCGGAGAGGACGCTGGAAAGAATGATCAGCGCCGTGCGGAACGCCTTGATGTTCACGCCCATGCTCTGGGCATACGCCTCGCCGAGCTGGTAGGCGCCGATGGGCTTGGCCATGAAGAACGTGATGCCGCCGGAAATGCCGACGACCGTCGCCGCCACGCCGACGTTGCTCCAGTTCATGCCGGAAAAGCTGCCCTTGGACCAGTTATGCAGGTTCACGATATCGGAATCCGCGGCGAACGTCACGGTGAAGTCTGTGATGGCGGTGCAGATGTAGCCGATCATGATACCGGCGACGAGCAGCGTGGACATGCTCGGGATGCGCCGGGAAAAGAGCAGGATGAACCCCACTGAGAGCAGCGAGCCGACGAACGCCGCGAGGATCAGCGTATACGACGACACGACACCGAAGATCTGGATGAAATAGATCATCGCGAACGCGACGACCATTTTCGCTCCGCTCGAAATGCCGAGCACGAACGGCCCGGCGATCGGGTTTTCAAAGAACGTCTGCAGCAGAAAGCCCGAGAGCGAGAGCGCGCCGCCGAGGATCGCCGCCATGAAAATGCGCGGCAGACGGATCTTCCAGATGATGTTCACCTCCGTGGGATTGCCGGTCTTGGTGAACAAAATCTCCACGATCCGCTCGAGCGGGATGGGGATGTTGCCGATGTTGATATTCAGCACCGTGATCAGGCAGAACGCCGCGATGAGCACGATGAACACAAGCGCATACCGGGCGCGCCGCCGCGCCTGATGCACGAGATACGCCCCGGCTTGCGCCGGGGCGGTATTGGCAGGTCTTTTCTCGCTCATGGGTCAGGAAACACGCGTCAGGAACGTCATATCGCTCTCCGCGCCGTCGGTGAGAACGAGATGGATGTCCCGGATCATTTCGCCCACGATATCCGTCGCCTGATAGAACGACTTGCCCGTGCACCAGACGTTGCCCTCCTTCACGGCCTTGAAGTC
>CAKTBC010000114.1 GCA_934533005.1 uncultured Oscillospiraceae bacterium | reverse complement strand
TCCTTGCGGAGCTCGGCCTCCACCTTGATCTGCGTGGCGATGCCGGCGTGGTCAACGCCCGGCAGCCACAGCGCGCAGTATCCGCTCATACGCTTCCAGCGGATGAGCACGTCCTGGATCGTCTCGTCAAACGCATGGCCGAGATGGAGCTGACCGGTGACGTTCGGGGGCGGGATCACGATGGTGAACGGCTTCTTGTCCGGATCACGCTCGGCGTGGAACCAGCCGCCGTCCGTCCAGTAGCGGTAGATCTTGCTTTCCACCTGCTTGGGATCATAAATCTTCGGCAGTTCTTTCATTCTCATTCCTCCAAACAAAAACGCCCCGGAGTTTAACTCCGGGGCGCAAAAACTTACGCGGTACCACCCGATTTCCGCTTAGTAAAGCGGCACTCGTATTCTCTGTAACGGGAGAACCCGTCCGTTTCTACTTCGTTCAAAACGGAAGCTCCGGGGCGACCTTCGGCAGCGGCTTCACAAGGGCTTGCACCAACCGCCCTCTCTCTTGGATCCGCCGGGAGCCTACTCCTCCCCTTCTGCGCTTTTTACCAAATCAATATACCGTTATTTGGTTTATTTGTCAAGCCAAATCACTCCATGCGGCTCGGCGTGCGTACAAGGCCGCTGCGGTAGGCCGCGAGAAGCTTTTTGAGATCGGCGATGCGCCGCTCCACATCCGCGCCGCCGTCGGTGTCGCGCACGCGAAGCCGGTCGGGGTACTGCTCGATCATGATCGTGCGGGAGAGCACATCCGCGCTCTCGCGCGCGGCGGTGTCCGGGTCAAAGGGCTGGTGCTCGGCAAGATACAGCTCGTGTGAGGAATATACCAGCGTGTAGCCGCAGATGCCCGTCAGGGGCTGATACGCCTTCGAGAGGCCGCCGTCGATGTTGATGAACTTGCCATTGGCCTTGATGGGCGTGTCGCCCTTCGTTTTGCGCACCGGGACGTGGCCGTTGATGATGTGGCCGCGCTCAAAGTTTACGCCGAACTCGGCGAGGATCGTGCGCGCCGTCTCCTCGCTGTTCCAGAGATCGTAGTACGCATTTTTGTGCTCCGTTCCGGCCTCCGGGTCATCGAGGAACGTGCGCTCAAACGTCGCAATCTTGTCCTTGCCGTTGAGCGGAGAGTACGGCCCGCACCAGAGATACCAGAGAAGGTCGGTATTCTCCGTCCGGCGGTCGTACATTGCCGTGCGGCACAGCCGGTCGCAGGCATCCATGAGCGTTTTTCCGCAGTAGGTTTTCTCGCCCATCGCAACGCGCGTGAAGCTGCCGTCCGGCTCCATGGGAATGCAGCCGTGATAGAGGAGGTTTCCGTTGCACACGCGGTACATTGCGCCCTTTTCCAGCAGATAGCGGATGTGTGACTGCAGCTTCTCGCTGCGCAGGAACGACAGCACGAGCTGGTCGACAAGCTGCTGCTCCCGCTCGGAAAGGCAGTACGGGTTCGCGGGGTCGACCGTGGGGAGAGAGATGTCGTTGATGCGGTAGGTTTTCCCGTCCAGCGTGATCGTCCCTTTGGAGCGGACGAGCTCGCCGAGTAGGAGACGCCCGTTCATTTTGTATTCCGGGTGCCGGAGGATGAGCTGACCTTCCAGCTTGAACTGGATGACCGTGATGGCCTTGAGCAGCTTGGCGGTAACATCGCTGTTTTCCGCCACGCAGTCGGTCACGTGGGTCGGGAGGAAGTTCGTGCAGGGGTCGTCGCCGTACTGCTCCATGGCAAAGAGTGCAAGCGGACGGACGTTCAGGCCGTAGCCATCCTCGAGCATATCAAAATTGCCGTACTTGAGCGAATTTCGCAGGGCGTTGGCGATGCACGCGGGGTTGCCCATCGCCGCACCCATCCAGAGAATGTCGTGGTTGCCCCAGACGAAGTCCACGCCATGCATATCCATGAGATCGTCCATGACCATCTGCGCGGCAGGGCCGCGGTCAAATACGTCGCCGACGATATGGAGCTGGTTGACGGTCAATCGGGAGATGAGATTCGCGAGCGCCACAATGAACCGGTCGGCAATGCCGGTCTCGATGACGCTGTTGATGATGCTTTCAAAGTACTTGCGCTTGTTGGGATCGTGCTCGTCGGAGTCGATGAGCTCTTCGATGATATACGCATATTCCTTCGGCAGACGGGCACGCACCTTGACGCGGGTGTATTTGTCCGTCGCCTGGCGGCAGACGGCCACGAGGCGGTGGATCGTCACGCGATACCAGGAATCGGAATGCGCCGCGGCGGCAAGCTCCCGCTCCGGGTAGTAGAGAAGCCGCGCGAGCGAATTCTTCTCGTCCTCGCCGAGAAGATCGCCGAAGCTGTCGTTGATCTTGTCGTGGATCGCGCCGGAGGCATTTTTCAGAATGTGGGAAAAGTATGTATACTCACCGTGAATGTCGCTCATGAAGTGCTCGGTCGTTTTCGGCAGCTCCAGAATGGCCTGCAGACGCACGATCTCCGCCGCCGTTGCGGGAATGCTCGGGAAGCTCTTGGAAAGAAGCTCCAGATACTTGATTTCGCTCTCGTTCATGCCTTCGTCTCCCGGTTCCTTTCCTCGATATACTGCGCGGCACTGAGCGCCGCAATGTTGCCATCACCGACGGCCTTAGCAATCTGGTAGGGTTTGCCGGTGCAGTCCCCGGCGGCAAAAACGCCTTCCACGGAGGTTTTCATCGTCGCTTTGTCTACAGCGACGTGTACGCCGTCCATAGCAAGCCCCGAAAGGAGCGTATCGGGCGCCGCGGCGGGGCGCAGAATGAACACCGCCTCACACGCATGCTCCTCGCCGTCCACCGAAAGGGCGCGGACGCGCTCCTCTCCGAGCACGGCGTACTTTGCCGTGCGCGTCGTGAACTGCTCCACATCGCAGCCCATCGTGCGGAGAAGCTCCGCTTCCTCCGCGGCGTCCGACGTGAAGCCCACGACGCAGACCTTCTTCCCGCGGTAGAGCATCCCGTCGCACGTGACGCAGTAGCTCACGCCGCGGCCGAGATAGTCCCGCTCACCGGGGAAAAGCTTTCCGGCGGCAACGCCGGTGCAGAGGACGACCGTTTCGGCCTCACAGAACTCCGAGCCGTAAACGACGCCGAAGCTTTCGCCGAGAGAGGCTACCGACGTAGCCCGGCCATGAAGAAGCTCTGCGCCGGCGTCCAGCGCCTGACGCTCCATTGCTTCGAGCAGCGCGCGGCCGGAGATGTCCGGGCAGCCGGGGTAATTCGTGATTTTGTGGGCGCGGGAGAGCGGGATATCGTCGATCCCGCCGGAGAGGATCGCCGCGGTTTTGCTCCGCGCGCGCAGCGTGAGCGCCGCGGAAACCGCCGCCGGGCCGCCGCCGAGGATCACGGCATCAAATTTCATATGGTATACTCCTGTCGTTTGTTCCGCCAAGGGGCGGAAAGATTCATAGCCTCTCTATTATCCAATAAATCAGTTGTAATTTCAAGCATTGGCGTGTATAATAATTTTCATTCATTCAGCTTTCATAAAATGGAGAGAGGCAAAATGGACGAGATCAGAGAATCCAGCAATTTTATTCACGATTTTGTCGCCGAGGACATTGCTCCCGGCGGACGGTTTGCCGGAAAAACGGTGCACACCCGTTTCCCGCCCGAGCCGAACGGCTATCTGCACATCGGCCACTGCAAAGCGCTGTGCATCGACTTCGGCACGGCGGAAAAGTTCGGCGGTCTCTGCAATCTGCGCATGGACGACACCAACCCCGCCAAGGAGGATACCGAGTTTGTCGATGCCATTCAGGAGGACATCCGCTGGCTCGGCTTTGACTGGGGCGACCGCTTCTTCTACGGCTCCGACTACTTTGAAAAGACCTATGAGCTGGCCGTCGGCCTCATCAAGAAGGGTCTCGCCTACGTCTGCGAGCTGACGCCCGAGGAGTTTTCCGCCTACCGCGGCGATACGACGCACCCTGCCGTCAGCCCCTACCGCGACCGCCCGATCGAGGAATCGCTCGATCTCTTCGCGCGGATGCGCGCCGGGGAGTTCCCGGAGGGCAAGTATACGCTGCGCGCGAAGATCGATCTCGCAAGCGGCAACTTCAACATGCGCGACCCGGTGCTCTACCGCATCCGCTACATCGAGCATCACCGGCAGGGCACGAAATGGTGCATTTTCCCGATGTACGATCTCGCCCACCCCATCCAGGACGCGCTCGAGGGCATCACGCACTCGCTCTGCTCGCTCGAATATGAGGATCACCGCCCGCTTTATAACTGGGTCATCGAAAACTGCGACGTGCCGTCCAAACCGCGCCAGATCGAGTTTGCCCGTCTCGGCATCAACTATACCGTGATGAGCAAACGCAAGCTGCGCCGTCTGGTCGAGGAAGGCCGCGTCTCCGGCTGGGACGATCCCCGGATGCCGACGCTCTGCGGATTGCGCCGCCGCGGCTATACGCCGCACTCCATCCGCGATTTCACCGACCGCATCGGCGTTTCCAAGGTCACGTCCACGGTGGACTATTCGCTGCTTGAAAGCTGCCTGCGCGATGATCTCAACACCAATGCCAAGCGCGTTATGGCGGTGCTCCGTCCCGTGAAGCTCACGATCACAAACTACCCCGAGGGGCAGACGGAGCTTTTCGATATCGAGAATAACCCCGTCGCCGAAAGCGGCGGCACGCGCCCGGTTTCGTTCTCCCGCACGCTCTGGGTCGAGCAGGACGACTTTATGGAAGAGCCGGTCAAGAAGTATAACCGCCTCTATCCGGGCAACGAGGTTCGCCTCAAGGGCGCTTACATTGTCCGCTGCACCGGCTGCATCAAGGATGCGGACGGCGCCGTGACCGAGATCCTCTGCGAATACGATCCCGAGACCCGCGGCGGCAACACGCCCGACGGACGCAAGGTGCGCGGCACGATCCATTGGGTGGACGCGAACAACTGCGCCGACGCCGAGGTGCGGCTCTACGACATGCTCTTCTCCGACCCCGAGCCGGACGCACCCGGCAAGGACTTCATCGACTGCCTGAATCCCAACTCGCTCGAAGTTCTCACCGGCTGCAAGGTGGAAAAGTCGCTCGAGGACTGCACCGCCGCGGATCGCTTCCAGTTCCTCCGCCTCGGCTACTTTGCGCCGGACAACAAGGACAGCGCCCCCGGCCATCTCGTATTCAACCGCGCCGTCGCGCTCAAGGATTCGTTTAAGAAAGACTAAGATATGCAAAAGCAGCAGTTCCGAAGCGGAGCTGCTGCGTTTTCTTTTTAACTGCCTCCCTCTTTGAGGGAGTGGCTCGGCGTCAGCCGAGACGGAAGAAGTCACTCCTCACTCAGACTCACTTTCGGTTATCTTTGAGCAATGCACCCGCGGAAATGACGATTGGGGAACCTTCGGAATACAGATTTTCTTCC
>CAKTBC010000113.1 GCA_934533005.1 uncultured Oscillospiraceae bacterium | reverse complement strand
GCGGGCGCGCCGCGGAGAAGCATGCTCATCGCGCGAGCCTCCCATAGACATCGTCATAGATCTTTTCGGCCTGCCGCACGTACTTATCCACGAGTGCATGCGCCTTCGCATCAAGCGCTGCGGCGCGCTCCCGGTTTTGCATGAGCCGGGTGTTGACGCGCACATTGATCTCCGCGCCGCGCAGCGCCGCGAGAGCGAGTGCCGCGCCCACGGCGGCGTCCGAGACCGCGATGGAGCTTCCCATATCGGCAAAGCCGCGGAGAAGCTCGATCGTCCGCCCCGTCAGCTCCAAAACCTCCATCGGCGGCGCGGCGGCGGCGAGGAGACACGTCTCGAGCGTTTCGGCGCGGGCTGGGTCGTCCTTCGGTATGGCATAGGCCTTCGCGAGCGGCGCAAGCGCCGCAGCGTCCTTTTCCACGCACTCCAGAAGCTGTCCCCGGAGCTTTTCCGCCTCGTCAAGCAGCTCGCGCAAAATCGGCTCAACGGCAGCGTATTTTTTCTTTCCGACGGTGAGCTCCCCCACCATGCCGCCGAGCGCCGCGGCGAGCGCTCCGGCGAGCGCGCTCACGCTGCCGCCGCCCGGCACAGCCGCCCTGGAAGCGAGCGCGGCAGCAAAGTCATTCACGCTTTTGTGGAGCATTTCCATTCTTAAAACATCCCCGTAATGACGCCGTTTTCGTCCACGTCGATCCGCTCGGCAGCGGGCGACTTGGGAAGCCCCGGCATCGTCATGATATTGCCCGTGAGCGCAACGAGAAAGCCCGCGCCCGCCGAGACGCGGATCTCCCGCACCGTCACGGTGAAGCCCTCCGGCGCGCCGCGCTTTGCCGCGTCGTCCGAAAAGCTGTACTGCGTTTTGGCAACGCACACCGGAAGCTTTCCGAAGCCGAGCGCGGTGAGCCGCGCAGCCTGCTTTTTCGCCTCCGGCGTGAGCGAGACGCCGTCGGCGCGGTACACATTTCGGCAAAGCGTATCCAGCCGCTCCTCGATCGTGCCGTCCAGCCCATAGGCAAAGCGGAAGTGGTTTTCCGCCTCGCAGAGCCGCACGACCTCGGCAGCGAGCTCTTCCCCGCCCGCACCGCCGCGCGCCCACACGTCGCTCCGCACGGCTTTTACACCGAGCGCAGCGCACTTTTTTTCCACGAGCGCGAGCTCCGCTTCCGTGTCCGTCGGGAAGGCGTTCACCGCCACAACGCACGGAAGACCGAATACATTCTTTATATTATCCGCATGGCGCAGGAGGTTGGGGAGTCCCTTTTCGAGCGCTTCGAGATTTTCCTCGCCGAGCGCATCCTTCTCCACGCCGCCATGGTATTTAAGAGCGCGCACCGTAGCCACGATCACGACGGCATCCGGGCGGATATCCGCCAGGCGGCACTTGATATCCAGAAACTTCTCCGCGCCGAGATCGGCGGCAAAGCCCGCCTCGGTAACGGTATAGTCCGAAAGCTTTCGCGCCATGCGTGTGGCGAGCACGCTGTTGCAGCCGTGCGCAATGTTCGCAAAGGGGCCGCCGTGGACGAGCACCGGCGTGCCCTCGAGCGTCTGGACGAGGTTGGGGCTGAGCGCGTCGCGCAGCAGGGCAGTCATGGCGCCCTCGGCCTTGAGATCGTGCGCCGTGACAGGTGCGCCCTCATACGTATACCCCACGATGATGCGCCCGAGCCGCGCCTTGAGATCGGAAAGGCTCTCCGCAAGGCAGAGCACCGCCATGATCTCGCTCGCAACGGTGATGTCAAACCCGTCCTCGCGCGGGCAGCCGTTCGCTTTTCCGCCGAGCCCGTCCACGATGTGCCGGAGCTGGCGGTCGTTCATGTCAACGCAGCGCTTCCATGTGATCTGCTTTGGGTCGATATGAAGAGCGTTCCCCTGCTGGATGTGGTTATCGAGCATCGCCGCAAGCAGGTTGTTGGCAGCTCCTATGGCGTGAAAATCGCCGGTAAAGTGGAGGTTTATGTCCTCCATCGGGACGATCTGGGCATAGCCGCCGCCGGTCGCGCCGCCCTTGATGCCGAACACCGGCCCAAGCGACGGCTCGCGCAGCGCGGCAACGGCGTTTTTCCCGCCGCGGCGGAGAGCGTCCGCCAGGCCGATGGACGTTGTGGTCTTCCCCTCACCCGCAGGCGTCGGCGTGATGGCCGTTACGAGAATAAGCTTCCCGTCCGGCGCGGCGGCCCTTTCGCGCAGCAGGTCAAGGGAGATTTTCGCTTTGTATTTGCCGTAGGGTTCAACATAGGCCTCGTCGATGCCCGCCGCGGCGGCGATCTCCGAAATGGGTTTCAATGCGCACTTGTGCGCGATCTCAATATCGGTCATGCGGCTTCCTCCTCTTCCCCGGCGGTGGATTTTCTCCCGAAGAGAACAAAAATATACGGCGGCAGCAGCCATGTGATAATGGCAGAGACCCACATATTCACCCCGGCGGCATTCAGCAGCTGGGAGATAACGCTGTCCCACTCGCAAAGCTCGTACCAGAAAAAGCTGAAGGAGCCGTTTGTCACATACGCGAGAATGCCGAAAAGCACGTTCAGCCCGGCGAGGATCGAAGCAGAGACAACCAGCTCGCGCCGCGGCAGCTTGCGGAACAGCGCCCAGCCGACGGCAAGCACGATCACAAAGAGGATACCGGAGAGCAGCATCCAGCGGTCGTTGTCCGCCGTGATTGAGCCGTCCGGCAGCGTGACGATCGCGAAATACCCCAGCACGTGGACAAGCAGCTGATAGCATATGAAGCCGGAGAGCAGGCAGTACGCCGGCACCTTCCACAGGTTCGATTTGTTCATCGTCCGATCCTCCCTGATGTTCTAATTGGTTATTATCTCACAGTTTCCCGCAAAACGCAATCCGCCGAAGCGATAACCTCTGACGTTTGCATCCGGCGAAAAATCTGGTATAATACCGGCTACCAAGGAAAGCACGCGCGGTGATGCTATGGGCAAAAAGAAAAAGAAGCCAACAGGCATCCAGCCGGGGATGATTCTCTCGTTCGTCCTCTGCATGGGGCTCGGCGCGGGCGTCGGCTATGCGCTCCCCGAAAATGAGAAATTTTTTGCCTCCTTCCTCTTCGGCCTTTTGGGGCTCTGCGTCTCCTTCGCGGTGCAGATCGTCCTGCATGAAACCGGCCACCTGATCGGTGGGCTGCTGACAGGCTATAAATTCTGCTCCTTTCGCATCGGAACTCTTCAGCTGCAGCGGGAAAACGGTTCTCTCCGCTTCCGCCGGCTGAAGCTCGCCGGAACGGGCGGACAATGCCTCATGACGCCGCCGGAGCCCGTGGACGGAAAAATTCCCGTCATGCTCTATAATCTCTCCGGGCCGCTCATGAATCTGCTCACCGCACTCCTCGCGCTCGGCGGATACTCCCTGTCCGGCGGCAGCATGGGCGCGGCGCTGCTCTTTCTGTTCGCTCTTGCGGGGCTCTATCTCGCGCTCACAAACGGCATCCCGCTCCGGCTCGGGCCGATCGACAACGACGGCAAAAACGCCTTTTCTCTGCGCCGTGATCCGGAGGCCATGCGCGCCTTTTATCTGCAAATGGCCATCAACAGCCGCCAGACGAACGGCGAGCACCTGCGCGGCATGCCGGACGAGTGGTTTCTCATGCCGTCGGACGAGGCGATGCAAAATGCGCTCGTTGCCGCCGAGGGCGTTTTCTGCTGCAACCGCCTCATGGACGAGCACCGCTTCGCCGAAGCGCACGAGGCCATGGCGCGCCTTCTCTCCGGCGGGGCGAACCTCGTCGGGCTTTACCGCGCGCTTTTGCTGTGCGATGAAATGTATCTGGAGCTCATCGGGGAAAACCGCCGCAGCACGGTCGACGCCATGCTCACAAAGCCGCAGCGCCGCTTCATGCGCCAGATGAAAAACTTCCCCGGCGTGCTGCGCACGGAATACGCCATCGCCCTTTTGCGCGACGGGGACAAGGAACGCGCAGCCGCCCTTCGCACCCAATTTGAGGAAATTGCCGCCACATATCCTTACCAGGGCGACATTGCGCAGGAGCGCTCGCTTCTTGCTCTTGCAGACGACAAAGCACAAGAAACGTAAAGGAGAACGCCATGTCACAGGTAACAAAGCGGGCGCTCGAGCAGTCGCTCAAAAATCTGCTGCTCAAAAAGCCGCTCACCAAAATCACCATCAACGACATCGCCGAGGACTGCGGCATCAACCGCATGACGTTTTACTACCACTTCAAGGACATTTACGATCTCGTGGAGTGGTCGTGTCTCGAAGATGCGCGCCGCGCGCTTGAGGAGAAGAAAACGCACGACACCTGGCAGCAGGGCTTCCTGCAGATCTTCGAGGCCGTGCGGGAAAATAAGCCGTTCATTTTGAATGTTTACCGCTGTGTGGACCGCGAGCAGGTCGAGCGGTATCTCCGCCCGCTCGTGGATAATCTCATTCTCGGCGTGGTTGATGAGCAGTCCGCCGGCATGACCGTCCGCGATGAGGATAAGGCGTTCATCGCGCAGGTCTACAGCTACATTTTCATCGGCATCATGCTCGACTGGATCCGCGACGACATGACGGAAGAGCCGGAAAAGATCGTCGACCAGCTCGCGCTTCTCATCCATGACTCGATCCGCGAAGCGCTCGCCCGGTTCAAGATTTAATCAAAATTCCCGTTCTGATAAAAATCTTTACACTTCGCGTCCCCGTGATAAAACCCTTATCACGGGGACGTTTCTGTTTATGGTAAAAATATTTCTGCGGGGTAATATAAGGCCATCAAGAGAAAAACAAATCTCACAGGAGGTCAATCTTATGTATTACTCTGCCGGAACGTATGAATCCTTCGCCCACCCCGAAAAGCCGGAGGGCGTTGACAACAAATCCGCTTATATCATCGGCACCGGCCTCGCCGGTCTGACAGCGGCCTTCTATCTCGTCCGCGACGGCCAGATGAAGGGCGAGCACATCCATCTTCTCGAAAAGCACGAGCTCGCCGGCGGCAGCTGCGATGGCTACCGCGACATCACCAAGGGCTTCTACATGCGCGGCGGACGCGAGATGGATAACCACTTTGAGGTCATGTGGGACGTGTTCCGCGATGTGCCGAGCATCGAGACGCCGAACGTGACGGTGCTCGACGAATATTACTGGCTCAACAAGCACGACCCCAACTACTCGCTCTGCCGCGCGAGCGTCAACTGCGGTGAGGACGCCCACACCGATAAGAAGTTCGCCCTCGACAAGGCCTCCGCCATGGCGCTCTCCAAACTCTTCCTGACGCCGGAGAAGGATCTCGAGGATAAGAAGATCTCCGAGGTGCTGCCCGAGAGCTTCTGGAGCACGAACTTCTGGCTGTACTGGCAGACGATGTTCGCCTTCCAGCGCTGGTCGAGCGCGCTCGAAATGAAACGCTATCTCTGCCGCTACGTCCACCACATCGACGGTCTGCCCGACTTCAGCGCGCTGCGCTTCACGAAGTACAACCAGTACGAGAGCATGATCCTCCCGCTCGTGAAGTATCTCGAATCCCACGGCGTGCGCATCGA
>CAKTBC010000112.1 GCA_934533005.1 uncultured Oscillospiraceae bacterium | reverse complement strand
GAAACGCGCGGCAGCTGCGACGTGTGGCCGGAGAGCGATTCCATCGACAGGCGAAGCCCCGGCACGATTGCGCCGCCGGCAAAGCGTCCCTGTGCATCCACGGCGGAGATGGTCGTGGCGGTGCCCATGTCGACGACGATGAGCGGCGGGCGATGCAGATGCAGCGCCGCAACGGCGCCGACAACGAGATCCGCGCCGATCTGGCCCGGGTCATCGAGCCGGATATCCAGCCCGGTTTTGAGCCCCTTGCCGACGGTGAGCGCGTCCAGCCCCGTGAGAAGCTTTACGGCGCGCTGCAGCGTAGACGTGAGCGGCCATACAACGCTTGAGAGGATCGCGCCCTCGAAGTCCTCCGGCTGGAAGCCCGCGAACGCGAGAACGTTTTTCATGCCGACAGCGTATTCGTAATCGGTTTTGTTCACGTCCGTCGCCATGCGCGCCACGGCGTGGATCTTGCGGTTTTCGATGCAGCCGAGAACGATGTTCGTGTTGCCGGTGTCGATGGCAAGGATCATGGCTTACTTTTCCTTTCTCCCGATGCGGATCAGGCGCAGAATGACGGGGCTGAGCACAATGTTGATGCCAAGCTCGGCAAGGAAGTTGACGCCGACGAGGCCGAAGACCATAAACCGGCCCACATTGTCGCCGAAGCCAAGGCTCTGCGCCATGGAGGCGAGCATCGGCATAAAGAAGATCCGGCAGCCGAGCAGAAATACGCCGGTATTCACGACCGGGCACACGATCGCCGCAGCAACGGCCGCGAGCGTGCGGTTTTTCGCCCGGAGCCAGGCGTACACGAGTCCCGCCAGACCGCCGCAGGCAATGCCCTTTACGAGCACCGTGAGCAGCGTCCCCGGAACGCTGAAAGCGAAAAACGCCGCAGCGTCGCCCGAGAGTAGCACGACTACGCCGAAAACGAAGCCGAGCCACAGCCCTGCCACGCTTCCATAGACCGCCGCGCCCACCACGATGGGCAGCGCCACGAGCGACACCGAGACCGGGCCGAACCGGATGAAGCTGCCAAGCAGCTGCAAAATGACGATCAGCGCCGTGAAAAGCGCCAGACCCGCCAGACGCCGGGTCTTTCCCTGAGAGTTTGCGTTCATATTCAATTCCTCCTGCTGTTGCTCCCTTATGTGCCATACGGCACGGGATGCAGCGCATGGCTCATTATAAACAGAAAGCCCGGCCGCGTCAAGAAACGCAGCCGGGTCTTTGATTGCTTCAGTTCAGATTTTCCATTATATCGTTGCCGGTGTCCGCGCCGACAAGTGAGCGGACGAGGCCAAACCGGCGGCAGTCGTAGCGCGGGAACTCCTCGCTCTCGAGCGTCGGGCGGTGGGCATATTGGAGCTGGCTCTCGTGGCAGAGCATGGCCTCTGAGGCGACTTCAAACGCCGTTTTGCCGCCGAAGCTTTGGAGCGGCGTTTCCACGTCGAGGACGATCGGGTTTTCGTCGGCAAAGTGGAGATACAGCTTCGGCGTATCCCACACGCCGTACTGCGCGGCGCTCTCAGCATCATACGAGGCATCCGCGGCGCGGACGACGGCCTGTTCGAGCGAAAGAGCATTGAGCTGGTGCGCACCGTGGCCATATTCGCCCTCGCGGTCGTGCCCGACGGCGACGAGCGGCTTGAACCGCCGCAGCAGCCCCACCTGATAGGCGATGACATTTTCCTCCCCGAAGCTCTGCTGTGCTCCCTCCAGCGAGAGGACGTAATAGTCCGGGAACGGCCCGATGACCGGATAGTGCCGGATGCCCATCGTCCAGAGCGCATCAAGCAGCTCCTGCGGGCGCGGCTGCCAGTCGTAGTGGTTCACAAGATACGCAACCTGCACCGTGAGCCCCCGGTCAACGCACTGCGCGGCAAGCGCGCCGAAGAAGATGACGTCGTCGTCCGCATGACTCGGGAAAAGCAGCACGTCCGCCTGTTCACAGGGCGGCTGCCAGACCTGCACGTCCGAGGGCGCGGCGCCGGTCGTGAAGAGGCGCACTTCGCAAAGCGGCGAGGCTCCGCCGAACTCGATATCGAGCTCCGTCACCGCCTCCGGCAGCGCAAGATATTCGTGCAGGAAGCCGTACTCGCCGCCCGCAGCATCGCCTGCGGCCGTGCGCACCGTGAACGGTTCGCACGGCTCATACCAGTAGAGATACAGTGCGCCGACGGGCGTTTCGGAGGAGATGTGCAGTGTGTTCCCGGTGCGGTAGTCGATGCGGGAGGTGCGGTCGCCGTCGCGCAATATGGCCGTGTAGCCGCCGATGTTGTCCGAGATGGTAACGCCGTCCGTGATCTCCGAAGCAATCGGCTCGGGCGTGGGTTCCGGCGTTGCCGTCGGTTCGGGCGTGGGCGTGGCGGTGGGCTCCGGCGTCGCCGTCGGGGCGGCAGTCACTTCCGGCGTTGGTACAGCGGTCGGCTCTGCCTGCGCGGGTGCGCCGCAGGCGGCGAGCAGCACGCAGAGAAGCGCAGATATCAAAAGAAGAGAAATACGTTTTTTCGTGGCGGGTGTCCTTTCTCCCGCGGTTCGGGCGGGGCGGGTTTGGGGATATTATAGGACTTTGCAGGGCAAAGCGTCAAGAGATTCCGGGAGGGGCAGAGCCCCTCCCCTACAGGCTGTCCCGGTCTTTTCCCGTAGGGGTGGGGCTCTGCTCCACCCCCCGTAAAAATGACAAAGCCCCGGAGCATAGTTTGCTCCGGGGCTCGGTTTCTTATGTTTTTCAGCCCGCGTTGCCGGACGAGGCGTTGCCATAAGAGGCGTAATTGCCGGCAGAGGCATAGTAGGCGTTGCCGCCGGAAGCGTTGCCCGCCGAGGCGGTCTTGGGGCCGCAGCCCGCGAGCGTGAGCAGCAGCGCCGCGGCGCTGAGAACGATGGCAATGATCTTTTTCATGGATAGTACTCCTTTTCTGTCTTTCAGTGTTTGATATCCTTCGATATATTCATGAACCCGGCGCGGCGGAGGAGAGATGCCGCGCCGATGTCCGCAGCATGGTATTTACGCGATGCCCGCTCCTGCCGCAATGGCGGCGAAGAGCGCGTCCACTTCTCCGCTCTCCCATCCGGCGGTGAGAAGCCGCCGGTCGCGCACGAGACCGAGCTCCTGCCCGGAGGTGAGCGTTTCCGCCGCGGTCTGTACCGTCTTGAGACGGGTTTTCAGCGCCGCATCGTTTTCGCCGTAGCGCTCGGCATACGCCGCGCCCGCAGCGCGCGCCGCGTCTGTGCCGCACCCGTCTGCGAGATACTGCCCGAGGATGGACTCCGCCCAGCGGTACGCGCCGACGGCGCCGGAGGCGGGGTCGTAATCCTGCGCAAGCCGCTCCAGAATGCCGCCGAGACCGGCGAGCGGTTCGGCTTCTTCCGGCGTAGATGAAGTCTCCGGCGATGGCTCTGCGGTAGCCGCCGGGGTCTCCGCCGGCTCCGGCGGCGCCGCGGCGGCACGCGATTCCAGCGGCAATCCTGCCGCCGCCATCGCTCCCGCAAGGAGCACAAGCGTCAATATGAGGATGACAACTCTTTTTTTCATTGTCCTCTCCTTTCGGGAAAGCGGTTTATCCGGCGATGCCGTTTAGTTCCGTATTGCTGTCGCTCAGCGCCTTGTTGTTCATCTCGCCGAGCGTCTGCACCGCAACGCCGTGCGAGCGCAGCCATGCGTTCGTGCGCGCGGAGGCCGTGAGCGGGCGAACAGTGTAGTAATCGTAGACAAATTCGCCGCTGCTGTTGGTGTGAACACCGGTGGCGGTGATGTAGATCGGTTCGATCGTTTGATAGAATTCCTCGTCCTGAATGATCTTGGTTCCGCCGATGTTCCCGTCGCGCAGGTCGGGAACGATGCAGGTGTCGTAAAGCTCCCAGAATTCGTCCGTTGTGAGCGTGAGCCCCTGCGTCACCGGTGAAGCGGAATCATACCATTGAATGTTCGCGGCAAATACGGCGGTCTCGCTCCGGTCGCACGGGAAGAGCGCCCGCTCCTCCATCAGCTCGCGGGAGTTGAGAAGCTCTTCATACTGCCGGACGTTCCGGCTGATTGCGTCGTCGTTCCCCGTGAGGAAGCCGACGTTATAGTTACCGCCGGTCACATACGGGATAAACTCATCCGTGGCGTAGGTATAGACGCGGCGCGCGAGGAGCTTTCCGTCCGTACCGTAATACTCGATCGTCAGCGGGAAGGTGTTGAGGCCCTTCTGGCTTTCGTAAGCTTTTTTGTTTGCAATGATGTCCTTCTGCATGGAGAGAAGCGCTTCGATGTTTTCCGGCTGCATGATGCGCGTCAGGCTGTATTCGCCCCAGCCGTTCACCGCGGCGTACCCGATCTCGTCCACATCGGGCTGATAGCGCTCGACGCCGAACACGTCGAGCTCGCCGCCGATGACGAGCGCGCAGAGCAGCGCGCAGAAAGCGCCGAGGCCTTTCCAATGCCGGTCAAACACGCGCAGCGTTTTGCGCATAAGCGCATCCGCACCGAACCAGCCAACCGCCGCGCCGAAGAGCATGGCAAGGAGCAAAATCGCCACTTTGGCCGGAGTGCCTCTGTCTCCGGCGCCGTAGGCGCCGACATCGAATACGGTCTTGAGCATCAGCAGCGCCATGCTGAGCGAGCCCACCGCGGCAAGTCCCCACCGGAAGAGCGGGCGCAGCACCGGAACAGCAACGACCTCGCCCGCGGCCTCCATCCGCCGGTGGCGGAAGAAGATCACAGCGAGCCCCGCGAGGATCACGCCCGCCGCAGCGTAGATCGCCGTGAGAGGAATCGCATACGAATAGCTTCCCACATAGTTGCTGGAAAAATAATAGACCGGCGAGAGGATCGCAAGCTCCCAGCCGGTGCCTCTCACACCGAAGAGCAGGAACTCTGCTATGTACCGGGTCACGACCTCGATCCCGACGAAGCCGTAGAGCGCGATAACGTACAGCGCCGGGAGAACCGCGGCGTTTCCGGTGAACACCGTGCAGAACGACGCGAGACCGAAGAATGCGATGTTCATCAGCACCACCGCGGCGGCCGAGCACAGAAGATACGGGGTCCACAGCAGGCCCCCGCCGTAGAGCAGCAGGCTCACAAGCATCGCGATGATGCACGGCAGAATAAGAAGCGTCAGCGCCGCGAGCATGCTCGAAATGAGAAGCGCCTCGCGCGTCACGGGCAGCGCCGCAATGTACGCCGCGGAGGTCTTGCGGAACATCCAGCCGTGGACGGCGATGGCCATCACCACCGCCGCGACCGCCGCGGCAACGATCTCCCGGCGCGTCAGGTTGCTGAGGATGGTGTAGCTCACATACTCGGCTATCTCCTTGGTGTCGAAATTGAAATACCGTCCGCACATGAGCGTAAGAAAGCAGAGCACCACGGCATAGGCCGCGCCGATGAGCCAGAAGCGGGAGAGCGCCCGTTTGTATACGGCCTTATTAAAGAACGTTCTTTCGGACGGCATCGTCCACACCTCCCAGCTCGTAAATGAAAATTTCCTCCAGCGTCAGCGGCACGGAATCCATGAACAGCGGGTGCAGCTT
>CAKTBC010000111.1 GCA_934533005.1 uncultured Oscillospiraceae bacterium | reverse complement strand
CGCTCGCCCCCGGCGGGAGCGTGGCGCAGGGCGAATTCATGGAGACCTATGCCGCCATATTGCGCGAAAAGATCATCACCGCGGCAAACGGGAACGAAAAGCCCCTCGCGGGCAAGCGCATTGTTGTGGATGCCGGAAACGGCGCGGGCGGCTTTTTTGCCGAGCGCGTGCTCGCCCCTCTCGGCGCGGACACAGCCGGCAGCCGGTATCTTGACCCCGACGGGCATTTCCCCAACCATGTGCCGAACCCCGAGCTGCCGGAGGCGATGGACAGCATCCGTGCGGCGGTGCTCGAAAGCCATGCCGATTTTGGCATCATCTTTGATACCGACGTGGACCGCGCCGGGGCGGTGCTCGCAGACGGCGAGGAGCTCAACCGCAACCGCCTCATCGCGCTCATCTCCGCCATATTGCTGCGCGAGCACCCCGGCACGGCCATCGTGACCGACTCCGTCACCTCCGCGGGGCTTGCGGAGTTTATCGCCGCGCACGGCGGCGTGCACCGCCGCTTCCGCCGCGGCTACCGCAACGTGATCAATGAGGCGCTGCGCCTCAATGCCGCGGGGCACGACTGCCAGCTCGCCATTGAGACCTCCGGCCATGCCGCACTCAAGGAGAACTATTTCCTCGATGACGGCGCCTATCTCGTCACGCGCTTTCTCATGGAGATTGCGGCGGGGCGGGAGCTCGAAAGCCTGCTTGCGGGATTGCGCGAGCCGGTGGAGAGCCGCGAGTTCCGGCTGAAGATCCGCGCGGAGGATTTCCGCGCCGCGGGAACAGCGGTGCTCGATTCGCTCACGGAGTATGTAAAGGAACAGCCCGGCTGGACGCTCGCGCCCGACAACTGCGAGGGTGTGCGCGTGAATCTCGATAAGGCGCACGGCGACGGATGGTTTTTGCTGCGCCTTTCGCTGCACGACCCGATCCTGCCGCTGAACATTGAATCCGACCGGGAGAACGGTGCGCGCACGATCGCCCGCGAGCTCGCGCCGTTCCTCGCGCAGCAGACCGGTATCGACGCCTCTGCCGCGCTGGAATTTACATTGTAAAGGCAAACGGATCATTGTAAAGCCGCGTAAAGGATGTTTGTTTTTCCCTCGGAGACAAACTACACAAAACGCTACAAAAATGCACCATTGTTCTATTGCATTTTCCCGATGAAGCGGCTATAATATAAGGCATAAATTCCCGTACAGGGGATCATTTTTAGGAGGAAGATAACCCATGAAGAAAGCACTTGCTCTCATTCTGGCTCTGGTTATGGTTCTCTCGCTGGCTGCCTGCGGTACCCAGGCCGAGACTCCGAAGGACTATACCGGCTACACCATCCGCATTTACTCCAACTCCAACTCCACGGAGCGCACGACCTGGCTCGTTGAAAAAGCCAAGGAAGCCGGCTTTACCATCAGCATTGACGATAACAGCGTCATCTCCGGCGACACGGCGGCCATCCAGGCTGCCAACGAGAAGAAGGACGGCGACATCCTCTTCGGTCTGAACGAGACCCGCTGGGGCCAGGTCGTGGACGGCGTCTACGAGAACCTGTCCCTCGTTGACTGGACTCCGTCCTGGGCGGAAGAAGTCGGCGAATACAAGTATGACGGCCAGGCCTACGGCCTCGTCATCCAGAACGTCCTCATGCTCTACCGTACCGACGAGCTCGGCACCAACGGCGAAGAGCTGCACTTTGCGCACTGGGCCGACGTCGTTGACAGCGGCTACACCTGGTACCGCCAGAACAAGGTCGGCGGCACGACCAACGCCAACATCAACTCCGCCATGCTCTACCCCTTCACCGATCCCGCCTCTCCCGCCGGCGGCATCTCGGTCGATGGCTGGAAGACCCTGTGGAAGTACTGCGCTGAAGGCAAGTTCGGCGGCGACGACTGGAAGTACGGCTTTGATCCTCTGAACAAGGGCGACGTTGCTGTTTCCTCGTTCTACTCCTCCTCCCTCTACGGCAAGCTGGACGCCGCGGCGGAAGGCTCCGAGCACCCCATCACCGATTGCTGGAAGCTCGTCGACATTGACGACGGCACCTACTACATCGCCGAGTACCTCGGCATCCTGAACAAGGAAGGCCGCACTGAGGAAGAGACCGAAGCCGTCAAGGCGTTCGCCGAGTGGTTCGGCTCCGCCGAGACCCAGGCTGCCTGGGCCGAAGAGTTCGACTCCTTCCCCTGCAACCAGGGTGCTGTTGAGCTGGTCTACGGCTCCGACGTCCCCGAGATCTACCTCATCAAGAACTTCGCCCTCACGACCGTGGAAGGCACCGACATGACCTACGCCGCTTACGTCGCTGCCCACAGCTCCGAGTGGACGAACATCATGACCAACCTCGGCTTCTACTGGGCCGACCCCAGCAACGCGCCTGCCGAGCCCGATTGGGACAACGCCGACTGGGCGACCCTGACGCAGAAGGCCGCCGAGTAATTTCTCGGGCCTCGCGCAATTTTCTTTGAAAGCTGTATGGCGAGCCCCCGCGGCTCGCCATACTTCATATTTTCCGAAACCATCCGCCACCCACCCACAAGTCCCGGCAAAAGAGAGGAAGGAATGCCACTGTGATCCGGCTCAATAACATCGTCGTCAAATTCGGCGACTTCACCGCGCTGCACGACATCAACGTCCATGTGAAGGAGGGCGAATTCTTCACGTTCCTTGGCCCGTCCGGCTGCGGCAAAACAACAACGCTCCGCACCATCACCGGCTTCATCGAGCCGGCCGAGGGACAGGTGTTCGTCCGCGACCGGGACATCACCCACGTTCCCATCGAGGATCGAAACATCGGCATCGTGTTCCAGAGCTACGCGCTCTTCCCGACGATGACCGTATACGACAACATCGCGTTCGGCCTGCGCGTCAAGAAAATGAAGAAGGCCGAGGTGGATGAAAAGGTCCGCGCCATCGCCAAAAAGGTCGACCTTTCCGACGAGCAGCTCAAGAAGGCCGTTTCGCAGCTCTCCGGCGGCCAGCAGCAGCGCGTCGCCATTGCCCGCGCGCTCGTCACCGAGCCCGCCATCATCTGCCTGGACGAGCCGCTTTCCAACCTGGACGCGAAGCTGCGCGTTCAGCTCCGTCTGGAGCTCAAAAAGATGCAGAAGGATTTCGGCATCACGAGCATCTATGTCACCCACGATCAGGAGGAGGCGCTCACGCTCTCCGACCGCATCGCGGTGTTCAACAAGGGCGTGATCGAGCAGATCGGCACGCCGAACGAAATTTACAATCATTCCGCCACGGAATTCGTGTGCAACTTCATTGGCGACATCAACCGTCTCTCGGACGACGTTGTGGCAAAGCTCAACGCCAGCGGCGCGCAGCTTGATCCGGCGCACCACCACTATATCCGCCTCGAGCGCGTCCATGTGAACGACGCGCAGCATGCGGCCGCCGGCGCCGTCGAGCTTTCCGGCACCGTAGAATCGAGAGAGTATTACGGTCTGTACATAAAGTATTACATCAACGTCGGCAGCCAGACGCTCAAGGTCATCGAGCGCAACGACGGCGTGCATCTGCACGATACCGGCGATACCGTGACCGTCACCGTGCATGCGGACGATCTTATGAGCTACGCTCCCAACGGGGAGGAGGCCGAAAAATGACGCTGCGGCCGAAGCCCTTCCAGCCGATCAAAATGCTGCAGATCATCGGCGGCGTTTTCTTCGCGTATCTCTTCTTCGGGTTCATGCTGCTGCCGTGTCTCAACACGCTCACCAGCATTTTCACCGTAAAGAACGCCGCCGGGGAGGCTGATCCCCTCGCGGTCATCCGCTTTTTCCTCGCCGGGTCGATGCCCCAGTATGTGTGGAACTCGCTCAAGCTGGCGCTGTGCCTTGTCGTCACGGTCAACGTTGTCGGCATCTCCATCGTGCTGCTGACCGAGTACTTCGACATCAAAGGCGCGAAGATCCTCCGCCTTGGCTACATGACGACGCTCATCTACTCCGGCGTCGCGCTCGTCACAGGCTACATGTTCCTGTACGCCGGTGACGGCATCCTCACCACCCAGCTCAAGGAGATCGTCCCGGACTTCAACACCAACTGGTTCACCGGCTTCAACGCGGTGCTCTTCACGATGACGTTCGCCTGCACGAGCAACCACGCGCTCTTCCTGCGCAACGCCATCCGCGGCATCGACTATAATACCGTCGAGGCCGCCCGCAACATGGGCGCGAGACCGTTTAAGGTGCTTTGGAAGGTCGTTTTCCCGACGCTTCTGCCGACGCTCTTCTCGCTCACGGTCATGACGTTCATCACCGGCCTCTGCGCGATGAGCGCGCCGACGCTGCTCGGCTATGACTCCATCAACCCGGAGATCGTCCGTCTCGCCGGCTCGTCCGTGGCGGACGAGGCGTTCCCGCAGGCGCGCGCGGCGCTGCTCTCCATCATCCTCGCGTGCTTCACGATTTTGCTGCTCACCATCCTCTCGTCCTACGAGCGCAAGGGGCATTACCTCTCCGTCTCCAAAACGAAGGCGAAGCTCCAGAAGCAGAAGATCACAAACCCCGTCGCGAACGTTCTCGCGCACATCTATGCCTACGTTCTCTTCATCATCTACATGACGCCGGTCGTGATGATCGTAATCTTCTCGTTCCAGACGTTCAGCGCCGTCCGCATGCGCAAGCTCGATCTCACGCAATGGACGCTCGTGAACTACTTCGGCAAGCAGGACTATCAGTATCTGACGTCCCGCGGTTCCTACAAGACCCGCGTCGGCTCCATCTCCGGCGTGTTCTCCAACGAGGCGACGCTCGGCGGCATCCAGACGAGCTTTGTCATGTCCGTCATCGCCGCGGCGCTCGCGTGCGTGATCGTCGTTATCGCCTGCAACTACATCTTCAAGCACAAGAAGACCGGCACGATCCTCGAGTATGCGCTGCTCTTCCCGTGGCTGCTGCCGACGATCCTCATCTGCTACTCCTACCGCACGTTCTTTAACAGCGGCGACGTCTGGTACGTGTTCGGCCAGAACCTGTACTATGCCGACCGGGTGCGGATATTGATCGTCATCGCCTATACGGTCGTGAAGCTGCCGTTCTCGCTGCGCATGATCAAGGCGGCGTTCTACGCCATTGACGAGGAGCTGGAGGACGCCGCGCGAAATCTCGGCTCCGGGCCGGTGCAGACGTTCCTCAAAGTAAAGCTCCCGATCATATTGCCGAGCGTGCTCGCGGTGTTCGCGCTGAACTTCAACGCGCTGTTTACCGAGTACGACATGTCGGCCACGTTCGCCAGTACCTACGGCACAACGTACGCCATGGTCATCCAGAGCATGTGCCGCGAGGAGGGACTGTACGGCTACAATGTCAACGCCTCCGGCCGCCGGTGCGCGTCGACGGTGTTCATCATGCTCGTGTCGGGACTCATTTTGTATCTTGTCTACGGCGTGGGCGCGCGCGATCTTGGCGAACGGCTCGAAGCGCGTGACCGCCGCCGGAAACGCATCGACCGGATAAAAGGCGTATTCCACAAGAAACAGCCAGCGGAGGCGGCCAGCCCGCAATGATAAAGAACATCCTTTTTGATATGGGCAACGTGCTCATCCGGTTTGAGCCGAAGGAGTACGTAAAAAAGG
>CAKTBC010000110.1 GCA_934533005.1 uncultured Oscillospiraceae bacterium | reverse complement strand
ATACTGAAGACTCTTCTTATAAATAAACATGCGTCAACCCTCCGTACTGCCGCGGTATTCCCACGGCCAGGGGCTTTCCAGCCAGGTATACGTTTCCGCGTTGATAAGATCCCGCTTGGTGATCGGCCCATAGAGCTTGGCATAGCGCTGCGTGCCCTCCTCGGCGAGCTTGAGCAGATCCTGATAGACGGCGAACGCTTCCGCGTCGGCAGCGTGGGTGTCAAGATAGAGCGAAAGATCGTGCGCGGCAAAGTCGATGGCCATGAGCTCGGCAAGCGGAACGTTCGGCGCGGCGTCGTTGACCGTGTTTCCGAGCGGCAGATCGAGTCCCGGGAAAAGCGTGCCGCGCGCGAGCGCTTTGTCCGGCTCATACCGGGCCTGCGCATTTTCCTGCGCGGGTACGAACCCAACCGCCAGCGGCGCGCAGGACGGCAAAGCGCCGCATTTATACCCGCAGACGGCCGCCGCGGTTTCCTTACTATTCAAAATGATTCCTCCATTTTTTCGGATAGAGAGCGTTGCTCTCAGCCCATCGTATGCCGGAGGAAAACTCCGTGACCCTTTTTTGGGAAAACGTAAAATCGCGGTTGCTTTTTTGCCTGTTAATGATATACTATTATGTAAAGTGGAACATTACGGAACCATGGAATGGGGTTAACGATATGAAAGAGATTTTTAAGAAGAAAACCGAAGGGGAAAGCGGGGGCGGTTTCGCCTCTCTCAGCGGGAGTACGTGGTACGGTGTGGACAAGCTGCTGTTTGTCCGGCTCGGTGTTGCTGCCACGCTGCTCTGCCTCGGTCTCTTTCTGCGCCTTGGAGATGGCGTATCGCTCCTCCTTCTGCTGCTCAGCACACTGATCAGCGGCTTCGATGTGCTGTATCGGGCCTGCGTCCGTCTCGTCAAGGAGCATTGTCTCGGCGAAGAGCTCCTTGTCTCCATCGCGGCGATCCTTGCCTTTACGATCAACGAGGGATATGAGGCTGCCGCCGTCATGCTGATCTATCAGGCCGGCTATATCGCCCGCTCGTACGCCTCTGCGCTCACAAAGTCCAGCTTCCGTGACCGTGTGGATCCCTTTGTGCCGAGCGTTACGGTGCTTCGCGGCGAAGAGAAGACCGCCATTCCGCCGGAGGAAGTCCAGCTTGGTGACATTCTCATTCTTGACCGCGGCCAGCGCGCCCCGGCAGATCTTGAAATTCTCGAAGGCTCAGCCACGCTCGATCTTGCTCCGATCTTCGGCCATACCGTCCGGCGCGAGGTGACCGCCGGGCAGAAGATCCCCGCGGGGGCAGTCAACAGCAGCGCCGCTGTCCGCTGTACGGTGCTCGGCGCCGCTTCGGATTCCGTTTTTGCCCACGAGATCGACGCCGTTTCCGATCCTGACGCTGTCTATGGCCCCGAGACCGATTCCGTGGAGCGTTACGCAAGAGTTTATGCTCCGTTTGCTCTCGGCATCAGCGTTCTTATTGCGCTTCTCCTTTTGATCTTCTCCACGGTCCCCACCGAAGAAGCCATCCACCGCGCGCTTGTTCTTCTCATTATTGCCTGCCCGACGGCGTTTCTTGCACCGCTGCCTTTCATGTATCTTGCCGGCCTTTTCCGCTCGCTGCAAAACGGCGTTGTTGTAAAGGACGCCTTTGTTCTGGACGGACTTTCCCGTGCGGGCGCCGTTGTATTCGATAAGGACGAGATGCTCTCCACCGGGTTTTATCGGGTATCCTCCGTGAAGTCTGAACGGCTCGATCCCGCGGTGCTGCTCAAGGTCGCGGCACACGCTGAATCCGGCTCATCCACCGCTGTCGCTGCGTCCATCGCCAAGGCGTACGGGCAGGCAATCGATGCCTCCCTCGTGGAGAAATTTACCGAAGAGCCCGACGGCATCACTGCCGTGATCGATGGGATCGACATCCGCATGGGCGACGCGGCTTACATGGAGAAAAACGGCATTACCGTTACCGACCCTGTCGGGGACAGCGTTACCGTCTATATGTCCGTCAACGACCAGTACGCCGGTTGCATTTATCTTTCCGATACGATCCGAGACGATGCCAGGTCCTCCTTCAGCGCCGTTTCCGGCGCGGGGTGCGAGTGTATCATGCTCTCGGCGGACAGCCCGGAAAAGACCCGCACCGCTGCTGTTTCCGCTGGTGTGCGCGAGTACTATGCGCAGTGCATGCCGATGGATCGGCTCGAAAAGATCCAGGAGATCAAGGAGCGCTATCCGGTCAACAGCGTTTTGTATCTGGGCGAGGCGAGCGGCGATTCCGCCTGCTTCAGCGCGGCGGACATCGGCGTTTGCGTTGACGGTCTTGCTTCTGAGACCGCCATGCAGACGGGCAGCGCCGTTATCATGGATAAGACGGCGTCCCCCGTCGCGGGAGCGATCGACGCGGCAAAAGCCACGCGCGCTACCGTCCGCCAGCTCTTGCTGGCCGTTCTTGCCGTCAAGGCGGTTCTGCTCATTCTTGCGCTGCTTGGCGTCACGTATCAGCTCTGGTTCGCGGCTATGGTCGATACCGTCGCCGGGATCGCCGGGATCCTTTATTCCTCGCGCATCTGGACGGAGCAGAAATAATTTCCGCAAAGCATCCAAACGGGTTGGAGATACTCCAACCCGTTTTCTATGTGTATCGGGAGTGCGAAAAGCATTGCCAGAAATCCGGTTTTATGATAAAATAGATAAGATAGGAAAGGGGAGCGGTATGAAAATTCTTGGTATCGACCCCGGCGTTGCGACCGTCGGCTTTGGTTTGCTGGAATCCACCGGTGTCCGGCAGAGAATGATCTCCTGCGGCGTGATTACAACACCGGCGCATACGCCGCTCTCGTCGCGCCTTGACCAGATCTACACAGACCTCGACGAGCTGATCCGCTCCTGCGATCCGGACGCGATTTCCATTGAAGAGCTCTTCTTCAGCAAAAATATTACGACCGGCATTCCCGTGGCGCATGCCCGCGGCGTCATTTTGCTCTGCGCGTTTCGCTGCGGCGTGCCGGTATATGAGTACACGCCCATGCAGGTCAAGCAGGCGGTCGTCGGATACGGCAAGGCGGAAAAGCGACAGGTTATGGACATGGTGCGCCGGATTCTGCATCTCAACGCCGTGCCGCGCCCAGACGACGCAGCGGACGCGGTAGCCATCGCGCTCTGCCATGCTCGCAGTGCCACATCGCTTTTGACAAGGGAAGGAGACCAAAACCTGTGTTCTACTATATAGAAGGTGTTGTTTCCCTGATTGACGGCTCCGTTGCGGTCGTGGACTGCGGCGGCGTAGGCTACGCCGTCAACACCACGGTCAACTCGCTCTCCCGTGTTCGCATCGGCGATAAAGCCCGGTTTTATACCTGCACGATCATCCGGGAGGACTGCTTTGATATTTACGGCTTTGCGAGCGCGGAGGAAAAACGATGCTTTGAGCTTTTGACCGGCGTTTCCGGCGTTGGCGCCAAGGCAGCCCAGGCGATCCTCTCTGCGAATACGCCGGAGTCGCTCTCGCTCGCCATCCTCTCGGGAAATGAGAAAGCGCTGACGGCCGCGCCCGGCATCGGGAAAAAGATCGCTCAGCGTGTGATCCTTGAGTTGAAGGATAAGTTTTCCGGTGGCAGCGCGGACAGCAGTCTTGGCTCGTCCGGGGTGTTTACGCCCGCGGCAGCCTCCGGCGGGGACAAGCTCTCCGACGCGGCGGCGGCGCTCGGCGTGCTCGGCTACGGCGGAAACGAGATTGCCGCAGCGCTCAAAGGATTGGATATTCAGAACCTCTCCGTGGAGGATATTGTGCGGCAGGGTCTGAAAAAAATGATGAAGTAAAAGGAGGTGGAGCAGCTTGGCAATCAGCTTTTCGGATGCGGAGCAGGAAAATGAACTGATAACCCGTTCCGTTTCACTGCCGGAGGATGCCGGCGAGGGCTCGCTCCGCCCGCGGTTTCTGAACGAATATATCGGGCAGGAACGTGCAAAGGAAAACCTCCGCATTTTCATTCAGGCGGCAAAAATGCGTGGGGAATCGCTTGATCACGTTCTGCTGCACGGCCCTCCGGGACTCGGCAAAACGACGCTGGCCGCCGTGATCGCCAACGAGATGGGCGTGAATATGCGCATTACCTCCGGGCCGACCATCGAGAAGCCCGGCGATCTTGCGGCGCTGCTCACAAATCTGCAGGAGAACGACATTCTCTTCGTGGATGAGATCCACCGCATGAACCGTGCGGTGGAGGAAATACTCTATCCGGCGATGGAGGATTTTGCCATTGATATTATCATTGGCAAAGGGCCTTCCGCGAACTCCATCCGGCTGGATCTACCGAAATTCACGCTCATCGGCGCAACGACCCGCTCCGGCCAGCTCTCCGCGCCGCTGCGCGACCGCTTCGGCGTCGTTCTCCGTCTGGAGCTGTATACGCCGGAGGAGCTTCGCCGCATTGTGGAACGAAGCGCCGGGATCCTTGGCATTCAAATCGAATCTGCCGGCGCGGACGAGATCGCGCGCCGCAGCCGCGGCACGCCGCGTATCGCAAACCGCATCCTGCGCCGGGTACGCGATTTTGCACAGGTCACAGCGAACGGCGTGATCACGCGGGACGTGGCAGACAAGGCGCTAAACCGTCTCGAGATCGACCATCTCGGTCTTGATGCGCTCGACCGGCGCATGCTGCGCAGCATCATTGAATACTATTCCGGCGGCCCGGTCGGCGTGGAAACGCTGGCGGCAACGATCAATGAGGAATCGGTCACGCTCGAGGATGTCTATGAGCCATACCTGCTGCAGCAGGGCTTTCTCACGCGAACGCCGCGCGGACGCTGCGTTACGCAGAAGGCATACGAGCATCTGGGCATCCCGTTCCACGGCCAACAGCAGCTCAGCCTGTAAATACCACAGGGAATTTTGGAAAAAGCTTCATAATTATTTCATAATTCTCTTGACTTTGTTGGTGAAAACTAATATAATCCGTTTATAAATTGGTTTTTTTATGGAAGATTTTCAATGCTTCAGCGATGAGCAGCTTCAGCAGATGGCCGTTTCCGGCTCCGCCGGAGCGGAGGACGCCTTAGCTGCTCGATACAGTCAGCTTGTCCGCGTCTGCGCAAGGCCGTATTTTCTTGCCGGTGGGGACAGCGAGGATCTCACGCAGGAGGGAATGCTCGGCCTTCTCTCCGCCATTCGGGAGTACAAGCCTTCGCAGGGCGTCCCCTTTAAGGCGTATGCGGAGTTGTGCATCCAGCGCCGGATTTTCAGCGCGATCAAATCGGCGTCTCGTTTGAAGCATACCCCTCTCAACAGCGGCGTATCGCTGGAAGATGCTTTCGGCAGCGAAAGCACCCGCCCCGGTACGTATGCGGCCCTTGATTTACGGAGAACCCCGGAAGAGCAGGTTTTGGCGAGAGAGCGCGCAGACGAATTTTTCCAGACATTTTCCCGGTGCTTGTCACCCTTTGAGCGGAATGTCCTGCATCTGTATTTGGAAGGACATTCTTACAGCTCCATGGCCGCTGCCAGCGGTCGCTCCGAAAAAGCGGTTGACAATGCCGTACAGCGAATCCGGCGCAAGCTCTCCCGGATAATTTCTTCAGGCGACAACAGCGAAAGCTGAACGCAATATCA